>CAZSST010000145.1:2551-6264 GCA_964609575.1 uncultured Candidatus Cloacimonas sp.
GTATCCCGGCAAGAAAGCAGGCGTTACCCTGGCCAATACCTTCCCCACTTTGGCATTCCGGGAAAGAGCGAAGCCCTGGGACGAAGGCATCATCGTGGGCATGAGCGGCGAGGGAGCGCTTAATATCAGCTATCTAAGCCTGGCCAGAGCTTGCAAGATGGGGGTATTTGTGTCCGGGAATGGTGGTGCCATGAGCTACCTTGATGCAGCTAATTTCCTGGCTTTGGGAGCTGGCAATGTGCAATACTGCACCATAGTGGAACGCTTTGGCTATGGCATCATCGACGAACTGAAGATGGGACTCTCGCACCTTATGGAAGCACGGGGGATAAAGAGTGTGCAAGAACTGATCGGCATCGCTCAGCCCCATCCCATAACCGATTTCATGGATTTACCCAAGAAGAGCAAGAGCTCCACTTTATCCAGGGATTTATGCCAAAAGTGTGGGAACTGCACCCGTTGTCCCTATCTGGCCATCAGCCTGGATGAGGAAGGTTATCCAAAAATCGATACCGACAAATGCGTGGGATGTTCGCTTTGCACCCAGCTTTGCTTTGCTGGAGCGCTATACATGAAGGAAGATAAATTATAAGCCTTGTTTTTTCTTGATCTGTGCGGTGGAATCCCTTACATAGAGGGGTTCCAACGCAGCAAGGTCCTGTGGGATCAGCTTTTCCGGAAGCTTTTTCCCCAGGGAGAACAGCCCTGCCGCATTGGGAATGTGATACAGCGGATCAAGCTGGTAAACATACTTCTTTGCCTTTTGCAGGATGGGCGAAACCAATCCCGTGCCACTTCCGCAGAGGATGAAATCATCCATCTCCAACGCTGCCAAAGCTTCCGGCTTGCCTACCTGTGGAGCGATCAACTCCTTTAGCTCACTATCGTACAGCGCGTAATACACTTCCTTCATCTTGGCATCGATAACTGCCAGAATGGGCTTGCCCAAGCCCGAAGCTCCAAGCGCTGCCAGCTCCAGCGAAGACCAGGCGTAGAGGGGAAGATTTAGTCCGAAGGCGATCCCTTTGGCCGTGGCCAATCCTATCCTTAGTCCCGTAAACGAACCGGGACCCATACACACATATATTTCCCGCAGTTTTTCCCGCGATAGGCCACAGAACTTCAAAGCATAATCTATGGCCGGCATCAGGGTTTCGCTATGCGTGATGCGGATATCAAAGAACGCAGAGTATAAAATCCTTTCCCCAGCAGTCAAGGCGATCGAGCCGGAGCTGAGGGTGGTGTCCAGAGCGAGTTTCAATTGCCTTTGCTGATCCAATCGTCGTAAAGCTTTTCAAAATTTAGTTTGTGCTTGGCTTCGTCAGCGGCCAAACGCCTGAACAGGGTGGCGATTTCTGCATCGGGAAATTTCAGGCTCATCTCGGAATAGAGCTTGAAGGAGGCTTCTTCGCGCTTCATGGCTTTTATCAGGATATTCTGATAGCTAAGGTCCAGTTCTTCAGGTTCTGCAGTAATGTATTCGCTAATCTTCAGATTCGGAACTTTCTGGATATCGGCTTCGTTCACTCCGGTTTGACGCAGCTTTTCGATCACCACGATATGCCCCATTTCCATGGCTTCCAAGTCTTTAAGCATGCTTACATGTTCCTGGAATTTGGCTTCCTCCTGCAAATCCCGATAAAACTTCACCGCTTCCTGCTCTCTGGCTACGGCAAAATCCAATATGGCGTTATAGTCTTGAATATTCATGATTCCTCAACATCCTTTGTTTGGCTGTTTTACTCACATTCCCTACTTAGAAATCTGGCCGGATTCAGGCTTGCTAAATCCGGCCATTATCTTTTTGTTAGTCTAGCGGTTCGAACATGTCTTTGCCGACGCCGCATTCCGGGCAAACAAAATCATCGGGAAGTTGTTCAAAAGGAATGTTATCGTTGTCAGCCGGATCATAAATCCACCCGCAGGCGATGCACTGATATTTTTGCATGGTCTCCTCCTTGCTTTGTACTTACTTAATAAGTTTCCTTATGTACTTCAAAATAACTCTGCGGATGATTGCAGCAAGGACAAATTTTGGGAGCTTCCATTCCCTCGTGAATGTATCCGCAATTCAAACACTTCCAGAAGAGCTTCTCGTCTTTGGCAAATACTTTCAGGTTTTTGATATTGTCATACAGCTTGCGGAACCGCTTTTCGTGCTCTTTTTCCACTTTGGACACCAACCTCCAGGACAGGGCGATCTCTTTATATCCCTCTTCCTCAGCAATTTCGGCAAACATAGGATAGAGCTCGGTCCATTCTTCCTTTTCACCATTGGCGGCATATTCCAGATTTTTCAAGGTACTTTCGGGGCTCCAGGCCACGGGATATGATGCCATCAAATTTATCATCTGGCCTTCCATACCGTTAGCCAGCAGATGCTTAAAGAACACCTTGGCATGCTCTTTCTCGTTTTCGGCAGTCTCGGTGAAGAGATTGCAGATCTGCTCGTAGCCTTCTTTCTTGGCTGTTTTGGCAGCATAGATGTAACGCATCCGGGCTTGGGATTCTCCGGCAAATGATTTCATCAGGTTTTCTGCGGTTCGGGTTTCTTTGAACGACATTTTCTATCTCTCCTTATTATACTTTCCACAGTCCGTGTAAGTTACAGTATTCACGCACTTCCAGCACTTTTTCCATTTTCACGGGGAACTTGCATTTGGGTTCCATGCCGGGCTTCAGTTCTTTGCGATACACTTTCTTCTCAGTGAGCACTTCGATAAAAGCAATATAGTGCTTCTCTTCCATGGGATGAGCCACGCTGCCCACGCTTACTTCAATTTTGTCGCCCAGATCGGTTACTACGGGAACGTGCTTTTCCTTGGCGGCATCTACGGTATTGCCAACCAAGTGCTTCATCGGTTGCCCGCAGCAAACCAATTCGCCACCACCAACAAAAACCACTTCCACCACATTCCCACAAATCGGGCAATGCCATATCTGACGTAGTTCTATCATTTTTTCCTCCAGTATGTTACTATCTTTTTCAAGCTTTGAATATTGCTTGTCTTTTGTCAATAGATTTTTTTGGAGTGCCAAAGTGCGGAAGCATGTTTGGATATACTATGAAGGTGTTCCTTTTTGAGGTAAAAAAGCCAGGGACGACCTGCTGGTCGCCCCTGCGTTTATTTAGTCCATTAACCTATGTATGCTTAATGGCGTTTTGAAAACCGCCACTACGGTTGATACTATTTCATTAAAACCATTTTTTGGATTTTGGTTTTATTATTGTGTTCAAGCTTAGCGAAATATATTCCAGAGCTTACACTTCTGTTGTTCCGATCTTTCCCATCCCATACTGCTTTATACAGACCAAGAGGTATTTGTTCATTAACAAGTACCTTTACTTTCTGACCTCTGAGATTGTATATCTCCAATTTTACCTTTCCTGCTTGAGGTACGGCATAGTTGATAGTTGTGCTGGGATTGAATGGGTTGGGGTAATTATTGCTCATTGATAACACAGTAGGAATTTGGTCCCCTTCTCTTAGTGACAAGTGTCTAAACCCTAATATCTCTGGATTTAGCATACTCGCTTCCTCAGCTCCATGCTCGTCCCATACCGCATTCGTTTTTAGAGTGATTTCTGTATCATCAGAAGTTAGAGCACGAATTTCTAAGGGAAAATTCTCCTCTCTATTTGTCTCCGAATACGCCAATACATGTAGGGGGAACCCCTCTGCACAGCGAGCTCCTATGCATTCTTGATTCTG
>CAZSST010000146.1:0-6067 GCA_964609575.1 uncultured Candidatus Cloacimonas sp.
CGGTCTCCGAACCGCCATAGCTGTAAACACTGCCAGAAAAAAGTGGAAAGGTGGAAGAGTGGAAAGGTGAAACACAATCTGTCCAAATCGTACATCCTGAATCATAAATCGTCAATCTTAAATCGTAAATCTTACATCTTACCCATACGACCACCATGCAATTGCCCGGGCATCGCATGGTCATCGCATGGACAGCGATTAAGGATGGAGATTCAAACAGCATTACCCAGCGGCATCGAGCTAAACACATTAACTGTGTGGCTGAAGCTACACGGCTAATCTGGTGGAGTCGATTTGGCCTATCCAAGTTATATGTGTGTTCACAGTTTGATGGCCAAATGGACTACACAGGGAGCATGGTAGTATTTGCTGTAGACCATGCCGTCATTAACCAGGGAGATAGCCTGGAATTGTCATAGACGGCATCGACTCCAGCCATGTGAATGAGCCATGAAGATCGCTTGGAGGGGGGATTAGGAAGCAGTGAGAGTATGATATTTGTCTCTGTGTTCTCTGTGGTTTAAAAAAAGAATTGAAGGCGGATGATGGTGGTTAGCGGGTATATGGCGGTTTGGAAACCGCCAATACGATTATGGCGTTTTGGAAACCGCCAATACGATTATGGCGGATCGGAGTCCGCCACTACGGTTTTGGCGGTTTGGAAACCGCCATTACGCTCCGCAGCTATCCATATCTACGGTCCATGGCGCTTTGAAGATCACCCCTTCTTGCTCCAAACGGGAAGCTTGTTCTTCCCTTCCCCCACCTTCCGGCAAAGCAATTTCCCCCGAAGCTCGCAGCACTCTCCACCATGGCAAATCGTACTTGGTGCTGGAAGAATTAAGCACTCGCACCACCATCCTCGCGCCACAGGGAATTCCCGCAGCAGCAGCCACTTGCCCATAGCTCATCACCTTGCCTGGGGGGATCGCTTTGATAATCTCAATAATTCGGATCGTGCTGGCGGATAGCTGTGCCATCTTACTTCAGCAGCAACAATTTGGCACTTATGCTACTATCCGCAGTGTGCAACCGGGCAAGGTAGATCCCCGATGCACAGGTTCTACCACCATCATCCCGACCATCCCAATTGATAATATGCTCACCCTTGCTAAGCTGCGAGGCGATCAAGCTGCGAACCAATTGACCCCGGCTATTATAGATAATCAGCTCTGCCGTGGCTGTTCTATCCATTTGGAAACTCAGGTTTGCCACATTGCGGAAGGGATTGGGCCTTACTTGCAGTTCCAAAAGAGCTGCTGGCGCAGACATATCATCCACAGCGGTGTTTGGTTCATAGCGCAGGGGAATATTCATGGCCGCTTCATCCAAAATCACCCGAAATGAAGAGCTTTGCGGTTCACGCGCAGACCGGGGATTATAGCTGATGGTTGCGCTGAAAAGGCCATTTTCGGCAATGGTAGCAGGCAGAGTTTGCAAGGGAGTAATGCTCCATTCCTGAGGATTCAGTTCCGGAGCCAATAGCAGATTTTCCACCACGATGGGGCCATTATGCAGGTTTACCAGTTCCAGGCTTTGGGTGCCAGTTCCGCTGAAAACAAGGGTATCGGGAACGCTTAAAGCATATTGATAGGGAGCGATGTCCACGATTGCTCCTTCCACCACGGTAAGCCCATAGGGGATTTGCGAAGGCAGCAGATACCAGCCGTTATACTGACCGCCCCAACCGAAATTGAGATGGTAAAAGTTTTCTGTATTAAAGCCATCTACCACCACATTATGCCCCATATCCCAAGCCGGAGTAACCACTGCCAGATGAACCGGTTGTGCGTTTTTTATATTGGCTTCCATGCGAGAGTAGAGATCCGGGGCGGCGTCATTTAACAATTCCACCTCCGGGAAATTGAAGCGTTGAAAGGCGGCAAAGGCCTGATTAACTCCAAAAGTACCGGAGCCATCGGAGGCATAAACCTGAGTTAAAGCCGTGCCTGTGGCAAAAATCAATGCGGCTTTCAGACTGTCAGAGAGCTCTTCCTCATAACGGAAGCGGTGATTCAGCACGTCCAGATAGGTATTCAAGACGGGAAAGGAGGGAAAGCCCAGAGTAGCAAAGTCATTATCTATCCAGTAATTGCGGCCATTGTACTGGTGGTGATAATCGTCATTATCATTCAAGCGGGTACCGTTTAATGCTGCGTGAAAATTCACGATCATACTCATCGCCACGGCAGGGCAGCCCGCAACGCTACGTTGATTATTATTGGGATCCAGGGGTACCATCCAGTTATAGGGCGCGCTTTGCGTCCAATTGGTTTTCAGCCAGCCTTCCGTGGGCGAATATCCTGCCGGAGGCCATTGCTGAAAGCGGGTATGGTTAAAGGCTTCAGCCCAGGCGGTTTGATTGGCATCTCTATCTGCTGCACAAGCCAAACGCTGCGTCAAATCGTGGCATAGCAGTTCTTCCAGAATGTTGGTGCCGTCATCTGCCCGAAATGCAGAAGTACCCGAATAGGCCATAAGGGGAGGAAGTTCGTTACTGGCACCGATAACCATATAACCACGGGGCAAAAGGTGAAAAACGTAGGCCAGGGGTTCCGTAGCCGGAGTAAGTGTCTCAAAAGAAGCAATATGATGATTGGGGTAGAGCTCGGTAAGCCTTGCTTCGGCTAATTCTCTGGCTTCGCTGAGGGGAATGGCTGTAGCCAGCAGATTAAGGGTGATAAAGGCAAGTAAAATGCAAATAAGCTGTTTCATGTGTAATCCTATTTTCGTTTGAATAAGCCCAGAATAAGTCCCAACATCAAAGACCACAAGGCAGCCAGACCAATTCGCAGATCGTCCGCCTGCATAAAAGTGATGGTGTGGGCTGGAATCCAGAACCATAAGAGTGACATCAGGCTTTTATCAATGCCCTTCCAGTTTACAATTCCATCCCCAAGATTGTCCAATAAACGGTGAATCAAAACCAGAAACACGCCAAACTGCAGGTTCATGGCGATGGAGATGGCGGCTGCCTGACCAAACTTTGTGAAATATGGCAGCATATGATGTTCCTGCAGGTATTCCACATAGCCGCTGAATCCTTTGAAAGCGTACTTAATTGCTACACCCAGCACTGCCCAAACGAGCATTTTCCAGATGGTTTGAAAAAGCGTGAAGGGATAGCGGAAGTTTTTCTGGATCACCCATTTGGAGATGATTTCTCCCAAGGTTCCCAGAATGGCGAATTGGATTATCGCCGAAAGAATCGGATAAGCCTTCACCCAGCTAAGGTACAATCCTGCCAGCGATGCGATGCTATAGATCATAAAATCTGTTTCCTTATATCTATGCTACTTAAAAACTCTGGCACTTCCGCACTGTGTCACTTCGGTACTTTGGCACTCTAAGGCTGCTTCGCCTTAAACAGCACAGTGGTAACCAGTTCAATCACAAAGCCATAGATCATTCCCATCACAATCGTCCAAAAAAGTAATTCGTACTTCCCAAATTCAGGACTGGCACCCATCATGGCACCAAAACCCGCAGGAATGCTTACAATCAGGCCCATTAATATGCCATGAAGCCACCAAGCCATTTTCCAGCCACTGATGCCAATGGCAAAACCGATCAATACCCGGCCGCTGAAGATATTGGCCATTAGCTTCAGAGACAAAGGGCCCCCACTGGCAGACATCAAGCAGCATATAACCCCTGCCAGAATCCCCATCAGGCATGCAATGTACAATCTTTTGTAGGACATGATAAGTCTCCACACGTTTTTTCTCCTTTTTCTTTGCTGCGGAAACTTTGTCAATACCAATCTGCGGCGATACGTAAAGCTCTGAGGATTTTTATCCACAAGCTGCTACAATCCGTCTTACGTGATCCCCAAATGAAAGTTTTTTGAAATTTCGGCTTGAAAATTGTATTCTGCTTCGGCATTGAAATCCACGTGATGGGAGTATACCCTAAATGATTTATCGAACCAAGTCGCTTATCCTCTTGTGGGGCATGATGCTGCTGTGCATCGTACCGATGTTTGCGCATCAGGTTTTACCCGCGGATCTTACTTATCCGGAACTTCGTTTCACGGAAACTCCGCCCCCACCTGCTCCGGTACGTCCGGTGGCAGAATTTGAACCGGCATCCCATGTTTTGATCCGTTATCCCCTGGGGATTCCGGTATCGTTGGTAGTACAATTGGCCAATACCGCTCAGGTGATTTGCATCGTTAGCAGCAGTCAGCAAAATGCTGCAACCAGTGCCTTTAACAACGCTGGGGTGAATATGGCTAATGTGAGCTTTATGAATGCTGCCACCGATTCATATTGGACAAGGGATTATGGCCCCTGGTTCGTGTATGACGGCAATGGAATTTTCTCGGTGATGGATTTTGTGTACAATCGTCCCCGTCCCAATGATAACATGATTCCGCAGCTCTTTGCCACGCAGCAAAACTGGAATTACTATGGGATGAATCTGCAACAAACCGGCGGAAATTACATGAACGACGGAATTGCTGCCGGAATGCAAACTACCCTGGTGTATGAGGAGAATGGCAACAACCAAACCAATGTTAATACCAAGATGCACGACTATTTGGGATTGGAAAGCTATCATGTGATCGCCGATCCCAATAATACCTATATCGATCATATCGATTGCTGGGCAAAGCTGCTGGCTCCGGATAAGGTTCTGGTACGTAGTGTGCCTACCAGTCATGCGCAATATGATGAGATCGAAGCCGCAGCTAATTACTTTGCCACTCATAATTGTTCCTGGGGCTATCCCTACCGGGTTTATAGGGTTAATACGCCTTCCAACCAGCCATATACAAATTCTTTAATACTAAATAAGCGGGTGTTTGTCCCCACGGTGGGTGGTGCTTATGACGCTGCGGCGCTGCAGGTTTATCGCGATGCCATGCCGGGTTATGAAGTTATTGGAGTTCCCCAATCCGGTTCTGCTCCTTGGGAATCCACCGATGCGCTGCATTGCCGCACCCATGAAATTCCAGACAAAAATATGCTACATCTGGCTCATATTCCCAGGCATGGAATCGTTGATCCTGCAGATAGTCTTGATTTTAGCGTGGATATCATAGCCCATAGCGGCCAATCTCTATATTCTGATTCCCTTTTTATATCCTACAAAATCGCCAATGGCCCCTGGCAACGCAGCATGCTGCTTCCTCAGAACCGCAATAGCTATTCCGGATGGATTTCTGGCTACGCCGCGGGAGATACGATTCGTTACTATATCCACGCAGCCGATCAATCGGGACGGAGCTATGACCATCCTGTGTATGCAGCTCTGGACCCCCATCTCTTTGTTATCCAGCCGGACATGGAAGCTCCGGTGATTACCCATACGCCTCTTACCACCATAGCCAATCAAGCCCAGCCGGTTAGTTTTATTGCCACGGTTACGGACAATATCGCGGTTAGCCAGGTGTTGTTCCGTTACCGCATCGATAATGGCCCCAGCCTGCAAATCCCCATGGATAATTTGGGTGGTAACATGTACAGCTTCGAGTTTTACACCGCCTTTGAGCCCCAGGATGAGTATTTGTATTACAGCTTCATTGCCTATGATAATGCCAATCCTCCCAATATGCAAATGGCTCCTCCGGATAACGCCTGGTGGCAGGTGGAAGTGCTTTCTTCGGCAAATAGCGATCAGTATGCTCCTGAGGTAGAAGGAATCACGGCGGTTTATCCCAATCCCTTCAATTTACAGCGGAGCGCTCAGATCAATATTGCCTATGCTTCTAAAATAAACGATGCAAGCACGTTGAAAATATTCAACATCAAGGGACAACTGGTACATGAACAACGCGCCTGCTCCCAGAAAGGGAAAGAGCAGATATTTACCTGGAACGGCAGAGACCTGAATGGAAATTCTACCACAAGCGGCTTGTATTTAATCCAAATTTCCAGTGCTGGAAAAACTCATAAGAGCAAGCTAATAATAACGAAATAGGGTTTTGTTGAAAAGCTGATTCGATGATTATGAGCAAAAACGTAAAATTGTTCTTGACACAAAAGCGGAACTCATTATCTATGTATTCAGCCTACAGACCCTACATAGAATGCCCTCCGAGCAGTGGGGATGCCGCCCGGCA
>CAZSST010000147.1:0-5907 GCA_964609575.1 uncultured Candidatus Cloacimonas sp.
ATGACCAGCGGCAAGGATATCGAGCTGCCCATCACGCGTTTGGCGCAAATGGCCCGTGCCGTGGGCATCCATTTGATCCTGGCCACGCAGCGTCCTTCGATTAAGGTGATCACCGGTATCATCAAGGCAAATTTCCCTGCCCGCATTGCCTTCCAGGTTTCATCCCGGGTGGATTCCCGCGTGATTCTGGATATGATAGGTGCGGAACGCCTTCTGGGTAATGGCGATATGCTCTTTTTGCCTCCTGGAAAGGCTGTTTCAGAGCGCATTCACGGCGCTTATGTATCCGATCATGAAATTGCCCGCGTTTGTGACTTTCTGGCCATGCAGCCCAAGCCCAAGCAGGATTTCAGCCTGAAAGTAGATGACAGCGAGCAGATAAATATGTTTGACTATGACGATGACCTCTTCCCCGAGGCTGCAAGGGTGATCGTCTCCTCCGGAACGGCCTCGGTTTCCATGCTGCAACGCCACTTTAAAATAGGCTATGCCCGTGCGGGACGCCTTATTGACCTTTTGGAACGGGCTCGCATCATCGGCCCACATTTGGGAAGCAAATCCCGCGATGTGCTGGCCAGCCGCGAAGACCTGATGCGCCTGGGAGTGATAAATGAAGAAGATTAGCCTTATTTTATCCCTGTTCCTGCTCCTTTACAGCCTGGCGCAGGGAATCACCACAAACGAGCTATATCGCAAGCTTAGCAGCAGTTACAGCAAGCTTAGCAGCTTTCAGGCCGAAGTGAAACAGGATAATTACTATGCTCAAATAAAGAGAAGCATCAGCTACCAGGGTAAGCTCTATTTCACTCCAGGCCGCATGCTGATGCATTTTTCTCACCCCAATGTACAGCGGCTTTACATTTCGGGAGGTAGTGTGGACCTCTATGATGCGCAAAGCAAAACTGTGTTCCGTTCGCAAATACGTCCCGAATTCGGCAAAATGAATCCCCTGGAAATTCTGCAACACTATTGGGGACGCTCCAAAGTGCAGATTACCTCTACCAAAGGCAATCTCAGCACCGTGAAGCTTAGCCCCGCCAAAGACCCCTTGATAAGCCAACTTACGGCCACAGTAAATAATAAAACCGGCATCGTAAGCAGTTTATCCTATACCGATGCCAGCGGTAACAAAGTCAGCTATGCCTTCAGCGGCATCAAAACCAATGCTGGCATCCCCGCTGGAGTTTGGAACTACACATATCCCAAAGATATACAGGTGGTGTCGCAATGATCGCACTCATTATGGCTGGAGGCTTTGGAACCAGATTCTGGCCGCTTAGCCGCAGGGCTTTTCCGAAGCAATTTATCAGCGTGCAAGGCCAGATCTCCATGCTGCAAAAGACCGTGGAGCGCCTATTGGCCAAGATTTCCCTGCAGGATGTATTCATCGTTACCACGCAAGACCAGCGCGAACTGGTGATAAAACACCTGCCCCTGCTCCCCAAAGAGAACATTATTATCGAGCCCTTTGGCATGAACACCGCCCCCTGCATTGCCCTAAGCGTAGAATATCTAAAACTGCGATATTCTGAAAACGAAGTAATGCTGGTGCTACCTGCAGATCACATTATCAGCGACGTTCATGCTTTTCACAGGTCTCTCATTCCTGCCCAATCTGAAGCAAAACAAGGACGCTTGATCACCTTTGGCATCGTTCCCGATTATCCGGCCACCGGCTATGGCTACATCGAAGCCGGAAGCAAGCTGAACAGAGACGTATATGAAGTAACCCGCTTCAAGGAAAAGCCTGATGCCGCCACTGCTGCCAGCTTCATCAGCCAGGGTAATTTCTATTGGAACAGCGGTATGTTCTGCTGGAGTATTAGCGCCATCGATGCTGCTTTTAAGGAGCATCTGCCCGAAGCAGCCGAAATTTCCAGGCAGATTGGCCTCATTTGGGAAAACCAGGGCTTTGATGCCGACCTGCGTGAATTGTATATAAAAATGCCCAAGCTACCCATCGATATCGGCATCATGGAAAGGGCAGCAAATCGTGGCGTAATCCCCATTTCCATCGGCTGGAGCGATGTGGGAAGTTGGAAAGCCCTGGCCGAGATTACTCCTGCCGATCCCCAAGATAATTATTTCGCCTCTTCCGGCATCGCCATAGATGCCAAAAACAACTATCTCCGCACCTCCAAGTTTACTGCTGTGGTGGGGCTGGACAGTATCTGCGTGGTGGAAACCCCCGATGCAATTTTGATTTGTGCCAAAGATAAAGCCGAAGACGTGAAAAAAATAGTAGATTACCTGAAAGCAAAGGAAGATGAGAATCTGATATGAAAAAAGCGCTTATTATAATCCCCCTGCTGATTTTGGCTGCCATAGTCCTCATGGCAACTTCGCCGAATTACGGTTTTGATATCGAAGCCGAAGTACGTGCCTATCGTGGCCATTACCTGGTGGAAAATGGCATCCCCTATGTTCTGGAAGAAGGCATCAAACACCGTCTGCTATTGGCTCCCCAAGAGGCCCTGGATAGCCTGGGAATCAGCCTCGTGGAAGGAGATAGCCTCTATGTGGAAGGCGCTCCGCTAAAACAAGGCGTGCTGGTAACCCGTCTGGCTCCAGACGTGGAAAACGGCCAGGATTGGAGCCTGCGCGACTATAGCCTCACCTACAATTATTACGACGAAACCACCACAATAAAAGTGAATCCCCAAAAATGCATAGGCTGCAGACTCTGTGTGGTGAATTGCCCCGTAAATGCCATCACCATGGAAAAAGGCAAAGCGGTTATTGACACCGTACGCTGCGTGGAATGTGGCATCTGCATCGACGGCAGCGGCAAATGGAAAGGCTGCCCTGTGGGAGCAATAAGCAAGTAATGTTGCTAAATGAACTGCTTACTCATCTGGAAAGCATTGCCCCGCCTGAGTTGGCCATGGCTTGGGACAACGTAGGCCTGATGCTGGGTGATCCCACCTGGGAGATCAAGAAAGCCCTCATCAGCCTCGATGTAAGCCCCAGCGCTGTGGAAGCTGCCCTGGCGGAGAAGTGTAATCTTATTCTCAGCCATCACCCCCTTATCTTCAAGCCCCTTAAGCATATCACCGATCCGATGCTGCTGAAGCTGGTAGCCAATAAGATCGCCGTGATCAGCCTGCATACCAATCTGGACGTAGCCGATCAAGGGGTTAATCACGCTCTTGCCGCCAAACTGGAGATGGATATCCTCGAGGTTCTTGACGATGAAACTGGCTTGGGACTGGTATGTATATTGCCTTTCCCGCTATCCATGCAAAGCCTGGCACAGCACGTGAAAAAGCAACTGGGCTGCGATCACCTGAGGCTGTGGACTGCGGGACAAAGTGAAAAAGCACTGATCAACCGCATCGCCATTTGCGGAGGTTCGGGAGCTTCACTAATTGGCATAGCCTCAGCCAAGGCGGAACTGATTATCACCGGCGACGTTTCCTATCACAGCTATCTGGAAAGCCCCGTCCCCATCATCGATGCCGGGCATTTCTATACGGAATTTCCGGTACTGCAGCGCCTTGCTGATTTTATGGGGCAATTGAATCTGGAGAATTACATACTTCCCGCTGACCACCACGATTATCCGCAGTTCATGCAGCTTGTCCATTAGCAAAGTGACACCTGAAACCTGAAACCTGACACCTGAAACCTGACACCTGAAACCTCATTTGGCGGTTTGGAAACCGCCATTACGTCATCACAAATGATAAAAGCCACAGGAAGGGTGTCCCGTGGCTTTGTCTGTGTGTTGCTGAGGAGGGATTATTTATTAGCTTCTTGCTTATCTTTGCAATCGGGATTCAGGTGTTTTCCTTCTCCCTTATTCTGGTGTTCGTTGCAGTTACCGCAGCCTTCATCATCCTTTTGCATCATCTGCTTATGCTGCATCATCCCACAATTGCCGTGCATGCTGTGCCCCATAGGGAAACCTTTGTGTCCCATCATCATGGGCATATTCTTCTTCATTATTTCCTTTTGTTCTTTGCTAAGTTCTTTCATGCGATTGGCATGGAAATCGATGCGGGCTTCTTCCAGCTGGCTTTGCTTGGCGTTTAATTGCTTGGTAAGTTCTTTGGCTTTACTATAATTTTCGGCCTTCATGGCAGCTTCGATATCAATTTGGATGTTATCTATTTCGGCTTGCAGGGTGTTGCGAGTCTTCTCAAAGGTACTGCGGAGGTTTTCCAGCTTTTCGCTTTGTTTATCGGTAAGCTGTAGCTCTTCCATGCAGTTTTGCATATTTTCCATCATCATGGGGCGTTCGCGGAAACTGGGATTGAATTGTTCGCTGGGTTTATTGGACACATGGGTTTTGTGCAGGGGGGTGGTTTGAGCCAGCAAGAGGCTTGCCAGCAGAAGCATAATGCTGAGGATGGGGATTATCTTTTTCATGTTATCTCCTTGATCTTTTGTGATGTTTATTGGCATTGCGGTTCCTCAGGAACTCAGCGCGTTTCAAAAAATGTTCTTTGGCTTCTATGGCGGTCATTTTACGGCGGTTTTCCAGCAGTCTTTGTCCCAGCCTGCGTTCCAGTATATTTTGGGTTACCACGGAGGAATCGATGATTGTGGCAATAGATGCTTCATTCACCGGGTCTTTGGCCAATTCTTCCATCAGGGCAATTTTCTGCTCATTGAATTTCCTATTCAGGGCTATTGTTTCGGCATCGGGGGTGCGAATCCTGTCCCGTGGGGAGAAATGAGGCATGTCCTTATGAGGAGGAGGTGGAGGAGGTGGCATCATCACTTTGAAATAGACGAAGCTGAAAACCACTGCCAGATTGAAGGCAAAAGATATTATTAAAAGAGCTATCAGCCAGCGCTTATTCATAGTTTTCTCCGATCACCAGATAGTTCTCCAGGATGGTATTTTCGCCAAAATCGGTGGAAACCGTAGCGATGGAAGTATCATTGGTGGTGCTGGTGTTTTTAAAACTGGTAATGCCAATCTGCATTCCTGCCCAGGTGCTTATCACCACCGCGATAGCAGCTCCCGCGGTAGCCAGACGGAGTTTATAGGCAAAAGAGGGACGCTTGTTATCCAAACGGTGAACGCTGTCCATGATGCGGGCATGAACCCAGGAAGGTAATTCCGGAGCAGGCTTGGCGCTTAGCAGGCCATGCAGTTTCTGTTCTTCAGTCTGCCAGATACGGCAGGAAGAACACGCGGCCAGATGCTTATCCAGAGAGTGTTGATGCTTGGGCTTCAGCTCACTGTCGAGCTGGAGGTTTATGTAGCGTTTGGCGGTGCTGCATCTCATTTTCTGCTCCTTTCATATATTTGGATGCTGTTACAAAGGATTTTTGTGCATCCGATTGTTATACTCATGCTCATCTTTTTTCCTGCATTATTTTTTTGCGAAGAATGCGTTTGGCGCGAACTAAAAGCGATTCCACGGCCTTCACGCTTATTCCCAAGGCGTCAGAGATTTCCTTGTAAGATAGATTATCATAATACTGAAGCTGGATAACTGCTGCCAAACGGGGAGGGAGTTCCGCCACGGCTTTGTGCAGGGCGCTGTGATCCGGTTCCGGCTCTGAAGCGGGTTTATCGGGGATATTCACGAACTTGATGGGATCTACACTCACATAGCGGGAACGCTGCTTCATGTGGCTCATGCACTTATTATGCGCTGTTTTGTATGTATAAGCCAGGGCGGTGGCCTCGTCGATGCGGTCCAGACTCTGATAAATGGCGATAAACACGCTTTGCACGAGGTCGTAAGTATCTTGCTCATTTCCGCATAAATTCAGGATATAGCGGAAAATCCGCTTTTCATTGGCGACCAGAAAGGCCTCAAAGCGTTCTTTCTTCATGTTCTCCCATCGTATTACTCAGCAGCATCCTCATTTATAGTGATTTTCCTTTGTTTTTCACAAATTTTGTTATGGCCTGGATGTCAAGAAGTTTCCCCGGTTATCCTGCGT
>CAZSST010000148.1:0-5882 GCA_964609575.1 uncultured Candidatus Cloacimonas sp.
GGATTGAAGGGATTGGGATAGTTCTGATAAAGCGTTAGCTGCTCCGGCACGGGAACCACCGGATCATCATTTGCCACCCAGGGTGCAGAGCCATATTCATAGCAGCCCATATCGATCCTGCCATTCCAGATGCGCCAGTTACCTGCCAGGTCATAAGGCAATAGATTTAGTCCCGTGGTATCGGGAGTACCGCCATTGATGCAAGGCGATCCTGCAGAAAGACTGTAATACAGCGGATCATGGATATCATCCCCTCCCAGAAATATCGGATTACTACTGATGCTTGTGGGAAGGAAGTTGATCGTATTTCCCGGAACCGGATAAGGCATAATCCCATTAATACCATCTTTTACGAGAGAATGATCAATACTCAAATGAGTATACTCATTAGGATTGCCATCCATGGGACTGACTTTGATCTGATAGGGGGTATCATTGTAAAAAATGGAATTGACGATATTCACATCCCCATTAACCATCAGAGTATAAGCATCACTCTGGTTGCCAGCGAATGTGCAGTTTGTGATATCGATGCGAGGGTTGTTGGACGAGGCTATTAATGCTACTCCGCCTTGGGATTCGTTGTTGCTAAACAGGCAGTTGCGAAATGAAAAATGATTCTGCTGTTGGGGGTACTGAACGCAACCAATAGCGATGGCGAATGAGTCATCATCAAGCATAGTTAAATCGCTGAATTGACAGTTTTCAAAACTTACTTCTCCATCACACTTAATATTCACTAAAGGATTCGCCCATACAGATGATGATGTGTAGGTTGATACAGCATTTCGAAATGTGCTGTTTATGATTCTGCCGGACATGGCTGTCATTTCCCAATCAGGTGTATCCGATGTAAGCAAGGTGACTAACCCTGCTCCAGGTGAATTAATATTCTCTATGGTAACGTTATCCCACACACTCTCATGCGCGTTGTGCATTGCAGCATGTATAGCTGATATGGTGTTAGGCATTATGTTATATATCCGAACATTTGTTAAGTTTAAACTGGCCAGCCTATACAATAAAATTGCACTACTATCGCTAGTATATCGTGTAGTGATTGACAAATCCTGCATTCTGATCACAGATTCTGTAAAGTTTGAAAACGCCACGTCTGCATACCCATAGCCAAGGGGGATGTCAGGGTGCGGTTCACATATTACAGTAGTGGTATCAATCCCGCTACCCTGCACTATAACCCAACTTTTGAGCGCAATGGGAAAGATCTGATCGTTATCAGTGCGGGAGTACTCGCCGGGTAAAATGTGTACAGTGTTTTGGTTCAAACTATCCGGAGCAATCCGATAGATCGCTTCATGAATGGTTTTTAGGGCTGTGGAAGGAGTGAGTCCATCATTAGTATCGTCACCAATCGTCGAGACATAAAGGTCACTATCTATCTCCTGGGTATAAGCATCCCAGATATCGAATTGGATCTGATTTGCTGGAAGATTTGAGCTAAGAAAAATAGCATAGTAGCTGGAAGGCTCTGCCACGGAAAAAGTATCTAAAGGTACGTACAGGTCACTTGTGGCATGCTGAATATAGATATCCTGACCCGCCCCGGCACGGTTATTATAGATTGAACAGCGGTTGATAGGGTCGAAAGTGAGGTTGTATGTTGAACCTCCTGTTGAAGTATAAACACCTCCTCCCAATTGAAATGCATTGTTTGCGTATAACGATGTGCCGTGAAGAGTTAAACTTGCTCCAGAAACACCTATTCCCCCTCCTGTTCGAGCTTGATTCTGGAAGATTCTACAATTTGTTAGACTTGTTGTGCTACCTAATCCGATGGATAGCCCCCCACCGTTACCACCGCTTCTCATTCCCTTTGTAATACTAAATCCTCTAATAGAGTTATTAGATGCATATCGGGATATTATTATACAGGGATTTATATTGTTCCCATCTATTATAGTGGAGGCAATGTAGGTGGAATCCGCCGTAGTTCCTTCCAGACTCATCAAATTGATGTCATTGCTTTGGATCGTGAGGTTCTCAAAGTACCGTCCGGGATGGACCAAGACCGTATCTCCTGGACTTGCTACATCAAGGGCGGCCTGGATATGGGTGTAGTCCCCACTACCGTCCTGCTTTACGATCCGCGTAGCGCAAAAGGCAAAGCAGGGTAACAGTGCCACCAGTATCAGTATGGTAAAACGCATGTTCTTCTTCCTCGTTTTAGCGGGGGAAGGCGGCAAAGCCTTCCCCTTGTTTTACTAAGGGCACATAGTGCCATCTAACGCAACTGTTTACTTCATCAGAAGCATTCTCTTGGTTTGAGTAGCATTGGGGCTGCTGACGCGGTAGAAATATACTCCGCTGGCTACAGCGTTATCATTAATATCTTTGCCGTTCCACACCACGCTATGAGGCCCGGCAGGCATCTCATCATTTACCAAGGTCTTGACCAATTGGCCCTTGACGTTGTAGATATCAAGGCGCACTTTCGCAGCTTCCGGCAGGTTGTACGCAATGGTGGTAGTGGGGTTAAAGGGATTGGGGTAGTTTTGCTTGAGTGTCAACTCCGGAGGAAGCACATTTCCCATTTCCGCTTCGCTAAGTTTTATCTCGAAATATGGATAGCTGGGGCCTGCTTGACCATATTTAGCCTGAAGATTGCCAGCGGGCAGCTTCATACTTCTCATCTGAGGTCCCATACTCTTGTTATCATCATAGCTGAATACAAATTCCACATCAGCTTCGTTCAGTTCATCTGCACTTTCTACGTAAGCGGAAATTTGCTCAAGGTTTTCTTCCACAACAACTGCACCTTTGCATACACCATCAACGTATAAACCAATCTCGTTCAGATCAGTCATTAGGCTATCCGACAAGCTGATATACACAGGTATGTAATCCTGCTTCTCATCATAAACGAAGCTCTTGGGAAGAGCTTTCTTTTCCGGTGGTACAGGATTTGTAGTATCCCATTGGAAGGTGGGATGATTATTATTGGTTTTAACGATAACCAGATCACCATAGTTGATAGTGGCATTTTTCCCAATCATCAGGCCAGAAACTGGGTCTCTTTCGAGGCTCCAGTTCTTTCCCCTAACCATTGTGACATCACTCCAGATATTCGCAAAGGCATCTGCCGGATATTGAGATTCTTCTTTGAAGTAACCCAGCCAGTTTTCCATTGAACCATAGATCGGAAATTGAGTAGTGTCCGAGGTTTGAAAACCACTCTCAGTTAAGTGTACAGGCCAGGAAAACTCTGGGTCAATATCTGTTTTCAGCAGGATTTTATATCCTTGAGGGCTGGAAACAAAGTGAGTGTTCATGGGTCCCAACCATTCACCTGCTACCCATGTAATCGAAAATGGACCCTGATTATACCATATTATCTGGTCCAGATAGGTGGGGGTGTCGTTGTTTTGAGAATCAGGATGCACAAGCAGCAACTCATTAAAGAACTCGCTTGCTTTCAGGGCATTTGTTGTGGTTGTATTCAACACCGGATAGCTTACCCAGTACCACCTATCATAAGCTGCTTGATTTGTGAAGGCATAGTCCCAATAGCTATGCTGAACAGCCTGAAGAGCTCCAATATCTGCAGGAGTCCCATCTTCATCCTCGCCGATTCCGGAATCGATGCAAGGTGACATAGTGCTTGCATTCCAGATTGGACGATAACTGGCATCCAAATTTAAAGCAACATTCGTCTGTGAGTTTGCCACATTATCAAGTCCCTGGTATCCCAGGCTGAATAAACTGTAATTAGCATTTATATTGGAAGCAGCAGGAACCTGGAATGAAGCATTCATGTTTTGCATATCGAAGAGGTTATTTACCATAGCAATATTTACCGGAGATGTACTTCTAATAATCTGCTTGGCATAGTCATTGTCTCCAGTTCCTCGTATAAAATCCCAGTTCAATAATGTGAGGTTACCTGAGCAATTACCACCTATGCGGAGATAGTCGGACAGAATTGCGTCTGTGTTGCTTACCACTATGTTTCTCGCAATTGTATCATTGCTATTGAATGTGATATTATTGAAATACATCGATTCAGATGCAATAGTATTATTATCGGGAGCCGCGTTATCAGCGACGTTATTGATAAAGGTATTATCGCAAATGTACAGGGGAACACTACTCATAGCTGAATTGTTTATATGAAGCGGGCTACTGTATCCGGCAGTGTGATTGGCAACAAAGTCCGAAGTTTCGATTCTGATGTTATCCACATCCCGAATATATACCGTGCTGCCTGAACTACTTTCCACACCTGAGTTTGGATCAATTCCTAAACTTGTAGTGTTTGCAAGAAAATCACAGTATAAAATTCTCAGGTTGGCAATGTCTTTCATAAATACGGTTGCTAATCTCGCACTATTATTGTTGGTAATTTGAGTATTTTCGAGAAATGCCTGGTTGCAACCGTCGATTCTGAGGACAGCATAAAACTCTGGCTCACCAGAGTATTGAGTAGTTCTACAATTCTTTATTGAGGAGTTGAGCAGCGATACTTGGTTGATATTTTTAATATGTAGCTTTGAGCGTTTTATAGAAGCAGGATTTGAATCCTGGATCCCAAATTTGCAGTTGTTAAAGGTGCACTTGGAATCCATCATATTACCCTGTCCTTCCACAAAGAACCACCATTCTAATTGATCTTGATTCGAAGCGAAATCCATGGTGATGTTATTTAGTTCAAGGGCAACTCCCCTGATTTTATTGTGGGATACGATCAAACCATTATTGCCAGGAGTTCTTAAGTGCACACCATTATTGCCATGAAATTTCACAGGAATCAGATTAGGATTGGGTGCGCTGTCAATCAAACTGAAGCCGAATACATCATAATCTCCTTGCCATTCGTTATCATGATACGGCAGATAATGAGTTCCGGACTGTAAATAGATGTTTACCGGTCCTATAAAACGGGGATCATTGATAACCTGGTTCACATGCAATACAGCTTCTTCAAATGTGCTATAGAAGTGGGGTGGGTGATATACATTAGCAGCTCCTACCATGATAGTAAGTGAAGTAGGTGCCATGGACCCGTAAGGCAATTGACTTGTTGACCCGTTTATGTTTAGATTTAGCGTGAGATCTGCATAATTGGGTTTTGTAAATAAGAAAGTTCCCATGCCATAAAGCCCACTATTGATGTTCAGGGAATAATACCCTTCAGAATTAGTCGTAGTAGTTACAACCGTTCCATTAGCAGCCGTGAACCTTACATTGGCATTTACGTCAGATACGTCATGTTCAGTAATGTATAGCAAACTGATACGGCCAGATATAACACCATCTGCGAAAACAAATAATGGTATCATGAGAAGTAGGATGAATAGGATCGTGTTTTTCATGTTGTTCCTCATTTAGTTTTTAGATCTCATTGGTGTTACTAAGCAATTCCATAGTGTTTGATAAACTATCAAACCATGGTGCTTAGCATTTTGAAATGAAGACCTGTGTCAAGGTTTTCGTGAGAAAAAAACTCTATCTTCTGCCAGACTCCCGGTAACCAGGGAATCAGCCGATTGAGCAACTCATATACAAGCGGGCATATCCAGTACCTGTTAATACGCAATATAATCTTTGCGTGAAGAAAAGCAAATTAAATTTGCGTAGTTAGCCATGTTTCTGCTATTTTCCCTTCAGTAAAGCATTCAAGCCATATATTAAAAATCATGCGGCCAGGCAATATCTATTTACTGCTTATCATTGGGATGCTATCCGGCTCAGGTTCAGATAGGGAGGGTGGGATAAGTCATCCCCCGTAGGAGATTGTGAGAAAACCCCGCAAGGGGTGAAAGGCCAGAAAATACCAATATCGTGCAAAAACACCCTCCGTCATTCCAGCGCAGGCTGGAATCCAGAAGCTTATACCACAGTATTTTAAAAGAACTGGATGCCAT
>CAZSST010000149.1:0-5661 GCA_964609575.1 uncultured Candidatus Cloacimonas sp.
AGGATAGGATGAATGGTAGGAATTGCATTGTCATATACAACCATCGGCATTGACGCATGTCAGATCACGACGGAGTGCGATGGCATATCGGGTCTCTTTAATGTAAACATCGTGGGCATGGCCTCTTCCGGAGTGAAGGAAAGCAAGGATCGTGTGTTTGCGGCGATCAAGAATTCAGGATTTGAGTATGTTTCCAAGCGCTATACGATCAATCTAGCTCCGGCGGATATGAAAAAGGACAGCTCCGCGCTGGATTTGCCTATTGCTGTGGCGGTGCTGATTTGCAATAAAATTATCAAGATCACCAATTACAAGAAGATCGCCATCATTGGAGAGCTATCTTTGGATGGTAATGTGCGTCCCGTTTCAGGGGTTTTGCCGATTGCCATTGCTGCCAAAAAGGATAATATCGATACCCTTATAGTGCCCTTCGAAAATGCCGAGGAAGCTGCCATTATCGAGGGTTTAACCGTTATCCCGGTAACTTCGCTGCGGGAATGCGCACAGTATCTGCTGAAAGAGATCGAGATTCCCCCTGCCACCGTGGATAGAGACAAGATCTTCCAGGTATTAAACGACTTTCCGCTGGATATGCACGACGTAAAAGGCCAATATCAGGTGAAACGAGCTCTAGAAGTTGCTGCAGCAGGTGGACACAATCTGCTGATGATCGGCCCTCCCGGAAGCGGCAAAACCATGCTGGCCAAGCGGGTTCCCACCATTTTGCCGGAGCTTAACCTGGACGAAGCCCTGGAAGCCACCAAGATCCACAGCGTGGCAGGTCTATCCAAGTATTTCCGCAATGGCATCCTCACCACCAGGCCCTTCCGCAGCCCCCATCACACGATCAGCGATGTTGCTCTTATTGGCGGCGGTGCCTTCCCCAAGCCAGGTGAAGTAAGCCTTTCGCACCGAGGGGTTTTGTTCCTCGATGAGCTGCCGGAATTCAAGCGTGGCGTGCTGGAAGTGATGCGCCAGCCTATGGAGGATGGTATCGTAACCATCTCCCGAGCCACCACCAGCCTGTCTTTTCCTGCAGAGTTCATGCTGATTGCCAGTATGAATCCCTGTCCCTGCGGTTATTTCGGTGCGGATATTCCCAATCATCATTGCACCTGCGAAATGGGGGCAATAATGCGTTATCGCAACAGGATTTCCGGACCTTTGCTGGATAGGATCGATATCCACGTGGAAGTGCCTACGGTTAGCTATGCCGATCTGGCTTCGCTTCCCACCGGCGATACTTCCACCACTATCCGTCAACGCGTGAACCGGGCTCGCAGTATCCAGCGGGAACGCTATGCCGAAGCCGGGATTTTCAGCAATGCGCAGATGAGTTCCAAGCTGCTGCGCAAGTATTGCGAACTCGACAAAGCCAGCCATGCCTTGCTGCAAAACGCCATCGACAAGATGGGCTATTCGGCCAGGGTTTTCGATCGCATTTTGAAGGTTTCCCGCACCATTGCCGATCTGGAAGGCATAGAAACCATCAAAAGCGAACATATCAGCGAGGCGATCCAATATCGCACTTTGGATCGTAAGTATTGGAGCTAACTATGCGTAAATTTCCTTTTATCCTATTGATGATCATGACTATAGCTACCCTCTGCGCCCAACCCTGGGAGCAGGATAATAGCATCTTCAATCCCAGCGGCATTCCAAGCGTATCCTTTTCGCAGACACGTTTCTGCGATCCGGATGGCGATAATGACAAGGATTTCTGGCTGGGTACCACTTCCCGCAGCCCCATTTACATTCGTAATACTGGCACGGCCACAGCTCCGGCCTATCAGGTTGGCCCCGATCTCGCTGCCAATATCAACTATCTGGGTGCGGAAATGGCTATCAGCGTGGATATGAATGGCGATAGCATTCTGGATCTGGTAACCGGTGGCTACAACGGCCTGCATCTCTACCTCAATTCAGGTAGTTCCGCACAGCCTGTGTTCACGGAGCAAGGAGGATTTTTCAGCGGCCTCAGCGTGGGAAATTATCCCGTTCCCGACCTGGCTGATGTGGATAATGACGGCGACAATGACCTGGTGATAGGACTCAGTGAAGATGGCGGAGTGCGGGTTTACACCAATATTGGCAGTTCCGCTGCGGGCAGCTTCAGCCAGGCCAATATGCAGGTGATCGGTGATATCGGGCTTTATGCCTATCCCATTTTTGCGGACTATGATGTGGATGGCGATCAGGACATCTTTTGTGGAAGGGATAGCCAGAGTTTTATTTACTTTCAAAACAACGGCACGGCCACAAGCCCCCTCTGGCAGGAAATTGGCGATCTCTTCACCGGCCTGGGAGTGGGTACCTATTGGAATTCCCCCGATCTGGCCGACCTGAATGGCGATGGCAGCCTGGATCTGCTATATGGCACAGCCGATGGCCCCTTGAAGCTGTATTTCAATATGGGCAGCGCCGCCACCCCTAATTGGCAGCAAAATACCAGCATCTTCGGTGGCAATCTGGACATGGGCGGAGCCAGCCATCCCGTGTTTTACGATTGGGATGGCGATCTCGATCTCGACCTCTTCAGCGGCAGCCAACTTGGCGACATCAAGTTTTACCGCAATGTGGGAACTCCCTTTGCTCCAGCCTGGCAAGCAGATCACAGTTATTTTTCCAGCATCGACCATTCCATCTATTCCTCCGTGGCAGTAGGCGACCTGAATGGTGACAACCGTCCGGATTTGGTGGTAGGAGACCTGAATGGCACCCTCTTTTTCCATCGCAATACCGGCTTCATGCTGGTGGAAGAAAGCGGCGTGCTGCCGGCAGTTTCTTTGGGTGGCTGGAGCGTTCCCCGGCTGCTGGATTGGGATAATGACGGCGATCTGGATCTTTTTACCGGCTGCGAAGCGGGCACCATGCGCTATTATAAAAACACGGGCAGCGCTACAGCTCCGGCCTGGCA
This sequence comes from uncultured Candidatus Cloacimonas sp., assembly GCA_964609575.1. GTDB lineage: Bacteria > Cloacimonadota > Cloacimonadia > Cloacimonadales > Cloacimonadaceae > Cloacimonas. Next base: position 2,918 of record CAZSST010000149.1, read on the forward strand.
AGAGCAGACAAATTTCTTTGCCGGCATCGATGTAGGCTCTAATGCCTCTTTTTGCTTCGGCGATGACGATCTGGACGGCAGCGCAGACTACTTTGTGGTCGGCAACCTTAGTGGCAACCTAAGCGCCTATCGCTATAGCACCGGTTGGACAGCCGATGCCTCCATTGTTGCAGGAATCAGCACCGATCAAAACGCCACTCCGGCTTTGGCCGATCTGGATCATGATGGCGATCTGGATTTGGTGGTGGGTGATTATGACGGCACCTTCAGCTATTACCGCTCTCTGCGTTATTCTGCGGACAATCTGGCCCCTCCCGCTGATCTAAGCTACACGGATGTGGACGGCATCATGCTCACCTGGAGCGAACCGATGAATCCCAGCAGTCCGCTATTGTATTACAAAGTATCGCTGGATAGTGTTTTACTTAGCCAGACTGCAGAGCTTATCTGGCTGCTGGGATATCTGACCCCCGGCACACACAATGCCGAAGTTACTGCTCAGTACTTTGCGGGAGAATCTGCACCAGCCTCAATCCAGATTAGCATCGTGGCCAATGAGGATCCCATCCAGATGCCAGTCAGCATAAGCAGCTACCCCAATCCCTTCCAAACCAGCACCTCAATTAAGTTTGAGCTGCCGGAAACCATGCCCGTCAATCTGGATATCTACAACCTCAAAGGCCAGAAAGTACGCAGCTTATATTCAGGACTAAAAACCAGCGGCAGCCACAGCCTTGCCTGGGATGGCAGGGATAACGAAAATCACCTCCTTCCCAGCGGTACTTATCTGCTGCGCCTGAAACAAGGAGATAGAAGCCTAACCCGCAAGCTGCTGCTGCTAAGATGAACTAGCGCTGGCAGCTTGCTGGCTGATAACAAGGGGAACAATCACGATCCCAAACCTGCCTGATGGGAATGCCTGTTTCCCTGTAACGAAAGGCATTCCTATATGCAGCCTAGAATATAAAAGTACCCTTCACAAAAGGTATGGCCAGCAAATCGCCGTCATCCACTACCAAAGGCCTTATACCTCCCAGATCCCAACTCATTTTTTCTCCCCTGAAGCGTATCCCAAAAAGCAGCACAGATTCATTCATATCGGTAAGATCATCTTCTTCATCATCACTATAATCAATATCCAGAATATCACTGAAATTATAAAATTCCAGCATCCCGGAAACTCGTGTGGAGAAGGTCTTTATTCCCCCCAAACCAAATATAAACCCTCCACCGCCACCATCCAGGCTTTGTCCCCGGTTTATCATAAGATGCACGCTGCCCCGGGTACTGCCAATGCTAATCACATTTCCCAAAGCCGCAACCTGGGCATCGGGAATGTAGGACAGCGACACTGCAGCTTGAGTTTTTTTGTACTTCAAATAATTGATCTTGGTACCCAGAGTGGTGGTTCTCAGCATATCAGTGGAAATGGGAAACACCATTCCAATACTGAAATGGGAACGATCACTAATCGCATAGGCATACTGCAATAACAAAACTTCATAGCTCGTTAGCGAGTTACTCCCCTTGGGCATTGTGTACGCAGTGGGCATAGTCATCAGCGATTGATCCGCAGCCAGAAACAAAGAATCCGCTTCCTGAGCAAACAAGCCGAAGGCAATGCAAACGAAGATTAGTAGAGCGATTATCTTTTCCATCATATACTCCTTGTCCACAAAGTTTATTTTACGATTACCGCAATCCTGTCAAGCAAAGATATTGGATTCTTCGCTTCAGGAGGAATAGCATAAAAGCAAAAGCTAAATATCCGTTGACAAAGTTCCAGCAGTTAATAGATATTGCTCACACAGGCTCTTGCAGATATTATGGCAGCTTGATGGGCTTGAGATGAAGAAGGAATGAATAATGCACCGCACCGAAAGTGATCATGGATTAGCGCAGATTTTGCAGTTGCTTCCCTCTGAGGGGGAATTCTGCTCAGTGGCAAAGCGCCATAAATTGCGTGAAAATCCCTTGCCGATCCAGGAATTGGAGCAGGAACTGGAGCACCGTAGCCGCCTGATGAAGCTTTTCTTCCATGCACATGATGCTCAAATGCAAATGGCGGAACTGGTTATGCACCTATCCGATCCGGGTATGGCACATTGGGATAAGGTGGAATCCCTGGCCATTCATGAGCTTTTCGAGCTGAAGAGCTTTTTGTATCATTACCTCGCTTTAAAGAACTTTTTGGAAAAGCATAAGCTGCAAAGTCTGCATCCGCTGCCTGAACTGAGTGGGCTTTTCCGCTTGCTTGATCCCGAGAATAATGGCTTGCCGCTTTTCAGGCTCTCTCCAGCGTATTCACCAAAGCTGCACAAGCTTGATGAAGAACGCCTGAGCTGCGCGCATAAGCTACATGAAATCCGTTTTGCCGATTTGGAAAAAGCAAAGAAAACGCTCAAACTCCCCACCCTGAAAGAAGATTTTATCCTCTCCCGCAATCAGGAAGCACGGATCCAATTGTTGCTGAACAGCAAATACTATGTTATCAGCGCTGAAAGCCTGGCCAATATCAGCTTCCGCCTGGCCGATTCTTCTACCGCATTGAAGCTGAAGAATAAGCTAAATAAACTGCAGCAGGATATCCACAGCGAAGAGCAGGTTATCCTGCAACAGCTAGCCCAAGCTATCCAAAACCAGCTGCCGGAGCTGAAACAAGCCCGTAGCAGCACCATCGATCTGGTTTGGGACTATATGCTGGCAGCTTATGGAGAGAAATACAAATGCTGTATCCCCGCAGT
>CAZSST010000150.1:0-5648 GCA_964609575.1 uncultured Candidatus Cloacimonas sp.
GCCGTCCCGATGGGACTCAAACAACTGACCGGCAAACGTTTCTATCTAAACTGCCGTCCCGATGGGACTCAAACAACTGACCGGCAAACGTTTCTATCTAAACTGCCATCCGAGACGGGACTCAAAATGCCTATCATACAAGCTCTGCAGCCATGTGCAACGGTCTTCTATATTCAGATAGAGAGTTTCAAGTTAGCTTCCACTTGCCAAAGCTCAATATAGCCTTAGTTTTAGTAATAAATACCCCAAGCTGGAGGATATCATGCCCAATGATCTGGAAATTGCCCGGGCTACAAAGCTGAAAAATATCGATGAGATAGCGGCAGGAATAGGCCTTGCTCCATCGGACATTGATCATTACGGTGAGTATAAGGCAAAGATTCGCTACACCACGCTTTTTTCCCTGCAAGATAATCCCACTGGTAAGCTGATATTGGTTTCGGCCATTACCCCTACCCCCGCCGGAGAAGGCAAAACCACTGTCTCCATCGGCCTGTCGCAAGCCCTGAACCGCATCGGTAAAAAGAGCATTGTGGCCATTCGCGAGCCAAGTTTGGGCCCTGTTTTCGGCATCAAAGGCGGTGCTGCAGGGGGTGGCTATTCGCAAGTGCTGCCTATGGAAGACATAAATTTGCATTTCACCGGTGATTTTCATGCCGTTACCGCAGCCAATAATACCCTTGCCGCCCTGATTGACAATCATATTTACTATGATAATGATCTGAATATCGATCCCCGGCGCATTACCTGGAAACGCGTGATTGATGCCAACGACCGGATGCTGCGTAAGATCGTGATCGGCCTGGGAGGCAGCAAACAGGGCTTTCCGCGTGAAGATGGTTTTGATATCACTCCTGCCAGCGAGATCATGGCTATCCTCTGCCTTTCCAATAACATGGATGAACTTAAGGAGCGCATTGGCAATATCACGGTGGGCTTCACCTACGATGGTGAACCGGTGCGGGTGAAACAAATGGGTTATGAGGGTGCCATCGCCGCGCTACTTAAGGATGCGCTGAAGCCAAACATTGTGCAAACCACCGAGAATACACCGGCCTTTGTGCATGGAGGTCCTTTTGCCAATATCGCCCAGGGTGCCAATAGCATTCTGGCTACCAAAACCGCGTTGCGGCTAAGCGACTATGTGGTTACCGAAGCGGGTTTTGGATTTGATCTGGGCGCAGAAAAGTTCTTTGATCTGGTGTGCAAGTATGGCGGTTTCTGCACCGATGCGGTGGTGTTGGTGGCAACCGTTCGCGCCCTGAAAATGCATGGCGGAGCCAAGCTGAAAGACATTACTGCTCCAAATCCCAAAGCGGTGGAGGAGGGGCTGGCAAACCTGGGCAAGCATCTGGAAAACATCCATAAATTTGGCATGAAATCCATCGTGGCGATCAATCGCTTCCCCACTGATACAGAGGAAGAATTGCAATTGGTGATGGATTTTGTGCATGCCAATGGCTTCGAAGCCACAGTGGTTAATTTCCACAGTCAGGGTGGAGCCGGAGGATTGGATCTGGCGGAAAAAGTAGTGAATATGGTGGGCAAAGACCTTTGCCATTATCGCGGTTTGTATGACTGGAATAGCCCCGTGGAGCAAAAAATATTCACCATAGCTTCCGAGATTTACGGTGCGCAAAAAGTGGATTACACTGCCGATGCCAAGGCCGACCTGAAAAAGATCAATAAATATGGCTTCGATAAACTGCCCATCTGCATTGCCAAAACGCAGAAATCGCTCTCCGATAATCCTGAATTGATTGGCCGACCCAAGGACTTTCTGGTGACCGTACGAGAAATTGTGATCGCCAGCGGAGCGGGCTTTTTGATTCCCATCACCGGTGAGATCATGCGCATGCCGGGACTGCCAAAGCACCCCTCTGCCGAAACCATCGATGTGGAAGGAGACGGCAATATCCTGGGCTTGTTCTGATCAATCCGAAGAAGCTACGATCTTATGGAACCTCTGGCGATCTAGAGCGATATTGCTGGTCCAGGTCATAATCCCTGCCTGTGCGGAAAGCTGCCGTCTGCACAAAGGTCGCAACGCATAGGGGCTACAGCTTCATCATGCCCCAGAGAAGTATTGCAGAACCTTTCCTATTGCCATTACGGTACCATTGCGAAGTCACTACGGGTTTTATTGCCAATGACTCCGCAATGGTCTCGTGTTAGTTCTTGGCGATGTGAGTGTAAACAATCGTTTTGGATGTTATGCAATTGTTAGAAGCGATGTCCTGATAGAAATGGTGCACTGACTTTCCAAGAAAACGCTTGACATCTTGGCTATTTGGCTAAATTGACAACTAAGCAAATACAAAGGAGCTATAAATGACTGAGGATTATAGATATCTATACATGGCAAAGGTGCTGAAGGCCATGGCGCATCCCACCCGGCTGTTCATTCTGGATAAACTGAAAGAACGGGATCACTGCGTGGGGGAACTGCAGGAACTGGTCGGCATCGATATGTCCACCATGTCCCGGCACCTCAGCGTGCTGAAGGAAGCTGGCATCATCGGGGGGAACAAGCAGAACAATATGGTTTATTACAAACTGCTGTGCCCCTGTGTATTGGATATGTATCACTGCGTAAGTAAAATGAAACACCAGGGGGCTGAAAAGTGAGTGAGCGCCTAAAAGAACTAAAAATCCTGATCCTGATGCTGGGAATCTTTGTGCTGGCTTATTTCCTTCCCTTTGGTGCGGCCAGGTTCCAGAATGGATTGCATGAAGCATTTTACATGCTGCAGGAATATGCCCGCCTGCATGTGCTGCTGTGCCTGGTGCCGGCGCTGTTCATTGCCGGAGCGGTTAGCGTATTTATCTCCCAGGAAAGTGTGATGCGCTTTTTGGGCGGCAAGGCAAAGCAGTGGCTGGCATATAGTGTGGCAGCGGTTTCGGGAGCGATCCTTGCGGTGTGTTCCTGCACCATTTTGCCACTCTTCAGCGGAATATACAAGCGTGGTGCAGGGCTTGGCCCGGCGATTGCCTTCCTTTATTCCGGCCCGGCGATCAATATCCTGGCGATCGTAATGACCGCCCGCATCCTGGGGCTGGAGATGGGCATAGCCCGCACCGTGGGAGCAGTTGGCTTCAGCGTGGTGATCGGCTACATAATGCATCTGCTGTTCCGCAAGGAGGAACAGGCGAGGCAAAAGGGTCTTAATCTTCCCGAGCCGGAACAGGGCAGGCCACTATGGCAGACGCTGATCTATTTCGGCTTGATGATCCTCATCCTGATCGTACTGAACTGGGTCAAACCCAATAGCGCCACTGCCGCTCCTTTCATGAACTGGATGTTTATGAACAAATGGATGGTTTCGGGGGTGGTAGCACTGTTATTTGGCTTCACACTCAGCGCATTTTACGGCTTCAAGCTGTGGAAAGTGCTCATCACCGCCATCATCGTGGGGATAATTGGCTATCTGTATCCCGGTCAGCCCACGATGCCCTATGTGATCGCCGTTTACCTCTTCAGTATGTGGCTGGTGATGGATAAGGGCGAATTGCATAGCTGGCTGGACAGCACCTGGGACTTTGCGAAGCTGATCATCCCCTTGCTCTTTATGGGCGTAATGATTGCCGGAGCCTTGCTTGGACGTCCCGGACAGGAAGCCTGGATACCGAATAAGTGGATTGCCACGGCAGTGGGCGGCAATTCACTATTTGCCAATTTCTTTGCCGCCATCTCCGGGGCCTTTATGTACTTTGCCACGCTTACCGAAGTTCCCATTCTGCAAGGCTTACTTGGCAGCGGAATGGGCAAAGGTCCAGCCCTGGCATTGCTGCTGGCAGGACCAGCGCTGTCACTACCCAGCATGCTGGTGATCAATACGGTGCTGGGGGTCAAAAAGACCTTTGCCTATGTAACGCTGGTTGTGATCTTTTCCACTATTACCGGCTATTTCTTCGGAGTCTGGTTCGCATGATCATGTCCATCTTTGAAAATCTGAGCACTGCGCTGTATTCCAGTCCGGGTTTGGCGTTAGCTGCAGCTTTTCTTTGGGGTGTTCTTAGCGTGTTACTCAGCCCCTGTCATTTGGCCAGTATTCCGTTGATCATCGGCTACTTGGATAATCAACCGGACCTGAGCACCAAAAAGGCATTCACACTATCAGCTTTCTTCACCTTGGGCATCCTGCTGATGATGGCGCTGATCGGGCTTATAACTGGCCTGTTGGGCAGAATGCTGGGCAATGTCGGAGGTTGGGTGGAGCCCTTTGTGGGTGTGGTCTTTATCATCATTGCTTTCTTCATTGCCGATATTATTCCCATGCCTTCTTTCGTAAAGGGGGGAATGAGTGGCAAGCGGGGCAAGGGTGTTTGGGCTGCGCTTAGCCTTGGCTTTTTACTTGGCATCGCTTTGGGACCCTGCTCTTTCGCTTTTATGGCACCAATACTGGCCATAGTATTCTCTGCAGCGGGCACTAAACTACTTTTTGCACTATTGCTGGTACTGGCGTATATCGTTGGCCACTGCCTGGTGATCATCGCTGCGGGAACCTTTGCCGGAGCAGTGCAGAACTATTTGAACTGGTCCAGTAAATCCCAAGGTACCAAGATTATCAGGATCATCTGCGGAGTACTGATCTTCATCGCCGGTATTTACTTAATAATAAAGAAATTCACATAAGGAGTTCAAATGATTATCAAGATTCTGGGCACGGGTTGCCCCAAATGCAAGAAACTGGAAGAAACCGCACGTCAAGCTGTATCCGAGCTGGGCGTGGAAGCAACATTCGAGAAAGTAACAGACTTGAATGACATCATGGATTACGGGGTGATGATGACTCCAGCTTTGGTTATCGATGAAAAAGTGGTAGCCTCAGGGAAAGTGCTTTCCGTTGTTGATATAAAAGCAAAGATCAGTAAAGGAGTATAAGATGTCTGATTGCGGATGCTCATGTTCGTGTGGAACCACCTCCAACTGCAGCGAAGGCTGCGTAACCAATGATGCCTCCACCAAGGTGTATGCCTGCGGGGGTGCTAGCAATGTGGGAGTGATCACCTTTGATCTTACCAAGGCCCTGCACGTGGCCGGAAAATACGAAATGGGCTGCAGCACTTGTATCGGTGCCGGAGATTGCGGTTGCGGAGGAACAGAAACAGAAGATGGCACCAAAGACCTGCTGATCGATGGCTGTAAAGTTGCCTGCCTGAAAAAGATGTTTGAAAACAAGGGTATTACCAATTTCAATCATGTGATAGTAACTCAACTTGGAATAAAGAAAGAAGCCACCTTCGATTATGACTGTGACCTCATCGATAAGCTAATGGAAGACCTGGAAAGAAAGGGATTATAGCGCATAGAATATGAAAACTAAATCCCTTGGGCTGGGGGAGTCGAATTGGCCTTTCTCCGTTATATACGTAGCTGCTTGTTTATTGGCCAAATGGACTACACGTAGGTATTGGTAGGGTTTGCTGTAGTCCATGCCGCTTTGAGCTTGGGAGATAAGCTTGGGATTGGCAGTGGCGGCATCGACTCCAGCAATATTGGCACACATGAATGGTGCTTTGAGCTTTGCGGTAAAGCTATCAGTTCCCTGTAGTAACCTGGAAAAACTTCCTTGCTTCTAAAGGCATAAGCTCATACTCCACAATCCCATCGCCCAGATTGTAGTCAAAGGCTTTCATGGGAAGGG
>CAZSST010000151.1:0-5632 GCA_964609575.1 uncultured Candidatus Cloacimonas sp.
TAATATACGGGGCTATGCCCATTTTCCTGCAAAAAATATGATAAGCTGTCGGTGTCGTGCTCATAACTGCCTTCCTGAATCCATCCATGATCCCTCCGAGAATCCATCTGGAATCATCCAAGATCGCGATCCAGGTTGCTTGAAGGATGGTTCCTGCCAGAGTGTAGAAAACACTTTAAGGGATGAGGATAGAGGCGCTTTCCCTGATTTGCGGTGGAGATTTAAGGCTGTGCTGCAGCTACATGTAAGCACATATATAGCTATTGGTTACATACATAGATCGGGTAGTGAATATGCAATGCTGAGGGCCTAATCTGTGTACTCCATGTGCTTAGCGATTTGTGGAAAAAAAACAACGGAAAAAGGTGGGATATGTCTTGACAAAATGCTAACTGATTATTTGAATGCAAATCGTGAGTTTTGGTCTTAAAATCAAAATTCGTGGTAAAGACGTGTAAGTAATTAAAAAATAAACATAATACTGATGTATTTATACAAGGAGTTTTGGATGTTTTCGATGATCCGGAAACGAAATGGAAATATCGTTCAATTTGACAAGTTTAAGATAGCCAAGGCGATACAGCAAGCCGGAAATGCCACGGGTGAATTTGGGGAGGACATAGCCGAGGTTTTAACCCTCAGGGTGATGAATTTGGCCCAGCAGATGATTCAGGCGGAGATTCCCGAAGTGGAGAAAATACAGGATATTGTAGAGGAAGTACTGCTGGCTTCTCCTTACAAGAAAACTGCCAAGGCCTATATTATTTACCGCGATCAGCATTCACGCATCCGCGAGCTGGTTTCCACTGCGGGAGTAAGGCTTATCGACCAATATCTGGAAAAGCTGGATTGGCAGGTGAATGAGAATTCAAACATGGCCTATTCGCTGCAAGGGCTGAATAATTACATTGCTTCGGAGGTTAGCAAAACCTACTGGCTGAATAAGATATACCCACCGGAGATTAGAACTGCCCACGTGGAGGGGGATTTGCATATCCACGATTTGGGTCAGCTTTCGGTGTACTGCGTGGGTTGGGACCTTATGGATCTGCTTTTAACCGGCTTTTGCGGTGCTGAGGGGAAGGTGGAGAGTTCACCCGCGAAGCATTTTCGCAGTGCCTTGGGGCAGATTGTGAATTTCTTTTATACCCTGCAAGGGGAAGCCGCAGGGGCACAGGCCTTTTCCAGTTTTGACACGCTTTTGGCACCCTTCATTTACTATGATAAGCTTAGCTATGAAGACGTAAAGCAAGCGCTGCAGGAATTTGTTTTCAATATTAATGTTCCCACCCGCGTGGGGTTCCAGACGCCTTTTACCAATATCACTCTGGATCTATATCCACACCAGCTTTACAAGGATCAGGCCGTTATTATTGGCGGCAAGCCGATGGCCAAGAACTACGGTGATTTTCAAGCTGAAATGGATATCCTGAATAAAGCCTTTTTGGAAGTGATGATAGAGGGTGATGCCAAAGGACGCGTTTTCACCTTTCCCATCCCTACTTACAATATCACCAAGGATTTCGATTGGGAAAATCCCGCCATCCATTACCTTTGGGAAGCTACGGCAAAATATGGCATTCCCTATTTTTCCAATTTTGTAAATTCGGAAATGGATCCCAATGACGCGCGCAGTATGTGTTGCCGTTTGCGATTGGACACGCGCAAGCTGGAGGCCCGTGGGGGAGGTTTGTTTGGTGCAAATCCCCTTACTGGTTCTATCGGAGTGGTTACTCTGAATCTTCCACGCATCGGCTTTCTGGCGGAAACGGAGGTAGAATTCTTCGAGCTTTTGGAGAAAAATCTGATTCTGGCCAAGAACAGCCTGGAGATTAAGCGCAAGGTGCTGGAAACCTATACGCAAAGCGGGCTTTATCCCTATACCAAGTTCTATCTGAAGGGTATTTATGAGCGCTTTCATCAGTATTGGAAAAACCATTTTTCCACCATCGGCATCATCGGGATGAACGAAGCTGTGGAGAACTTTTTGGGTAAGAATCTGGGCAATGGCGAAGGCAAGGATTTCGCATTGAAGGTGATGGACTATCTTCGCGAAAGACTTATCGAGATTCAGGAAGAAACGCTGAATAATTACAATCTGGAGGCTACTCCGGCCGAAGGTACCAGCTACCGTTTGGCTATTCTGGATAAAAAGCACTTTCCGGGGATCAAAAGCGCCAATTGCGGTGGTGATACCCCTTTCTATACCAATAGTTCGCAGCTTCCAGTGAATTATTCGGACGATATCTTTGAAGTGCTGGACTTGCAGGATGAACTTCAAACCAAATATACCGGAGGAACAGTGCTGCACATCTTTGGCGGAGAAAGAGTGGAGCATGGGCAAAGCATCAAGGCGCTGGTGAAAAGCATTTGCGAAGGTTACAAGCTGCCCTATTTCACTTTCTCGCCCACCTTCAGCATTTGTACCGTGCATGGTTATCTGGATGGAGAGCAGGCAATTTGCCCCATTTGTCATCGCGATACGGAAGTATATTCGCGCATTGTTGGTTACCTGCGTCCCGTGTCCCAATGGAATGAAGGCAAAAAGGCGGAATTTAAACTCCGTACCACTTTTGACACCCTGAAACAGCATGATAAGAACTCTGAAGAACCCATTGCCAGGCAAAACAGTGCAAAATCGGCCGTGAAATGAAGATCGGCGGCTTTCAAAAGTTCTCACTGCTAGATTATCCCGGCTACTTGGCTGCGATAATCTTCACTCAGGGCTGCAATTTTCGCTGTCCTTATTGCCACAATCCTCAGCTTGTTGATGAGGAACGCTATGAGCCACTGATGGATACTGAATGGGTGCTGCGATTTCTCTTTCGGCGGCGTAAAAAGCTTGGTGCCGTGGTGATTTCTGGTGGTGAGCCCACCTTGCAGGATGATTTGATTCCAGTTTTAAAGCTGATCAAGGCGATGCGCTTTAAAATAAAGCTGGATACCAATGGTACGCGCCCCGGGCTGCTAAAAGAGATCAGCGATGCCGGGCTGGTTGATTACTATGCAATGGACCTAAAAGCTCCACTATCCCTTTATCCTTTGGTTACACGCAGTAACATCGCTTCCGGGCAGATTCAAGCCAGCATGGAAGTTGTTCGTCATGCGGGTGTGCCTTATGAGTTTCGCAGCACCTATTTCGATGCGCTTCTTGGTCCGGGAGACTTAATAGCTATCCAGGAGATGTTGAAACCAGGGGATCGCTTTATCCTGCAAGAATGCCGTTATGGCGACAATCTGGAGAAGATCGAAAAACCTTCCAATGCCGCTATGAATATACCCTTCAACGAAAGTGACACCTGCCGGCAAATGGAACAGTGGGGGCATGAAAACCACGTACTGGTAAGCGTTAGAAGCCTGTAATCCGTTATGAAACAAGTGGATATCCAGCATTTACTACCTTTAGTTGACAAGCCTGCGCGCTATCTGGATCATGAGCTAAATGCCTGTCGGAAAGATTTTTCTGCCTATCCGGTGCGTTTTGCCTTTGCCTTTCCCGAAGTGTATGAACTGGGTGTCTCGCATCTGGGCTTGAAAATCCTCTATAGCATTGTAAATAAGCTTGATTACGCGATGGCCGATAGGGCCTATCTGCCCTGGCTGGATTTGTCAGGCATGATGCGTGAGGAAAAGTTACCGCTCTTTGGCTGGGAAACACGGGTGCAGCTGGAGGATTTCGATGTATTGGGGATAACCCTGCAAAGCGAGCTAACCTATAGCAATGTGCTGGAACTTATAGATTTATCGGGGCTGGAACTGCGTCGCGAGAATCGGACAGCCAATGATCCGATTGTTCTGGTGGGGGGGCCTTGTGCCAGCAATCCTCTGCCCTTGTCGCCCTTTATCGATGCCTTTTTCATCGGCGAAGCGGAAGAGGGAATAATCCAGATTGCCGAAATCATGCGTGATACCCAAGATAAAGAAAGCAGGCTAAAACGCCTTTCAGGGCTGGATTCCTGTTATGTGCCGGGATTCAATGACGGCCACGAAATCACCTGCAGGAAGTTCACGGCTTTTTCAGAAAGCACAGCCATGCATCATCCCCAGCTTTTATCCTGGCAATTGGCCACGCACAATCGCTATGTAGCGGAAATTATGAGAGGTTGTTCCCGGGGTTGTAGATTCTGTCATGCAGGATATTTCTACCGCCCTGTCCGCGAGCGGAATCCAGAGCATATCCTCAAAGAATTGCTACAGGAAGTTCAGGCTTCCGGTTGGGATGAAGCAGGCCTGGTATCCCTTTCCAGCGCAGATTACACTTGCATTCAGGAACTGCTCATAAGCCTTCTTAGCGCTATTGATACTGATAAAACCCATATCAGCCTGCCTTCGCTGCGTGTGGACAGCCTTAGCGACGAACTGGTTACGGTGATGCAGAAACTGGGACGCGAAGGCTTGACTTTGGCTCCGGAAGCAGGTTCTGAAAGGCTGCGCAGGGTAATAAACAAGAACCTCAGCGAAACGGACATTCTTAAGGGCGTGGAAATCGCCATCCGACTGGGCTGGCAGCGGATTAAGCTCTATTTCATGTTGGGCCTCCCCACCGAGGACGATCCGGATATCGAGGCCATCATTGAACTGATCTCCAAAATCAACACCTTGGGTAAGGGCAAACTGCAGATCGGGGTTACTTTATCACCCTTTGTGCCCAAGCCTTTTACACCCTTTCAATGGGCCCCAATGCTGGATGCCACCGTACTTTTAAACCGCGCCTATCGAATCAAGAATGCCTTTGGTAAAACCCGGAATATCCGCATTAAGTACCATACCATTGAAAGTTCGCTGCTGGAAGCAGTGCTCTCACGCGGAGACGAAAAACTGGGCAGGGCTATAGAAGCCGCCTGGAAAGACGGTGCCCGCTTTGATGCCTGGAACGAATGCTTTTCTTTTAACATCTGGCAAAAGGCCTTTGAAACAGCACAAATTTCCTACTTATCGTATCTGCAGGCCAGAAGCGAAGACCAGGCTTTACCCTGGGACTTTGTGCAAATAGGCGTGAGTGACCGTTTTCTCCGCGAGGAATGGCAAAAAGCAAGATCAGCAGAGGAAACTGAGGATTGTCGCTATAATTGCAGCGTTTGCGGAGTCTGCGGGCAGGAAGTGCAGACTGATCTTGCCAGCATAAAGGGATTTGAGACTTCCCTTCCCCCAATCACAGAAAGTAAACAACCCCTCAGCACTCAGGATTTGCAGCATCAATTCCGATATCGCATTTATTACCAAAAGCTTGGATACTTGCGTTTCATCTCGCATTTGGACTGGATGCGCATGCTTTTCCGGCGTATTGCGGTGCTAAACCTGAAGACCGTATTCACTCAGGGATTTTCCCCTCATCCCAAGGTTAGCCTTTCTCCGCCTTTGCCCGTGGGCGTGGAAGGGCTTCAGGAGTTCTTTGATATCTCTTTTTTGGTGCAGTATTCGCCACAAGAGATCATCGCAGCCTTCCAAAAGACGCAAATCCCAGATTTCGTACTGCTTAGCTGCGAGGCGTTATTAAAAAAGGGAGCTTTGCCACTTACGGAAAGAATTTCCATAGATATCCCTGCTGCCAGGCTGGAAGAGGCCAAATCCCTCGTAGCCCGCTTTTTCACTTTGGAAACCTTGCCTTACACAAAAAGCACCGAAACCCGCA
>CAZSST010000152.1:0-5631 GCA_964609575.1 uncultured Candidatus Cloacimonas sp.
ACATCATGTTGCCAAAGCCATCGATGGCCGGGCCGGCATCACAACCTGCAGGATAGCCTGTGGTTACATTGCAGCGGTAACCAAACCACAGCTCTTCATTACCGGTAACGGGTACAGGATTATTTAAGACCACAGTGTTATACACATCCAGGGTAGGGGTGAAGGCTTGATCCACTACCATGGTAGCTGGAGCATCGGGAGTTCCACCTGTCCAAACTCTGGCTGCGAAGGTTCCTGCCTGGGCAGGCCACACCTTCAAAGCATAGAGGCTGGTGCCTACATAATCCTGCAAAGCGGTTCCGGGGAAGCGAATAGCCACATCGAAATCGGCTGCAGCGCCGGTGCCGATGCTATCGTCATTTTCACCACTATCATAGTGTAACCATGTGGCAGTAGCAGTTCCTGGTGCCATCCAGGTAAGATTTACATCATTAACCACTACCGCAGCAGTTACTCCTCCGGGAGGAAGGGTCAGCTCAGTAAGCACGAAGTTCAGTGTGGTGATTTGGGTTCCGGTTACCACAACTCCTGCCTGAGTTCCAGTTTGATAGCCAGGCTTGGCGCAAGTAACATTATAGGTTCCCTGATAGGCCAGGAAGGCATATACACCCTGGGCATTGCTTACACCGCTATAATCTCCGGCAGTGATGGTAGCATCGGCAATCGGGACATTGGTGCCAAATTCGGTAATTGTTCCAGTTAGCGTTCCCATCATGCCTTTATGGATAACGTTGGAAAAAGCTGCTTCAGAGAACACATTATTGGAATATGCGGTCTTTACTGCATATTCGTATACTCCTGAAGGCAAAGGTTGCCAGGCAGTGTCAATAAAGGTAGTATCGGTTACAGCGGTAGGAGTAAGGAGAGTCCACAGGCTTTCGTTATCTTCATTGGCCTCCAGTAAACGCCATACCTTGTAACCAACAGGGATTCTTTCACTGGTAGTATCTTGCGGAGTTACGCTGAGAACTGGGGTTCTTAGCTTACCGGTTTCTGTGCTTGATGTGTTACTCACCAGCTTGGGTGCATAATTGGGAATAATGGTGGGGATAAATGTACGGGCAAGGGTTTGTGCGGAGCCCACATAGAGGTCGTCAATATACCATCCGGCATAAGAGACCACGCTGGTGGCATACCATTCGAAGCTGATCTCCACATTGCTCATTCCCTCGTATGCGGAAAGATCAATAGTCAGCTCTTGCCAGGGCATAAATTCTGCCGCGGCAGCATCTCCCCATACCGTATTTCCATTTACTTTTATCAAACCATAATCCCAGGTGTTATAACCATCCATATAGTGCCAAAAGCTTAGCACGGGGTCATTCATCCCACCCAGGTCATAGATTTTGCGCAGATAAGACCAACCAGCGCAGTTAGAATAACCGGATGCCACTTTTGTTCCCCACAATCCGGTTCCGGAATGTGCTGTGGCAGGAGGTGCATCCACGTAGGTATCAATATCCACATAGCCATCCAGGGTATAGCTATCTGTCCATTGCCAGTCTCCCAAGGGATCAGTCCAATTTGAGGAGGGCACCCAACCGCCATTATCATCTTCAAAATCATCAAGGGGCGGCTCGGGAACAGGCGTATTCCAGATTAGGGACACCTGGGTTTGGGCTACGTTTTCGGTGGCTATTACATTTCCTGGAGGGAAGGCAATCTCGCTGAGTATCAAAGTGCCCATGTTATAATCTACAGCACCGATGGTAACGTTTCCCGTAAGGTTTTGATACCCTTCTTTCTCGATGGAATAACTGTAGGTATTGCCGGAAAGCACTCCGGGAATGGTGAAATCACCGGTGGCATTGGTTATAGCGCTATAGTCCAGTATCCCTTCCAGGGTTATTTCCGCACCCACCAGGCCTACTGCAGGCTGATCGCTACCTACCACATGACCGGTTACATTCACGGAAGTGGAGGCCACCAGATTGAAATTCAGGGTAGTGGTTTGATCGGCCACCAGGGTAACGGGCAGGGTTTGAGTTTCAAAGCCCAGTTTGGAGGCTGTAACGTTATATTGTCCCGGCTGCACAAAGGGGAAGCCATAAGCTCCAGCAGCATCGGTTACATCGGTTAAGCCCGTGGTATCGATGGAGATATTCACATCGGCCACAGGGTTTCCGCCAGATGTTACCACCCCTTCCAGTTCGGCAAAGCCGCTGGTTACGAAGGTAAAGCTGGTCTTGGCGAATTTCCCTGACAAGGTTCCTGCTGCACTTGGTGCCATGGGATCGTAAGTAGTGCTATCGCTGCGCAGGAGACGTCCGCGATTGGTACCCACGGTTTGGCCCTTGAAGTTATCATTGGAATTATAGTATTGTGTATCCATAGGCCGATTGGCATACAGCACCAGGTTACCTGAAGTGTAGGTGAAAGGCACCTGCAGGGGAATGGTTATGTTATTTAAACCAGTTGGGAAATTGATGTTTCCATCATACACCAGAGTTAATCCTGCAGAAGGTAAAATCCATCCGCCACTAAGGTCATTCAGAGTGGTTTGACCAAGCCATACCTTTACGGGCATGTTTGGCAGATCGGTTACAAAGTTATTGTAGAAGGTAAGCGCTGTGATATTGCCAAAGGTATTCAGTTCGGTTTGATAGTAGATGGCTTCATGCAGGCTGTTTTTGTAATAGAAATCGAAGGGTATGCCATCTTCCTGGCTGCCATCACCAACGGTTACCACAATTGATCCTGGTGCTTGCACTGCCACATTCAGCACGGGGCTGGTGTCATTGGCAGGATTAACATCGCCAGCTAAGAACACCTGGGCATGAAGAGCAACAGGACCTTGCGCAGTAGGTGTCCAATTCAGGGCTACGTTTTCCATGGTGTTGGGAGCAATGGTTACGCCATTGGCAGTGGCAAGCTCCACATTGGCAGCATCAAACAGCTTAACCGTATAGTTGGTTTGCGTGGCCGTACCCCAATTGAAGATCGCTGCGTTATAAGTGGTTTCATTGCCAACCGAGGGAGTGGTGTTACCGGTTAAAGCAGTGCAGGCCAGGTCATTGGGGGAAATCTGCTCAAAGGTGATATCATCCACATAAATGGAGCGTCCTGTACCGCCTAAACCATGCTTGAAGGCAATATTCACCCCATCGCCGGTGTAGGAGGCCAAGGACACCGTATATTCAGTTATGGTGGTGGTTAGAGCTATATTCTGCATTTCCACATAGGTGGAAGCATCGGTGGGATTGGCTATCACTCCAATGGAGAATGGATAATTAGCTCCACTGCTTCGTGCCCAGAAGCGCACCCGGACACTGTTTGTTTCCAAGTCTCCAGCCAGAGGAGGCCCTATCAGAATCAGTGTGGCAGAGGCATCGCTGGGATTATAAAGACGCACACTATTGGGCTGGCTGTGCGCATAAGTGGTGGAAGAATAGGTGGCAACCACGGCTGAGGTGGAAGTAGATTGCACAATTGCCGACCAGTCAAAGGGCAGGACAGGAGCGGTAACTGCATCAAAATGTTGGAAATAGGGCAGGGTGGTAACTGTGCCATCGCCCGCGGTGGTAAAGCTCCAAACGGGGCAGTTCTCCGCATCCCCAAAGTTGTTATAGGGCACAATCTTCCAGTAGTAGGTGGTGTTACTTTCGAGATCAGTGGCAGGATTATAGCTGGTTACGTTGCCCTGATCCTGGTTATCCACCAGATTTGTAGGAGGATTGTCTGTTCCCAGGGAAAGCCTGTAACCCGAAGGCCAGATGCTTCCAGGATTCCAGCTAAGATTGGAGGTTAGGGGAACTTGGGTTCCTGCATCCAGTGGATAAACAGCCTCCGCGGGACTGGGAATGGTGGTGGAAGGAGTAATAATTCTGATATTGGCACGGCTATAGGTGCGCGCACCGGTAGTAGCTGAAGGAAATTCCGTATCGCTGCCCTCATACACAGTACGATAGTTCGTGCTGGTGCTGGTGTAGCGATAAGTTGGATAGCCGGTGGGATTATCTCCATCCCTGTTTTCATACAGAAATTCGATGTTTTCAGTTCCGTTCCATACAAAGGGAGTGGTAAAAGTAAGATAAAACCACCCGGAACCATTGAAAGTGATAGTACCTTGCCAGTGCTGAGTGAATTGATTTTGATCGGGGTATCCAAGATCCGTGGTTTCATACACTTCAGTAGTAGTATGATGAATGTATACCCGCTGATCTTCCATTACGTAATTCACCGGATTATTCCCCACATAGAAGCCAATACCATTAATACTGGTTCCCGCAGATATTCCGGCATTGCTTAGTTCGGAAGCGGCGTAAATGGTTTTGCACCAACCATAATTATAGGATCCGTAAAAGGGATTAACTGACGTAGCAGATGTCCCCGTACCGATGGTAAATGTATCGGCAAGCGCGAATCCTACCATGAGGAAGAGCAATCCGACAACAAGAGTTCGTTTCATTCTAACTCCTTTTTTAATGGTTTACGATCACAAATGCAATGTGAATTCAGTGCTCAAACTTGTAAAGTATTTTTTTCAGCAAATCTATTTTGAGCGAAATGGGTAAAATATTTGAATATATTTTCAGCCCAAGAGCTAAACGCAAAGAATGTCCTCTTAGCAGCGATTGGATCGGTGTAATGGCGGTTTCCAAACTGCCATGGGTTTCAGGTGTCAGCCCTGACCGCGAACTAACCCACTAACCCGTTAACCCACTAACCCATTAGCCACTAACCCATTAGCCACTAACCCGCTAACCCGTTAACCCATTAACCACTAACAATGTCATCAGAGTTGCATTACTTTCATTATCCTCTCCCTCCTCAGCGCAGCTTCATTCTTCATTCTTAATTCCCCACCAAGAACCATCCAAGATCGCGATGAAGGAGGGATCAAGGATAGAATCAGGTTGGGATTGGGGAGATATGAAATGCGATGCGCCGCGCAGGCAACGAAAGGGATAAACAGGCCTACGCATTTTCATCCTTTTCTCCTGGCCTCTTCCAGTTTTGTGCGTTTTCACACATATCCAGAACCCTGGCAGCAAATTCCTGCTTGACATCACAAATAAAAAATCAAAACATGGATTTGGTAGGTTGTGTGTGCCAAAATACTGATAGCGAAACAGATGTGAAAGGGAGTAAGATGCAGATAGACAGGCCTGTTTTTGGAACGAGATGGTCGGTGGTGGCAGGAGGATTTCTGCTGGCTTTAATCGGGGGATTATCATATTCCTGGGGGGTCTTTGTGCAGCCGCTGGAGAGTTCTTTCGGCTGGAGTAAAACCACGTCTATGCTTCCTCTGTCTGTGTTTATGGTGGTTTTCGCGCTGATGATGATCCCTTCGGGGCGCCTTCAGGAAAAATATGGCACTCGCAATTTGATCACAGCCGGAGCCTTTCTATTCTTAATTGCCTATTCGCTAAGCGCTTTGCTAAATCACATTCCGCATCCGCAGTGGCTGATTTTCAGCTATGGCATTTTGGGTGGAGCTGCCTGCGGGATAACTTATTCATGCGTGGCTCCTGCGATCCGGCGTTGGTTTCCCGATTATCCGGGCCTGGCAGTGTCGCTCGGAGTGATGGGTTTTGGGCTGGCTTCCTTTGTTTTTGCGCCCCTGAAAGCGCATTACATTATTCCCGCGATGGGATTGAACGGCACTTTTGTGTTTATTGCCACGCTGTC
>CAZSST010000153.1:0-5630 GCA_964609575.1 uncultured Candidatus Cloacimonas sp.
GCATACGCCTTACCGTGCTCCGCACTGAGAATGGCTTCTGCATTATCTGGTTTTAACTCTTAATACCCTCTCTCACAGCACAGCTCTCACACCTCAGCTCTCAATGCGAAGCTCTCACTGCGCAGTCTCACAGCTCAGCTCTCACAGCTCAGCTCTCACAGCGAAGCTCTCACTTCGGCCGGAGGCCGTCTCACTTCCGAAGGTCTCACTCATTGCACCAGCACAAGCCTCCCCGTGCTGCTTTTGGCTCCTTGGGTTACCCGGTATAGATAGATACCCGCAGCGCAGGGCTTTCCTTTATCATCACGGGTATCCCACAGCGCTTCAGGATTGGCTGTGCCGCTCAGCTTCAGGGTTCTCACCTTTTGTCCCTTCAGATTGAAAATCTCCACATGTCCGGCATCGTGTCCCGTGGAATTCAGTTTAAAACGGCAGTGCTCTCTCACGGGATTAGGATATAGCTTCACTTGCAGCGCTTGCGGAACCAGATAATCATCCTCCATATCCGAAGGCTCCGTGGGAATCATGTGAAAAGTAAGCTGCGGGATGTAGGCGTAATGCTGGCTTGGCAGCGCTGCGGGTGGAAACAAGGGATCGAAAGTAAGATTATCGCTATATATCTTACGTGCCCGCAGCGGATTGGCAGCATTGGCATGACAGGGATTGCCGTGGAAACCGTAATCACTATGGATGGGCATAAAAGCCAGAAATGCCAAGTTATCCACGCCGTTATAGAGAAATCCCGTGGACATTTCGATTCTTATTTCGTCCTGGTTGATGGGGAAAGCCACATCCTCCATCAATACCTGGTTCATTTCCAGGCCTCGTATCCAGCCGTCGGCAAGGTCGCTTAATGGCGTATTGCACAGAAAAATCCTAATATTGCGGATTAGCGCCAGATCCACAAATTCTGGATAGATGGAAATAGCGGTAACCGTCCCGGGCTGATGATTCAGCTCTGCAGCGGTGAAGATGCATTCATACATGGAAGTACGCCAAAAGAAATCGATGGGGATCAGAGCATATTCAGCGCCGTTACCAATCGTGATACGCACTTCCGGTTCCACCGTTATCGTAACTGGTGATCCGATATTCATGGGCTGGTCATACTGATCATAAATGGCCAGATGTGCCTGCACCAGATGATATCCGGGGCTGAGGATGCTTTGGTTATACATTAAGAAAGTATCCGAAGCCCCTGCAGGCAAGGTGTAAGGCAAAACGACGGGAAGGGACATCTCATGGTGCTCCTCCCCATCGATGCTGTAGAAACTCATTTCCGAATTTGCAAAACTATATTCAAATGGTTCGTCGCCTACGTTTTGCAATACCAGAGTGATGCCAAACATATAGCCCTGTTGATCGTGGATACTAAGCGTTCCCTGTAATACAGGCTGAGCCAGACAGGGAAAGATAACCATGCCAAACGCGGCTAATAAAGCTATGCGAGTATGTGTCATAAGTTCCTCCCACTGGCATATATTATAAGCAACTTTTGTTCCGATGCCAAGACTAATTTCTATGGTTATGGATTTCTATAGATGCGGAGAATAAAATTTACACGGTGCAAAGCTATTTAAACAAGTTGCATTCCCTGGATATTCACTTAAATTGATATTGAGATAATTATCCAAAGTGAGGAAAGTCATGAAACATATAGCATCTACTTTAGCTTTTATTTGCCTGATGGTTACATTGTTTGCCCATCCCGCCATAAATGAAAAAGAGGAGCGGGGGCTTCTTGGCAATGTGAAAACGCTAAGCGAATCCAGCGACTACAGCACTGAAACTCTGTATGAATTTGATCAGGATGGATTGCTGATACAAAGCACGGTAATGTATGATCAACCGGCTATTTTTACCTATCACTACCTTAGGGACAAACTGGGCAGAATAAACACCGTAAATCAAACAAATGCCGATGGCGACACAATCGCCACCGAAACATTCAGCTATGACAGCAAAGGGATGCTGGGCAGTTCTCATTTTCGTAATGCCTATATTGGTGTAAACTACGTTCACTATTGGAATAAGGATGCCAGGCGCACCAAAGTGGAATATCTTTACGATGACGGGACTTTGAATCAATACACTACTTATGAGTATGACAAACAGGGATTCCTGATAAAGACCATTACTTACGATGAAGAAGGATTACAAACCGACTTCCAGGAATTTACAAACGACCAATACGGAAACGCTATCCAGATGAACTCGTATAATGCAGACGGAATCTTATATGATACCTCGCAGATTAGCTATGAATATGATGCCCAGGGAAACTACATAAAAATGACCAGCGTTTCCGGAACTGAAGATAAAATCAGCTACATCAGCAAAAGAAGCATTGTTTATTACTGAGCTTTACCCATATTGCAGAAATGTGAGAAGTTATGTTCTGAAAACATGGTAATACCAGATTTCTATTGACAGTTATCCACATCCCGAGATTGATGCAAAGCGTTGTGATTGTCTTGATGATTTGTATCTTTATCCCGATTAATATGATTGAGCAGGAGCTATGCGCGGTTTAAAAGTAAAAGCAGCAGTACTCGTAGTGGATATTGGCAATACGAACATTGTGTGTGCCATTTACGAGCAAGGCAAGTTATGCTGGAACGTACGTCTGGCATCAGAACGGATGCGTACTGCAGACGAGTATTTCACATTACTGAAAACTCTGGATATGGAGGCAAGTTTACCAAAGGTAGAATATGTTGCCCTGGGAAGCGTAGTACCGGAGCTTAGCCGCATTTGGAAACATCTTCTGGCAAAATACGTGCCGGCAAAGGTTATCGAGATAAACGGTCATAGTCCTTTGGGTATTGTTTACAAGGTTCCCGATCCGGGTTTTATTGGCGCTGATTTGATCGCCAATGCTTATGCTGCCTGGAAAAAGAACCGCCAGAGTTGTATTGTTATCGATCTGGGCACCGCCACAACCATTCAGGTTATGAATCACAAAGGCATCTTTGAGGGAGCAATTATCGCTCCGGGACTTAAAACCGGGGTGGCAAATCTCTTTGAACGGGCCGCGCAATTAAATGAATTTGAAATGGAAGTACCAAGCGTGATGCTGGGAACTAATACTCGCGATGCCGTGCTTTCCGGAGTGATGAATGGACACGCACTGATGCTGGAAGGATTCATCACCATGCTAAAAATGCAATACTTTGATCTTTATCCCATGCTAACGATTCTCTGTGGTGGCATGGCCGATTTGCTGAAGCCACTTGTTCCTTCTGCGGACATTGTGGATAAAAATCTTACTACCGATGGATTTTACATGGCTTTGGCCAGCTTGATCTGACATAACCGCATTAATCATGTATAAACGGATCATATTAGGCCTGTTGCTGTTGTTTGGCCTGCTTTATGCAGAAGAGAGCTATATGCGGCTCTATTTGCGGGATTATAACCCCCTTATCGACAATCGCATCGATGTTTACAAGCTGAATGGGGGGCTAAATATCTATCGCAATACGCCCTATCAAATCCAGGCCTTTGCTCCCGAATATGACGAAGAGATAGATTTTGCCAGCCAGAGGGTAACGCTGATCACGAAAGTGGGAGATTTCCCAATTGCGCAGCCGGTTCCCCTCAGTTTCGATGCTTATTTTGCCAATGTGGTAAAGAAGAGCTTTCGCAAATCATTGGTGGCTAATATCAAAACTCAAGCCGCCGCCACTCAAGTTGCCAGTTCGGGCGTTTTTGGCGAGTGGAAGCTGGAAATCCCCGCCATTGCTATACCCAAGGCCGTGCAGAAAGTTTTGGGCAGCAAACCTGGTATCCTGAATTTGGATGGAACGCAGAAAATTACCATTGAAGGCAGCAGTACCAAGCGCAAACAGATTCCCATCTACGAGACCGAGGCCAACAGCCGTTTTGACCTGAAAATGAAGCAGGAAACAAATCTACGCTTATCGGGTACGATAGGCGAAAAGATCACGGTGAACTTTAAATACAATTCCAATCAGGATGAGCAGATCTTCGATGCCAATAACATCAATCTGAAGTACACCGGAAATGAAGATGAAATCGTGAAAAGCATCGAAGGTGGAAACATTACCCTTTCGCTTAGCGGTTCGCGCTATATCAGCTATTCCACAAGTTCCCAGGGGCTCTTTGGCGTTACTTCCAAATTCAAGTATGGGGATCTCGATTTGAATATTATCGCCAGTAAGGAAGAAGGCGAAAAAAATACCCAGACGTATATCGGCCAAAGTCAGGCTGATTCCACCATTGTTCGCAGTAAAGATTATACTTCCCGCACCATGTTCTATCTCTGGGATCCCTATCAGCTATATCAGCTTTATGGATCGGGAGATGCAGGAGTTCCTGAAGGCTGGCGGGATAATGCCATTAGAACCGCTCCCAATGGGGCCTGGATGATAGCCAATGGAGATTTACTGCCTGCCAATGGTTCAGTGCGCCTTTATTATGACGATGGCAACGGTAATAATAATAATACTGCCACTGTGGGAGATACCATCTTCTTCAGCCCCACTAATTTCTACGTGCCATACTACGAAGAAATGATCGAGGGTACGGACTTTGTAACTGATTATAGCTCTGGCATTATAACAATTAATCGAACCATCGACAGGCTTCAAACCCTTGCTGTGAAATACACCCGGCGTGATGCCGCTAATACTCCTGTACCGCAGTTGCTTCCAGGAGAAGAAGATGATGGGCTGCTGCACTTGCATGTGCTAAGACGCCGTAATCAAGCTTACGAACCTTACGATTCCGGCAAAGAGGATAATATCTGGCATTACCAGATGCGTAATGTTTATAACATGAATAAAACCAATATCAAAAGCGAAGGATTTAGCCTTCAGGTTTATACGCTTAATGCCGATCTTACCCGTAATTTTAATATCCCGGATAGTCTGGCCACGCCCGGTTTTATTACCTATACTGATTACCTGCGCCTGGATAGCAATGGTGATGGGCTGATAAATGGGGACGACAATACGGTTAATCTGGCCAGCGGGTTGATCGTGATGCCCTATCTGGAGCCCTTTAAACCCCTCGGTGATGATATCATCTACGAAGATGAGAATGAAACTATAAACTATCTGGATATAAACTTTTACATATCCATCAAAGGTAAGATAGGCAGAGATGCCATCGAACTAGCGCAGGGTGGGATTTTGAAAGGCAGCGTGCGGGTAAAAGTAAATGGCACTGAACAGCGCGAAAATGTAGATTACATAGTAGATTATGATTTTGGCAGAATAACCTTCCTTTCCGCTGCGGGAAAAGACCCTGATGCGCGTATCGAGATAGACTTTGAATACAGGTCTATGTTTGCCGTGGCCCGTAAAAGCCTGGCCGGAATCAGAGCCGATTACTCGCTTTCGGATGCTACCAAGCTTGGTGGAACTTTAATTTATCGCAGTGAAAGCGTGGCGGATAAACGTCCTCGCATTGGCAACGAAAACATCGAGATGCTGATGGGTGACATTGATGGCTCCATAACCGTGAAGCCCGGATTTATTACCCGTTGGCTGGATGCCATGCCCCTCATCAATACCACCGCCACTTCCCAGATTGCTCTTTCCGGTGAAGTGGCAGTAACCATTCCCCGCATCTATGGCGATCCCGATGGTAAAAAGAAAGAAGCC
>CAZSST010000154.1:0-5621 GCA_964609575.1 uncultured Candidatus Cloacimonas sp.
ATGATTATATTGTCCATTAGAATGCACATAAAGGCTCACACAAATTATTGTTGGCAAATAGGCTGATACCTTTGTTTCCGGGAGTCTGGCAGAAGATAGAGTGTTATAAAACATTATGGCAACGAGAACAGCTAAGACGAATGAGCTATGGAAAGTTGATGTCGGCAATTACTATAGAAATTAGCTGTAGCGGTCGTTACCTTGATATTATCTATGTGA
Organism: uncultured Candidatus Cloacimonas sp.; assembly: GCA_964609575.1. Lineage (GTDB taxonomy): Bacteria > Cloacimonadota > Cloacimonadia > Cloacimonadales > Cloacimonadaceae > Cloacimonas. The sequence continues at coordinate 220 of CAZSST010000154.1, forward strand.
AGAATGCAATTAAGATAAAGGAGATGATATGTTTATTTTGCTATCATTCGCATGAGGTGTTGAAGTACGGCAACAAACAAGCAATGGATAGAGTGCCTTAGTCATTTTGGATTTGACAATTCCATACAGATTATTAAGTAGTCTTCATGGATATGATTTGTAATTAACTTTAAGCACAATCTGGAGTATATGATGCATGCCGTAGTATCTCATAGTTATTCGAGAATCTCAGCAGTCAAACCTCAAATTCTAATTGTGATTGCTTGTATTCTTGCCCTTGCCTCACAAGCTTACGCAACGGTATCTGTTCAGGCGCAAGTTCAGCTTAATGGATATACTTTCTATGGTGTTGCGATAATGGATGTAATAGATCAAAATGAAAATGTAGTAAGCTATCAGTCTAATTCATCGGGAGTATTCAGCTTTCAATTAAGCCAAACAGGCATCTATGATCTGAATATCAGGCACAATAGCAATAATTTCGAATGGAAGCAGTACTTTAATTATAATATGCTCGATGGCGTAAATTCTATCTCTCCTAATCCCTTAATACTTTACTACAACCCCGATCGCACAATTCGCGTGCCCGCTGATCGCCCCACTATTCAAGAAGCGATTGATGCAGTGCAGAGTGACGGATGGGTAATAGTAGCTTCGCAAGCAACTCCCTATGGGATAAATGGCTTGCATTGGGAAAACAAGCACGTTAAGCTAATCGGAGAGCCCGGAGCTGCCTTAACACTTGGAGGTGGCAGTACCTCTCATGCTGTTTATCTTACATGGAGCGGAATCAACAGAAGCGATTTGATAAGTGGATTTACTTTTCAGAATTGCCAGCTAAATGTAAATAATTGTCCCGAAGGTTATGGGCCAGCGCTTACTATGAAAAATGGAGCTTCACCTTCAATCGTAAATTGTTCTTTTGAAGAGAATCAAATACAAAGTTTGTTATATGATCTTGAGTTCAACAACCCCATAGGCTTTGGAGGAGCAGTATATATTGATGGGGGTATCAATCAAACACAATCGCCATATTTCAGTGATTGCGTTTTCTACAATAATAATGCCGGCAATGCTAATGGTGGAGGTGCAGTAGCCTTGTTTGGTCCTGCTGAATTCAGAAACTGCACTTTTTCATGGAATTGGACAACTCCTTGCACCGGTACTGTAAATGCGGCTTTTGCAGCCGGAGCAATCCTGATTGCATCAGAAAACCATAGTGGCAATATCGTTATAGATAACTGCACATTTAGCGACAACTACGCTCAAAATGAAGCTAATGATATTTGGGTTGCCAAGTGCACCGGAATAGAAGAAATTCACATTCGCAATTGCACTTTCGCCAGCAATCAAGATATCGCATGGAACGAGCCGGTTATAAAGCTATTCAGCCAAGATCACTTCCAAAGTTACCCCACAGATATCCATATCCAAGGCAATAGATTCAATCTTGATACATGTGGGGGAGTATATTTCTATGATCAAGAAGGTACATCACCTCTCTGGTTCACAGACAATACCATTATTGGAGTGGATGATGCGCAATATGGGCTTTATGTATATTCACGTAACCACGATAATTACCTGTGTTTCGATAACAATACTTTAAGAAATCTTAATGAATCCGGTCTGGTTCTTTTCCAAGGTCCAGCATACTCAATCAATAACAACGTATTCGATAATTGCTCTCCGTATGACGTTAAATGGGGAGGTCATGAAACAGGTTATAGCGCCACAGTAAGCTTAACTATCAATAACTGCTATTTCAATGACCTGACAAACCACGTGGATACCACAGGTAATGCTTATCAAACCCTTACTACAAACAACCTGTTAGTTACAAGTAACCCCTTATTGGGATCAAACCATGAACCTATATGGAGCAGCACAGTGATCTCACCACTTATTGATAGGGGGGTGAGCACCATGTATGATCCTGATGAAACTCCCAGCGATATTGGAGCCATCCGGGCGAGTGATCATGATTACCGTGATTACACCATGCCCTATGGCAGCGACCCCAATATCAAATGGCTCAGCTTCCCAGTGCTGAATGAATATACCACAGGCTATACCACCAATAGCAATTTCTTCGCACCGATCATCAGCCCTACCGTGCTGGATTGGGTGGATTGGAAAGTTGAAAATCAACCGCGAAAGAGGATGGAATACACTACTTATGGTTTAATCAATGACAACTATTCCGTCACCAGCCCTGTGGGTTATAAGGTACAACTGGACAGCAGTGTGTCCAGCGAGATCTTGCTCAGAACTACGGGGTATATTGAGTCTCCCACCACCACGCTATACCTGTATAAGTATCTGCAAGGTACCACTATGATCAATGAGAACTGGCTGGGATATTTCCTTCCGGAGCCCTGCAATGTATTGGAAGCCTTTTCCCCGATCCTGAGCTACATCACGTCGATTCAAACCCAATACTGGAGCGCCACGCAGGTTTCTCCAGGAGTATGGTGGGGCAATGCCAGTTCCCGGGTTCTGAACCCCGGAGATATGGTAATAGTAAAGGTGAACCAGGATTGCAGCTTTAGCTGGAATAACGGCCAGCCTGTAGAGCCTGATTATATAAAGGCTGCAGAAAACTTCAGCTTCACGGAGAAGCCTGATTACACGCCTCTGTATATCGCTTTTGAAGAGGATAAGAGCCTGGAACTGCCCACTGAAATAGGCTTGTATGTGGATGGAGTGTGCAAGGGAGCTACAGTGGTGGAAGGTCCGGAAGCCCAAATCTGTGCCTATCTGGATGCCAATGAAGAGATCACTCCCCAGAATTCCGAATTGGTATTTTGGTACGACAACAAGGCAGCATCCCAAAACCGGATCAAATGCAATTTCAGCTCTGAAACTCTAAAGAAGAAGCAACTGGAAGGCCATGAGTTCTATAGCTTTGAAGTGGACGACAAAGCCCATCTGGATAGTATTGTCCCTGTAACCACACTGGCTCAGAACTATCCCAATCCCTTCAACCCGCGTACCTTTATCGCCTTCGAAGTGGCGGAAGCCGGACCGGTGAGCATTGAGATATATAATATCAAAGGCCAGCAGGTTACCACTCTGGTAAATGCCAATCTGGTTGGCGGAAAACATAAGATCGAATGGAATGGCACTGATAAATATGGCCGCAAGGTTGCCAGCGGCATCTATCATTATCGGTTGATAACTAAAGACAAGAGCATCACCCGCAAGATGCTGCTGATGAAATAGCAATAACCAGGCATAGGGAGGGCATGCTCTCCCTATGCCACTATATAAGGATTTGAAGATGAAAGCACCGGTACTTACTCTCATGCTGCTCGCGGCATCTGCCATTTTCCACGCTGCCACCCTGCAAGTAGCATTGGATGGCAGCCAGCCTTATACTGCCATCCAAACGGCCATTGAAGCATCAAACAATGGCGATATGGTATTGGTGCATCCCGGCAGATACTATGAAAATGTCGATTACATCGGCAAATCCATCACGGTATGCAGCCTGGAAGCCACTACCAATGACACTACCTACATCAGCAGTACCATTATCGATGGCAATCAGAGCGGTTCCTGCGTGGCTTTTCGCAACCATGAGGACAATACCACGCTAAGGGGTTTTACTATTACAAATGGGATTGGGTATCTGACGCATGATGATATGCATATAGGTGGAGGGATTTTGATATACTGCACAGGGCAGGTCAATATCCAGAACTGCGTTATCACAAGCAATAGATCAGTATGTGGTGGAGGGATATGTTTAGTCCAAAGTTCCCTTTTTCTTTCCGGATTGCAGATCTATGGTAACTATGCCATCGCTCATGGTGGAGGGCTTTGCTTGATAGGTGGTCCGACTGATTTCCCTAACATTGTCTTTGATCCCGCCCATAGATGCTCCGTTTATTCTAATTACGGCGGTAATCCAGTGGATATCAGCATCTTCGATATCCGGGCGAATCTTCAGATCAATCTGGATATGTTTACCCTGGCAACTCCGGAAAGCTTCTATATCTGGCGGCATAGTAATACCGAACTCTATGAACCATACCACGATACTGTGAGCATCCAAAGGGGATACCGCACCGAAGTGAATCATGATCTTTATGTAAGCACTGAAGGTGATGACAGTAACTCCGGTCTTAGTCCAGATCAGGCCATGAAAACCATCACCAGGGCAATACACCGGATCGCTGCAGATAGCCTGGAGGTCAAGACAGTCCATGTTTTACCCGGCACCTATCAGGAAGGGGTAAATGATCAGATTCTGCCTATCCCTTTAAAATCCAATGTAAATATCATTGGAGCTGGTTCCGGTAACACCACTATTATTACTAATCCTGATGCGTTTGCTAACTATACTATTGTGTTTTTTGGCGATGATTGTACAAATAGCAGGTTGCAAGGCTTTACTGCTGAATCAAACGTAAGTGCAGGGAACTGGCTGCTCGAACTGATGTTCTTATCCAGGAATGTGACAATCTCTGATATTGTGGCTCAAAACATGACATCTATTCATTACGGTACTGTATTTATTGTGGACTTGGTTTCTTCCGTTATTGATTCTCTGGTGCTGAGGAATATCACTACTCCTGAGATAGCATTAAACATAAATGATGGTCACTCCTATTCTCTTCGTAATTCGGTGTTTGAGAATATTCTTTCCATTTACAGTTCACCGGATACACCCGGAGATGATAGCTGGGGAGGAAGTGTGTTCAGTATAATGGCAGCAGATTCCCTTTCGGTGCAAAATTGTGTATTTAGAAACTTCTCAGTCCTTAATAATCAATCCACTTTCTACATCTCTCACCGTTATGACCATATTCCCTTATTGATTCCCAATTTTAATGTAGATGATTGCCTCTTTGAGAACATCCGGACCAATGCCCCTTGTGCCATAAACTTTACCAGTAACATGTTCGGAGAATATGAGGTGTCCAATTGCACTTTCTATGATAATTATGGATTGGGAGGAGCGATAGGGATCTATGGCAATGTAAAGATGCGGAGTAATATCTTCCATAATCCCGATACACCTCACGAAATAGTGATGTATCGTTCTTATCCTCAATTGAATTGGATAGGTAATCTGGATTTTGATTACAATTGCCTTCCGGGAGGAGTATCGAGGATTTATAATTCTGATCCGGACAATACTGTTATTTATGGTGATCACAATATCAGTTCCGATCCCCTGTTTGCCAGCACCGATCCCACCAGTCCCAGTTATCTGCATCTTTCCGCAGGTTCACCCTGCATCGATAGCGGTACCCTGGATGCAAGTGAACTGGAGATACTCCCCTATGACCTGGCAGGGAACTGGCGCATAGCCAATGGCAGGATCGATATGGGCTGTTATGAATTCGGCTCTGCACCCTGGGTGGCAAATGATGATCCGGTGCTTCCCGTGC
>CAZSST010000155.1:0-5620 GCA_964609575.1 uncultured Candidatus Cloacimonas sp.
CCGCTTAGAAACCGGTGACTATGCAAAAAGCTGCAAAATGATTTTGATGAAATAGTATCAAATGAGTTAACGAGTTAGTAAGTTAGCGGATAAATCAGGTCGAGATGAGAGCTATGCTTCAGCATTGATATTCATTTCTTTCATTCTTGTTTCATTGCATGTTTCATTTCTTTCATTTCCCCCCTAATGGGTGCCCTTTGTGATATGCTTTTTTCACATCTTCCAGGGACACATGCGTATATATCTCCGTGGTGGAGAGCTGTTCGTGTCCCAGCAATTCCTGAATGGTTCTGAGGTCTGCTCCGCGGGAAAGCATATGGGTGGCAAAGCTATGCCTAAGGGCATGGGGAGTATAGCCTTTGGCACGGGCAATGAGGATAAAGTAGCGTTTCAGGATAATGTCCAGTTGTTTGGAATCGAAGGCCTTGCCACCCTTGGTAAGGAAAACCTTATCGGGACTGCCTGCGTTTGCCAGCCTATCCCGTTGCTGCAGATAGGCTTGGATGGCTTCCAGGGCATACGAACCCACCGGCACCACCCGTTCTTTATTTCCTTTTCCAAGAACCCTTGCCAGACCTTGTTTCACATTCAAATCCCGCAGGCGCAATCCTGCCAGTTCCATCAAGCGCAGTCCACTGGAATAAAGGGTTTCCAGAATGGCACGATTGCGCAGGCCAAAAACGGTGCTGGTATCGGGAATAGCCAGAAGCTGGCGTACCTCTTCTTCAGTGAAGCACTTGGGAAGGGGGCGTTCAAACTTGGGACGTTTGATCTTGTCCATGGGATTAATATCAATATATCCCTGGATTTTGCAGAAGCGGAAGAAGCCTCCCAAAGCAGCGCTTTTGCGGGCCAGGGAGCGATTGCAGTCATTTATGTCATGCAAATGGCGCAAAAAATCGCGGATGTTCAGAGTGGTGATGCCCCTTATATCCACAAGTTCCGCTTCGAAGAAGTGCCTGGAAAAGTTTAGAAACTGACCCAGATCGAGCCTATAAGCGCTGATAGTGCGCGGAGATTTACCTTCCAGGGCTAGGTGTTGGCAGTATTTTTCGATTAGCTCTTCCACTCTTTCTCCAAGGTGTTTTTTTGTGTAGGTTCATTTTTTGCTTGCCTTAATCCTTGTCGAGGAAAATAATGCTCCCGATGAATAGTGGAGGATCTGATGAATCAATACATCGATAGCAGCGCCCGGATTGGTGCAGAGGTTAGTATTGGGCACAATGCGGTGATTATGGACAATGTGGTGATCGGCGATGGTTGCCTGATCGGACACAACGTAGTGATCCATTCCGGAACCGTGATTGGCAAAGCAGTACGGATCGACGATGGCGTAATTATCGGCAAAAAGCCGCTAAGCTCACCCCGCAGTATCTTTAAAGTTCCCACCGATCTAAAAGCTGCACAAATAGGCGATTTCTGTCAGATCGGCGCAAACGTGGTGATCTATTGTCAATGCAGCATCGGCGAAAGGAACCTGATTGCCGATCTGGCCACGATCCGCGAAAATGTTAGCCTGGGCGATTTGAATATTGTGGGACGCAATGTAACTATTGAGAACTTCGTTAAGATAGGCAGCCGCAACAAGTTTGAAACCAATAGCTACATCACTGCCTATTCTGAAATCGGCGATTATTGCTTTGTAGCTCCCTGCACTGCCACCAGCAATGATAACTACATGGCGCGTGATCCGGAACGCTTCAATCACTTCAAAGGGATTACCATGGAAAATGGCTCCCGCATTGGCGTGAATGCCACCATCCTTCCCGGAAAAACTATCCATACAGATGGCACCGTAGCCGCCGGAGCTGTGGTTACCAAAGACGTTCCCGAAAAAACCATCATGGCTGGAAATCCCGCCAAGCCCTTCCGTGAAGTGGCGGAAAGCCAGCTAATGAAAAACAATTTGGACACCAAAAAATGAAAACTCTGCTGATTATTCCTACATATAACGAGATCGATAACATCGAAAAGCTGCTGGATATAGTGCTAGCGCTGGATGAAAACATCGAAGTGCTGATCGTGGATGACAATTCTCCCGACGGCACGGCACTTCGCGTACGTTTCATGCAAGGCTCGCAGCCCCGCCTGCACCTTTTGGAACGCCCTGGCAAGATGGGCTTGGGCTCTGCCTATGTAGCCGGATTCAAGTATGCTTTGCAGCGAGATTTTGAGTTCATCATGGAGATGGATGCCGATTTCTCACATAATCCGGAAGACGTGCCCAGATTGATCGAAGCTTCAAAAAGCCGTGATCTGGTGATTGGCAGCCGCTATTGCAATGGGGTGAATATTATCAATTGGCCCTTTAAACGCCTGCTGATAAGCTATTTTGCTTCAAAATACGTTCGTGTGATCACCGGTATGCCGATTAAAGACCCCACCGGGGGATTTAAGTGCTTCAATCGCAAAGTACTGCAAAGCATCAATCTGGATAAAATCCTTTCCGATGGCTATGCCTTCCAGATAGAGATGAATTTCCGTGCCTGGGTGAAAGGCTTTCGGATCAAAGAGATCCCCATTGTGTTTACGGAACGCATCAACGGCCATTCCAAAATGAGCCGCCATATCGTTTGGGAAGCAGCCTGGATGGTGTGGCACCTGCAATTGCTGAAACTACTGAAACGCCTGAAGTAATACTTTTTAGGAGCGAACCATGCATAAACCGCTTTACATCCTGATTCTGATAGCTCTGCTGCTGCCCCTTTTGGGGATGACTACGCCACGTGTATATGTGCAGAAATTAATACTGGATAATGGGAAGAATCCGCTGATAACCTGGGATGAGGGTAAAAGTGCCAAGGAATATCATCTGAAGGCTTGGATTAATACCCGGCCCGAGGAAGTGGTAAACACGGATAAGAATCCTATTCATACCATTGCCATAAAGCAAGTTGGTAATGGCAAGAACTTCCCTTTCACCGTGGTGGCATCTCTAAATTTGGGTAATTTCCGTTCCCAATGGCAGTCTGGAGAGATCATCCACATGGAACTGAAACACCTTAAAAGCGGACAAAAGATAAGCTGGAAAATGCCCATACCGGCAGGAACCGCGCTGATTAAACAGCTCGATAAGCCCATTCAGATTCCTCCCTTCACCAAGAAGAACAAGAAATAAATGCTGGAACGCATCAATAATCCCGTTTTGCAAGGCGAAGATACCGAATTTGACAGAGCCCTGAGGCCCAAGTCCCTGACGGAATTCATCGGCCAGAATCATCTGAAAGAGCTGCTGGAAATAAGCATCAAGGCTGCCCAAATGCGTGGCGAAGCCTTGGATCATGTGCTTTTTTACGGCCCTCCCGGACTTGGTAAAACCACTCTGGCAGGAATCATTGCCCGGGAGATGGGAGTAAATATCACAGTATCCAGCGGGCCGGTGATCGAAAAACCTTCCGATCTGGCAGGGATTTTAACCAATCTGGGACGGCATGAAGCGCTGTTTATCGATGAGATTCACCGCCTTTCCCATGTGATTGAGGAATACATCTATCCCGCCATGGAAGATTATGAAATGGAGATTATTCTGGATAGCGGCCCCAGCTCCCGCACCCTGAAGATTCCCATCGAGCATTTCACTCTGATAGGAGCAACCACCCGAGCAGGCTTGCTTACTCCCCCACTCCGGGATCGCTTTGGAATCGTGCTGAGGCTGGATTATTATGACTTGGAATCCATCAGCCAGATTATCCGCCGTTCTGCCAGGCTGCTGAATATCCCTGCTGACGATGAAGGGGTGGCAGAACTGGCACGCCGCAGCAGAGGCACGCCACGCATTGCCAATCGTTTGCTGCGCCGCACCAGGGATTATGCGCAGATCAGAGGAAAAGGAATCATCGATCTGGATATCGCTCTGGCCGCGCTGCAAATGCTGCAGGTGGATCATGCAGGCCTGGATGAGATGGATAAACGCATCCTCAGTACCATCATCGAATATTACCGTGGCGGCCCCGTAGGCATAAAAACCATCGCTACTGCCATCGGTGAGGATGCCGGCACTATCGAAGAAATCTTCGAGCCCTATCTGGTGCAGCAGGGATTTCTGGAGCGAAGCCCGCAGGGACGTAAGGCTACCATCAAGGCTTACCGCCATCTGGGGCTGGAGCCCGCGCATGATCAAAGCGAGATCTTCTAATATAGCTCTATGAATAGCGCCACCGTGATGCACGGCATCCGCTGGAATCTGGTTACCACTGTTATTCGCAGGGGTTTCAGCCTGATTTTCCTCTTCTTTCTGGCCAGCTGGCTTTCCCAAAGCGATCTGGGCATATATCGCACCTATAGCCTCATCCTCACCATTGCCGCAGTTTTTGCTATATTAGGGCTGGATTCCAATTATATTACCGGAAAGAAGCTACAGCGGCTAAATCTCTTTGCCTTTGCGCAGATAGGCACAGCCTTGGGCCTGCTGGTAAGCCTGATCTTAGCTCTATCTTCCGCCTGGCTGGCCAAGCTGTATAATAGCCCGGAGCTTTGCCCCATCCTGCGCTTTACCTCGCTGTTTGTGCTGGTGGAAGTGCTACGCAGACTGCTGAGAAGCTATGCGCAAACCAGGCTTAAGTTCCGCGAACTGGCCCTGGGAGAAACCTGGAACGTGCTTTTCTACTGTGTGGCTGGGCTTGTCGCCATCTATTTTATTCGCAAAGTATGGGTGTATGTAGTGTTTTTTTACCTGGGAAACCTGGTGGAAACGCTGTACCTGTACTGTGTTTTACCCCCTCTTCCCTATCTTAAGTTAAGGCGTATATGGTCTCTTAAGTGGCTTGGTTACAGCCTTGGAGTGCTGAAACGCTATCGTAATTTCCTGGCCAATGTAAGCATCATCCGGCTGCTGAATAACTACGCCGGCAATGCTCCCATCCTCTTTTTGGGCACCATGGTGAGCGCAGCCCTGATGGGACAGTATTTCTTTGCCACGCAGTTGATTGGAGTGCCGGTGATGATGTTCACTCTGGCCGTGGGACAGGTTTTCTATCCGGTTTTTGCCCAAAGCCTGCCAGAGCGTTCCCTGCAAAGCATCAGCAGTTACACCCGCTTGATTTTGGGGCTGGGAATCCCGATACTAATTGGCTACGGCTTACTCATCTCGCACTTGCTGCCTCATTTCTTTGGCGGTAAGTGGAACGACTCTCTGCCTTTGATGATCTACCTGATCCCCTTCTTTGGCAGCGGCATGCTAAATGATCCCATCAGCGCCATCCCCTTTGTATGCCGCAAACCGCATCTGGAACTGGTCTGGAACGTTGTTTCCCTGGGCTTGAGGCTGCTGGCCCTGGCCTGGGGCATGCGTTTCGGTTTCCCGATTGCCATATTGCTATTCAGCCTGGTGAGTGCGCTCATGAACCTCGCTTTCTACATCATGTCCCTCATCCTGCTGAAAGCCAATCTGCGGGAGGCCACTTTACAGCTTCTGGCCTGGAGCGCAGGGCTATTAATCCTGATCGCATTGCTGCTGCCCTTGGGTAATTTCCCCCTGGCCTGGCTGTGGCAGTTGCTCCTGATTGCCCTCTATATTCTCTGTGTATTGGCGGTTTCCAAAGCTACCTATGGAGATTTTAAGAGGCTCTTCCGATGACAGCCAAGCTCTTCAGCAAAGCCCTTTACAAGCTTCCCAATCTCT
>CAZSST010000156.1:0-1317 GCA_964609575.1 uncultured Candidatus Cloacimonas sp.
GAAAGCTTTATCCAGAATCTTCAGCAACTGGGGCTGCTGCATATTATCCGTAGCAATAACAGCAAAACTGATTCTCAGATACAAAATCTGGAGCTGATAAAAGATTACAGCGAGTGTAGCACTTATCTGCAAAAGTTGAATTCTGCTTCTCCCATCCAGGCTCAGGTTCTGCCTCCCAAAGCGCTTTTTAATAAAATCATTCATGCCAGGGAGGAAAAGGATAAGCTCAATCATCAGCGAGACATTCTAAAAAAACAGATCAGGGATCTGAATCCCTGGGGACATTTCGACTACACTTTGGTGCAGAAGCTTAAAGATGCAGGGCTTAGCATCGACTTTCACACTTGTCTGAAGAATCACTTCAAATCTGAATGGCAGCTACAGAATCCTTTGGAGATAGTAGCCGAGAAGAATGGTATTCTCTATTTTGTGGTGATCTCCGATAGCGGGTCTCCCGCTCTGGAAGCAGATACTTTCTCTTTTCACCAGCATACTCTACAGGAATTTGAGAATCAGCTGCAAGAAGTTGAACAGCGTATTGCCGATATCGATGAATACTTGAATAACATTGCTCCCACAGCTATAGATACCTTCAATAGTGAAATAAAGCTGCTAAGTAAAAGCTATGATTATGAGGATGCTCTGGAACAAGGCCAGAAGGAAGCTGATGATCATCTGCGCCTTATCAGCGGCTGGATTCCCATTAGCCTGGAAGCAGGATTGAAAGAATTTATTGCAAAAAACAACATCATTTCCTTTTCTGAGAATGCCAGATTGGAAGACAATCCTCCCATCAAGCTGCGTAATAACTGGTTCTCACGTCTTTTCGAGCCGATCAGCAAGATGTATATGCTTCCCTACTACAATGAATTTGACTTAACTCCCTTTCTGGCACCCTTTTTCATGATCTTCTTCGGCTTTTGCAATGCTGATATTGCCTATGGAATTGTGATCATCTTATTGGCCTTGTTCCTGAAGCTGAAATCCAAAAATGCCGCCATGAAAAGCATGATGACTCTCCTGATGTTCTTTGGCACGGCCTCGATCATCATGGGCTGGATTATGGGCAGCGCATTGGGATATGACCTCAAGCAAATTGGAGGGTTGGGTGAAAAAATCATTATCCAGAATAATGACCAGATCTTCCGTTTTGCCCTTTTATTGGGGGTTATACAGATTCTTTTTGGGGTTTTCATATCAACTGTTAAAAGCATATCCCAGAATGGCTTCAAGTATGGCCTGGCACCTTTTGGAACTTTCTTGCTGATCGCAGCTTTTTCCACGCTGGGAGCTCAGCAATTGGGAACGGATATCAGT
>CAZSST010000156.1:1417-5619 GCA_964609575.1 uncultured Candidatus Cloacimonas sp.
TTCGTACACCCCTTAAGGCTCACTTTTGTAGAATTCTATAAGAACGCCGGATTCTCCGGACCCGGCATTGCATACAATCCTTTCGGAAAAAAAGAATAGGAAATCATAGGAGGTATAAATGCCTGATTCCTTACAAACAGTAGCACAACCCATTGTCGCAGCCATGGCGGGCGGGAATTTGCCCTATTTCCTCGCCTGGATCGGAGTGTTCCTGATGGTCGCCTTGTCCGGTGTCGGAAGCGCCTGGGGAACAGTTATCGGTGGCAGCGCATCCGTGGGCGCCATGAAAAAACGTGATGACATCTTCGCGAATTGTCTAATCCTGTCGGCTTTGCCGGGTACCCAGGGCCTCTATGGCTTTGGTGCGTTCTTTATCCTGCAAACCCACATCACCCCTGCTATCAATATGATCCAGGCCTGCGCCATTCTTGGTGCGGGAATGATCATGGGCACAGTGGGTCTCATCTCTGCCTATCAGCAAGCCCGCATCGTGGCCAATGGTATCGAAAGCCTGGGTTCCGGAAATGACGTATTTTCCAAAACCCTTATTCTGGGCGTGTTCCCGGAGCTTTACGCGATCGTTGCCTTTGCCACCTGCTTCCTGATCGGGGGAGTTATTCCCCAATTGGGATAATAAGCAATTCAGAAACGTACTTAGCAATTAAAGGTGTGGCTTGGCTCACACCTTTTTTGTTATCTCCCACAAATGATCACAAATGAAAGATCACAAATAGGCACAAATGTATCTCTGTAATGAGCCCTTCTTCATCTTCCATACAACCATGTAAAGCCAACCTAATCTTCCTCTTGATAACCTCCTGACAATTTGTTTGGAGACTATCAGGAGTTGGACTTGTAGCTATTTACAAGGTTCTTTGGAAGGTGTGAGTTTGATGGAAATGAGCTATCTCAGCAGGAGTCATTTGCGGCTTCCTCAATTCTAAAGCAAGCTCAACTCTAAGCGCCGCAAAGGATTCCTGCTAACAAACCCCTGCTGCTATTTGTGCCTATTTGTGATCTTTCATTTGTGCCCGTTTGTGGGAGAAAAAACAAAGCCCGGAACTTGAATCCCGGGCTTATTCATATCTTAGTTTAACTTAGTTTATTTCTTTTTCGTAAGGTGCTGCATGGCTTGCTTCTCTTTGTGGGTAAGTTTGTTCAGGTCGATCACCAGATTACTGGCCACAAAGATCGAGGAATAGGTACCAAAGAAAATACCCAGGCAGATTGCCAGAGCAAAATCATGGATCACGGTTCCACCCCAAAAATACAAACACAGTGAAGTGATAAAGGTAGTTCCACCGGTTATCACTGTGCGCGAGAGGGTTTTATTGACGGCGTTATTGAAAACCGTTTCGATCGGTTCCTTACGGTGAATTTTCATATCTTCTCGAATCCGGTCGAAAATAACGATAGTGTCGTTGATACTATAACCCACGATGGTGAGCAGGGCTGCAACGATTTGCATGGTAATTTCCTTTCCGGTGATGGCAAAAATACCCACGATCATAATAACGTCGTGGAACAAGGCCAAAATACCCATCAAACCAAAGGTAAGTTCAAACCTGAACCATATGTAGATTATCATTGCAATCAGTGCCAGCATTACAGCCCAGAAAGCATCGGTACGCAATTCGCTGCCTACCTTGGGACCCACTTCATATATTTCCTGAACCACATCTTTGGCAATATCACGACCTTTAATATATTCTGGGAATTTATCCTGGATGATACTAAGCAGCTTCGCGCGTGAAGAAGACGTATCCTGACCGCTTTTCTTATCAAGCTTCAGTTTCATTATGAAAGTAGAATTTTCTTCAGCACCGATATGTTGAATCTCCGCTTCGGGAAAACCGCTTTGATTCAGCACTTCTCTTAGTTCTTCAATTTCGAGAGGCTTCACACTGGGGTCTGCAGCTTTGAGATTCATGGTGGCAGCTACACCGCTGGTAAAATCGATACTCCAGTTTAGACCATTTACTATTAAACCAACCACACCTATCACCAGGAGAATGATCGAGATAGCATATGCCCAATAGCGATATTGAACAAACGGGACATTCGGATTCTTTAGGATTCTCATCTTTTCTCCTTATACGCTCAGAGTCTTTCTGGTTCCGCTTACTACAAAATTATCCAGAATGGAGCGGACAATAACAATGGCAGTAAACATCGAACCAATAATACCAATAGCCAAAGTAACAGCAAAACCACGAATCGGGCCTGTTCCCAGGAAGTATAAAACCACAGCCGAGATCAGAGTGGTTAGATTGGAATCCCAAACGGTGATGATAGCTCTGGCAAATCCCGCATCAACCGCGCTACGAGGGGTTTTTCCGTTATCAAGTTCTTCACGGATGCGTTCGTAAATAAGCACATTAGTATCAACGGCCATACCGATGGTAAGGATGATACCGGCGATACCGGGCATAGTCAATGTTGCGCCAAAGGCGGTTAGCATGGCCAAGATGAATCCCACGTTCATAATCATGGCAACATCGGCTATAAATCCGCAAAGCTTGTAGTATATGATCATAAACAGGGCAACAATGATTAGACCAATGATCCCTGCAAAACTCCCACTATGAATACTATCGGAACCCAGAGTAGCGCCGATGATACTGGTGGAAATGGGCTTGATGGGTGCGATCAGATTACCGGTATTCAGCACAATGGAAAGATCATTAGCTTCCTGGGAAGTAAATTTACCAGTGATCTGTGCACGTCCGCCAGCAATGCGTTCCTGAATATTGGGAGCAGAATAAACCACATCGTCCAATACAATGGCCAGTCTTCTGCCAACGTTATCGGCGGTAACTTTTTCAAATTTACGAGCGCCATCCCGCTTCATTTCGATGGAAATGTAGGGCTTATTGGCTACCCGGGGATCGGTGGAAGTGGCAGAACCGTATTCTACTTTGGCTTTAGCCAGATCAGCACCGGTAAGCTCAGAAGCGCTGGAGAGCACATAAAGAGCTCTATCGGCACGGGCAGTTTCGGTATCTTGCTTATCCAAAGAAAGCTGGAAGCCCATCGGCACCATTTGCATGAACAAGGAATCTGCCAGCAGGTCTTGCATCAAGCGCACATCGTCGTACTGCACTTCATAATCCATCTCGCCGGGACGTACCAGGGAACTGAATACGCCGCTGCCGGCTTGAATGCTGTCTGCTTTCAGGGAATCAGCGCCCAGGATTTTTTTATCTTTCTTATCCAAAGCGGCCAGAGTGGGGAAGCGGCCGATATTGGCGCTGATATTCATATCGATCATATCCAGCACTTTTTTGCCATCTTCGGGGGCTGCCACCAGCTTAAAATCAAGCATGGCGGTCTGTTTGATCAGGTTTTCGGCTGCTTCAAAATTCTGCACACCAGGTAACTGCACCATGATGCGATTCTCACCCAGCTTTTGGATGGAGGGTTCGGCCACGCCAAACTGGTCGATACGTTCACGGATGATTTTGATATTCTGGTCCACGGCGCCACGGGCATCGGCTACAGATAGCTGGGAAGTATCCACTTCCAAGAGGATCTGCATCCCTCCACGCAGGTCGAGACCGAGTTTCAGCATGTTTCTCGCCCACCAATCCGGCAGGTTTGGAATTGCCAAAGGAGCCAGATAAAATGCGGTAACGCATATGAATATGGCTATTGATATTCCACGCCAGGAAAACTTCTTCATTGGCTTATGCTCCCTTTCTACTTTATTATAGCACTAAAATTATCATTTCGTTCCAAAAGTCTGACAGACCCTAATTCGTCAAGCGAAATGTTGATCTGTAGCCTCGTACCTACAACCATCCAAGAACCATCCATCAACAATCCTACATCGCGATATAGGATGAACATGGGTTTGTTATCAGGGAAAAAAGATAGAACGCGGATGACGCAGATCGAACTGATTGACGCAGATTAATGGAACTATGATAACCTGATCTACCTGATTAACCTGATTTTTCTCTGTGTTCTTTGCGTTCTCTGTGGTTTAAAAAGATAGAACGCGGGTTAGTGGTTTGGCGCAAAGGATCTGACACCTGAAACCTGACACCTGATTTTCACTTTATTAATAAACCCTCTTTTCCTCTTTGTTAAATAAATCCTCTGCTTTTCTCTGCTTTTCTCTATGGTTAAAAAAAAACTATGTGTTTGTATTCTGGTATGGCGGTTTGGAAACCGCCACTACATAAAGCTTTTCTCTGTGG
>CAZSST010000157.1:0-5588 GCA_964609575.1 uncultured Candidatus Cloacimonas sp.
TATACGAAACTGCGTTTCGCTCGACACGAGGACGTGTCGAATCCACAATAGCAGGCAGATTATTATGCACGGCTTTGTAGTCCAAACCACCAATATGATATTGGATAAGAAATAGTAAGTTCAGGCGGTCTGAACGCCAATGCTAGAAAGGGATAAATGCAAGCAATTCATGCGTAACGCGAACAAAAACAAAAAGATTTTGATGTGGTTTTGGAATAATATATGCTTGATAATGCCTGGCATGAACATAATAATTGTTTAGGCAAGGAGTAGAAATGAAAGGTGCCCTTTGTTTACTGCTTACATTGCTGGCTGTTTCAATTTTGGCACAGCCTGTGTGGCCGGAAGAGGTTGTAGTTCGTGATGGCCAGGATCTACATTATTTTGGCGATCCAGTGTCTGATTCCTTTGGCAACAGCCTGATTTCATGGGTGAAAAGCACTCATGGGAAACATATTATTTATGCAGACCTGATACAGCCGAATGGTACTTCTCTGTGGAGAAATCCTGTAACGGTAAGGGAAAGTATCCAGCCGATCAGGGAAGCTCAGGTGAAGTATGGCTCTGATAATTGTTTCATTTATTGTTGGGAAGAGTACGGAGCTCAGCAGAGCACCAAAATACTACTGCAAAAGCTTACTGCTTCGGGATTAACGCTATGGGATGAAGGGGTGTATGTGCTGGATGAACGCATCCAGACCTATTACCAGTTCGAAACCGCTCCCAACAGCTATGGGGGGTTGTATGTATTTTACAAGGATGAAAGCGGAAATGTGATACATGGCAGAAACTATGACAGCTCTGGCAATGAAGTGTGGGGTGATAATGCTCCGCAGATCATTGGTTCTGGTATCAATTTCAGCGGCATTGCTTCCTGCTATGATTACGGAGTGGCAATTCATTACCGCTCGGGAGATAATAGCACCAATTTCATCACCAGTTATGCCGAAGCTGGCTATCCCCAATGGCAACAAAGCTATTCCTATGAATTGGGAGAAGCACCAAAACACGATATCTTTGTGAGCAATGACCATCGCGTGATCGATGCCGTGGTGATCACCGAACCAATCACCAAACTGAAGGTTAGATTGTATAACTCTCAGGGAACCACATTGCTGAATCCACCTTATGAACTGGTTTTGGGAAATAACCCCCTCGCCTTGGATAAGTACTGTCTGGCCAGTGACGGACTGGGGCTCTACTTGCTATATGCCCCTTATGTGAATTATGAAACGGAAATCCGTTATCTGATGATAACCAGTAGCTTCACGAATGCCTATCCAGCCGGAGGATTACTGATGGGAAGCGTGAATGGCTTTCCCAAAAACCTGAAGCTGAGTATCGATAATGTCGGCTGCGTCTATGGCAGTTGGATTGATGAAGGAACTACCTCTGAAACCATTATGCTAAACATGGTGAATGGCGAAATGCAGGCTGCCTGGGGACAGGGAATCAGCCTTTTCACCAGCGAATCTGGCATAACCGATTATGGCATCCAAAAAAGCTCGGAAGGCGTTACAGCGCTGTATCAGCATCAAGATCTGCATACCAAGCAACTAACCATGCAGATAATAAATACTCAGGGAGCATTGCAATTGGGGCCCAATGGCCAGATGCTTGCTTCTGCCTCCAAATATACGTCTGAGCCTGTGGCTACGCATCCCATTGGCGATAGAACCATGGTTATTTTCTATGATCATGATGCCAATGGCAATAACACCCTCTACTATCAGATTGTCAGCAATGACGGTTATCCGGTTTTGCCACAACCCCTCAGGTTGGGACAGGAAGATGTTCCCGTGTTGTACTGTAAATCATGTATTTGGTCTGGCACCGTAGCGGTAATCTATACTCAGGGGATAGACTACTATTTGCAGGTAATAGGCTATGGCGGTGAATTGAATATGGGCAATCCGGGAATTTATATTACCAATCAAGTGAACGGTAATTTCAAGATGACTCCCTTCAATTCCGATCTCTATTTGGGATGGATGCGAAACAGCTCTCCGGGTTATAAACAAATGGTGGGGCAACGCTTCCACAACTGGCAATGGGCTTGGGGACCCGACGCCAAGGTGCTGGTGGATAATATCCCTGCCACCAATTACTATATGGGAGCATCGGATGGAGCATATTACACCTGGCAGGGAAGAGGGCCAACCGATACCTACAGCAAGATATACTGCTTGCTGGTGGATGCTAATGGCGATCCCTATCCGGGCTGGAATCCCAATGGGGAACTTATTTATGACAATCCCCAGGATTCGGATCAAAGGCCTATCTGGGCAAAGCTTTATGGTAATAGCTTGATAGTGCTTACGGGAGGGCTTGCCCCCAGTTCTCTTTATGCGATAAGAGTAAACATCGATAATAGCCTTCCATGGGGAACAAACCCAATAGAGGTGGCGGATAATTCTGTTTTCTACCTTGATTGTGATGCAGTGGATAATGGTTTTTGGACGATCATGGGTGGCAATAATGCCGGACAAAGGAGCATTAGCCTCCAATATTTATCAGCTGAGGGAGCACTGCAATTCCCCGCTCCGGGTATTATCCTACAGAGCTTTAATGATTCCGAAGGAATACCGGAAGTAAAAATGTCCGCCTATGACAATGGTAGGCTTTTAGCACTTTGGATGAGGATTAACAGTGAAGTGGACAAGGAAACCTATTATCAAACCATCAGTCCCCAAGGCACACCCTTGGAGGATTCACCACGGTTGCTTAGCCATCTTCCGGGAATAAAACTATATCCCGAAATCTGTATGCATGGTAATCAGGCCATTGTTTCTTTCTCTGGATTTAATACTGATCTTCCTCAGAATTATAACAATAGCTTCCTGGGTATCTTTGCCCAAAAACTGAATGGTGATTTTACCCAGGTTCCCCATGAACCAGGGGCACCAATGGCAAATCTTAGCTTCAAGTCCTGCTATCCCAATCCTTTCAGTTCCTCCGCCACACTGGTTTGGGAACAGAAACATACCGAGACAGTGAAGATCAGCATCTATAACCTGAAGGGGCAAAAAGTGAAAGAATATCCTGAAATGACTAAAGACAGCGGAGAACATAGCCTGATCTGGAATGGCGAAGATAAGAATGGACAAAAAGCTGCTGCGGGGATATACTTCATCCGCATGAAAAGCGGCAAGGACACCCTGCTAAGAAAGGTAGTAAAAATCTAATCCAGGAATTCGAGCAACAAAGGATAGATAAAGGCCAAAGACAATAAACAGGGCCCTGGTTTTAAACGAGAGCTTGACAAAATTGCGGGCTTCAAAAAACGTGCCCGAAGTGGGTGATTAGCTCAGTTGGTTAGAGCGCTACGTTGACATCGTAGAGGTCACTGGTTCGAATCCAGTATCTCCCACCACTATCCCACTTATGTGGGTGATTAGCTCAGCTGGTTAGAGCGCTACGTTCACATCGTAGAGGTCACTGGTTCGAATCCAGTATCACCCACCATTTTTTTTGTGCAGACATTAGGTGGAACAGTGGAAGGGTGAAACACAACTTGGGCATATGGTTGCAAAGTTCTAAACTGCCAAAGTGCGGAAGTGCATATGTGATTTGGACACAATGAAAATAATACCCGAATAAAAACAGAGGGAGGCTTGAACATGCCTCCCAGCTATTTTCATTCTTAATTCTTAATTCCCTTTGTTGTAGTCCCGGTTCTTTTCCTCTTCTTCCAGAGCGTGCTTCTTATCCCAAAGCCTGGCAGCGATCTCCACCAATTCCAGGAAGTCCTTGCGGTAGCCACTGCTATCTTTGCCGAGATTGGCTTTACCCAGGTCTTTTACCATATCCCAGGTGAGGGCAGCTTTATGCTCCGAATTTTGCAGCATCATGCCATAGCCTATTACTGCGGCAGAGAAAAGGTAATTCTCAGAGCATTTTTCCAGGGGCAGGGTTTTGTTCATCACCGGCATTTCCATGGGCAGGCTGCTGTCCGATTCGGGAAGCTTGTAACGAAGCTTCACGGTTAAAGCTTCGGGAGATTTGCGTGCTTCTTCGCTGATCTTGATTTCTTGATATTTCAGGTCATCCAGCTCCGGCAGCATTTCTTTGGACTCGGCAGGGATGATTTCATAAACTGCTGTAACGTTATGCCCCGCACCCAGTTCGCCTGCATCCTTGGTGTCGTCCTTGAAGTCTTCTTTATTCAGGATGCGGTTTTCATAGCCAATAAGGCGATAGGCTTTCACGTGGGCAGGATTGAATTCCACCTGAATCTTCACGTCCTTGGCAATGGTATAGAGGGTGGAAACCATCTCATTTACCAGCACCTTTTTGGCTTCGTGGATAGTGTCGATATAGGCATAATTGCCATTACCCTTGTCGGCCAGAATCTCCAGCTTGTTATCCTTGTAGTTGCCCATTCCAAAGCCCAAAGTGGTAAGATACACGCCCTTATTACGGTTCTCTTCCACCAGCTGGGTAAGATGTGCATCAGAGGAGGCTCCTACGTTGAAATCGCCATCGGTGCAGAGGATAATGCGATTGTTGCCACCGGTGATGAAATTGTCCGAGGCAGTTTTATAGGCAAGCTGAATCCCTGCCCCACCCGCAGTGGAACCACCAGCTTGAAGCTGATCCATGGCAAAGCGGATATTGGTTTTGTTATCACCGGCGGTGGAAGGCAAAACCAAGCCTGCCGCACCTGCATAAACTACTATGGCCACCCGATCTTTGGTGCGCAGATTATCGATCAGCAGATTCAGCGATTCCTTTACCAAAGGGAGCTTTTGCGGAGTATTCATGGAGCCGGAAACATCAATCAGGAAAACCAAATTGCTAGGCGGAGCGGCATCCAGATTCAGTTTGCGTCCCTGCAGGCCGATATGCACCAGATTACGCTTCTGATTCCAGGGGCATACTCCCATCTCGCTATAAACCTCGAAAGGATGCTTACCTTCGGGATAGGGATAGTTGTATTCGAAATAATTTACCAGTTCTTCGATGCGCACGCTCTTTGGTTCTGGCAGCGTATTATTCTTCAGCATACGGCGGATATTGCTGTAATCTGCAGTATCCACATCGATGGAAAATGTGGAAAGCGGTTCATCCAAAGGACTGTGGAAGGCATTGGGATTTATTGCTGTATAATCCTCTGTGCTATTGGGGGGAATAGATACATTGGGTTGGGGATACGGCAGAAAATACACAGGGCTGGCGTCTTGTTTGGCATGCACAGCACTACCTGCTGAAGTAGAGTATATATTGCCGATTTGGGAGATAGCTTGCTCATAGGCTGCGTTATCTACCGCTGCGGTGCCAAGCTCATCGGATACTTCTGCAGCAGGTTTCAGGCGAATGTCCAGCTTGGTGGTTTTTCCGCTGCTTACCTTCACGTTTTGCTTTTTCCAAGGCTCATACAGGGGAGCATTTACTTCCACAGTATATTTTCCCGGAGGGAGTTTGCCAATTTTGAAGGCTCCCTGATCATCGGTGATGGCCTTGCCTATCTGGATATTATTCTGCAGGCAACTCACCTCTATTTGCGAAATGCTCAGCTTCATCTTTCCGGTTTCACGAACTGTGCCGCTAATGGAACCAGTCTTTACATCCTTGGCTGCACAAAGCAG
>CAZSST010000158.1:0-5476 GCA_964609575.1 uncultured Candidatus Cloacimonas sp.
GTTCCCAGCAGTAAACTACTGGGCTAGGGGCATACGCCTTGCCGTGCTCCGCACTTTGGTACTCCCACACCCCAGCACTCCAGCACTCCATCACAAAATAGCTATTGACATAATCCCCCCTTTGGCTAATTTGTTGTGTAAGCTAAAAGAAGGATAAGAAAATGAAGATTAAAATGACGAGAGCTTTCATCGAAAAGCTTCCCAAGACGGATTTGCACGTGCACCTAGATGGCAGTGTGCGCCTGGAAACGATTATCGATCTGGCCAAGAAAAATAACATCAAACTGCCGACCATGGACATAAAAAAGCTGAAGGAACTGATCGTGTGCGGAGAGCATACCATCAGCCTGGAAGATTATCTGCGTGGATTTGATATAGTAAATTTGGTGCTGCAGGACAAGGAAGGGCTAAAGCGTGCCGCCTATGAACTGGCCGAAGATGCATCAAAGGAGAATGTGCGCTACATGGAAGTGCGCTATTCCCCTATTTTGCATACGCATCAGGGGCTGAAGCTAACCGAAATCTCCCAGGCCGTGATAGATGGTTTGAAGGCCGGAGAACGCGATTTTGGAATCAAAACCGGCGTAATCATCTGCGGCATCAGGAATATGGATCCCACCACGTCGCTGAAGCTGGCAGAGCTTGCCATTGCCTTCAAAAATAAGGGTGTGATCGGCTTTGACCTGGCCGGTGGGGAATATAATCACCCCGCCAAGGATCATAAGGAAGCCTTTGATCTGGCCTTAAAAAACAACCTCAATATCACCATCCACGCGGGTGAAGCCTACGGACCCGAAAGCATCCATCAGGCCATTCACTATTGCGGTACGCATCGCATCGGGCATGGCACCCGGCTGGTGGAAGATGGCGATCTGATGAACTTCGTAAATGACCATCGCATCCCCTTGGAAATCTGCATAAAGAGTAATTTTCACACCAAGGCGGTGGCCAATATCCGCAGCCATCCCATCGATTTCTATATCGATTATGGCCTGAGGGTAACCATCAATACCGATAACCGCACCATCAGCGACACCACGGTTACCGATGAATATATGCTGGCCATCAATGAATTGGGCCTGGATTATCCCACGGTTAAATATGTAATCTTAAATGGCTTCAAGAGCGCCTTTGTGCCCTATAAAGAACGGGTGCGGCTGATAAACCAGACCTTAAAGGAATTCGATGAGATCGAAGAAGCCGAGCTGAAAACCAAGATAAAAGTGAAAGAAAATCTATAAAAGACGGGAAATACGTGAATAATACCATCCTAACCTCTCTGCAAAACGCGCACCACCTGCTGGGAAAATTTCTGGCAGCAGAAGAAAATATCAATGCCATAAAGCGCATCGCCACGCAAATGGCGGAAGTTTATGAACGCAAGGGCAAGCTGATTATCTTTGGCAATGGCGGCAGTATGTGCGATGCCATGCATTTTGCGGAAGAGCTAACCGGTAGATATCACCACGATCGTGCTGCCCTTCCTGCTATTGCCATCAGCGATCCCAGCCACCTCAGCTGTGTGGCCAATGACTATGGTTATGACATGGTTTTTGCCCGTGCGGTGGAAGCCTATGCTCAGCCCGGAGATATGGTAATTGGCATCTCCACCAGCGGAAATTCAGCTAATGTGATAAAGGCCATGGAAACAGCAGCCAAGCGCGATTGCTTCACCTGTGTGCTTTTGGGCAAGGATGGCGGCCTGCTGAATAACATGGCCGATTATCAAATCATCATCCCCAGTGAAGATACCGCCAGAATTCAGGAAGTGCATGGCATCATCATCCACATTCTCATCGAAACGGTGGAAAAATTGCTATTCACCCGAGACGACGCCTACCTGAAAGACGATCCCAAACTATGTTAAGAAAAAACGAGGAACTATGCCCTTACATAAGACAAAGATACTGCTACTAACTCTGCTGACGCTGCTCAGTTTCAGCCTGCAGGCCGATTATTATGACAGCGTGATCAACCTTACCGGCGATGCGCTGTTCAATGGCCTCAGAAACCTTATCGACAACAATACCAATACCAGCTATGATGATTCCAAAGACGTGCTTTTTCAAACCCTGGACAACGTAAATGGTAATGTAACCTGCGTTTATACCGGAGAAGTGTATTACGTGGGTTATAACTATAATGGCAGCAACAATCCCAATACGGAGCACACCTACGCGCAAAGCTGGTTCAACGGCACCGACACCAGCAAAAAGAAATCCGACCTACATCACCTTTTCATTACCAATTCCGTGGTAAATAGCTCGCGGGGGAATTATCCCTTCGACGTGGTGCATAACCATAGCACTGCCAATGTGTATTACAACGATACTCCCCGCCAAAGCTACCGGGGGAATAATTATACGGGCAGAATGGTTTTTGAGCCCGCCAATAGCTTCAAGGGCAATATCGCCAGAGCACTGCTGTATTTTTATACCCGCTATAGCGGTGAAAGCCTCACCCAGCAAAGCGTTAATATGCTGCCCACGCTGCTTCTGTGGCATGTGGCCGATCCCCCTGATGCTGCGGAAGTAACGCGTAATAATGGTGTTCAGGCCTATCAGAACAATCGCAATCCCTATGTGGATCATCCGGAATTTGTAGCCCGCATTTGGGGTGGAACCGATATCGAAGATGAAGTGCTTCCGGGAGTTAGTGAATTGCTGCAAGTATCCGCTTATCCCAATCCCTTTGCCGATAAGCTTGGCATTAAGATCAGCGGAAAAGCCCAGGGCAATGCGCAAGCCACTATTTATAACCTGAAGGGACAAAAAGTGTTTCAAAATTCATTTATCCTTTCCGGGGGTGACTTCACTTATAGCTGGGAGGGACGGGACGCCGAACTCCAGGAATGCCCCAACGGACTATACTTCATGGTGGTGGAAAGCGGCTCGCAAAGAGCAATAACCCGCTTTATCAAGCACCGCTAAGGCAGATAAGTATTAAATTAGAAAAGATCGAGGAATGCAGAGCCCTGCTGAAAACCTGAGTCAGTAACGTTGTAGCAGGTGTCATTTGCACCTCCGCTGGCAATTCCCTTAACATCCCATTCCATAGGCGTAAAGGACTCATAAGAAGATAGTGCCAATGCCCGCATGAGTCCTTTGCGCCATACAATTTGGGATATGGCAACAATAAGGTTCTGGCGCAAATGACTCCTGCTAAGATATCCCTTCTGCTTTGTTTCTTATCTACTTGGGACTAAAGAAAGCCCTATATGATTATCCTTGCGACATTCCTGAATTGGATTACACTATTGTGATGCAACTGTGTGAGGAGGTGTCACATGAAAAAAGCTGCCTTAGTTTGTTTTGCCTTTGTGTTGCCCCTTTTGACGTTTGCCATGCCTGCCGCAGGATATGGCGTTTTTCAGGGCAAGTCCCATCCCCAACCAAATTTACGGGCCTGGCGTCTGCATGAAGTGCAAACAGCATATTTCGAAAACACTTGGATTCCCAGCGGCAGGGAAGTGCTTTATTACAATTCTGCCCATCCCGCCAAACTTGATTCCCTGGAAATGTATTTTTATAATCTGGGTGAGCAAACCTGGCAAAAACACAGCGTGGCTACCTATCAAACCAACGCTGCCGGAAGAACCACTGCCAGTTGGTATTACGATTTCTGGGAGGGGAATTATGACCTCCGCGAACGTGCCGAATTCTTATATGACGCGTCTAACCGCCTGATTCTGGAAAAATGGTTTGATTGCGACTCATCTCCCGAAGTGCTGCGATACCGCGAGAACTACTTTTACCAAAACGATCAGCTATCCGAATTCATCTCCTGGGAATATGACCCTTGGGATCAGGAAACGGAATACTACAAAAATATTTTCCAAAATGACCCCCAAGGCAGGCCCACTGAGGTTTTATCCCACTATTCCCCCGATTCCCTGAATTGGGATTTGTACTACCGGGAGGAACTAACTTATCACCCCAATGACACCAGCAACGGGCTTACCTTCATCGAGTATTTTTCTGAGCTGATGTACGAATATGGATACTTGTTTTCCAATATCACCCCCTGGATGTGGAATACCAAAATTGATTCATATTGGAGCTCGCGCGCCTGGCAATATGAAAACCGCGATGTTTACACCTATCAGATTCCTAATCTGGAGCTTAGTGAGGTTATTCACTATAGCTGGGATGTAGATTGGATTCCCGATACACGAGATACATATACCTATAATAACGATGGCAACCTGAACTGGACTCTAAGCTGGTTCTATGATGGCGGGAACTGGACAGAATCGACCCGAAACCAATATAACTGGGAAACTTACAGCGGTTCCAACGATATTAACTCCCCTGTAATCCCCAGGCTAAGCCTGAAAGCCAAGCCCTCACCCTTTGCAGATGTGCTGAAAATCCTTCCCACAAGCCCCAAAAACGCCGCAATTTTACTAAGCATATACAACCTGAAGGGGCAACTAATAAAGCGCATAAATGCCACACCCGGAATCGAAACAAGCTGGGATGGACTGGATACCGCTGGCAAAAACTGCTCTTCCGGTATTTACTTCATAAAAGCACGCCAGAATCACGCGGAACACACCCTGAGGGTCATCAAGCTGCGATAAATATCCTTTCAGGCTTGCCCCGCGCCCAAAACCGCTTATTATATCAGCGTTTGAAGATATATTATTCACTATAAGGGAGGATTATAATGTCCGAAATACTCTATATTAAAGGCCGTGAGATTCTTGATTCACGCGGCAATCCCACCGTGGAAGCCGATGTCCAGCTGGAAAGCGGCGTTATCACCAAAGCCGGAGTGCCCAGTGGCGCTTCCACCGGCGAACGCGAAGCCATCGAACTGCGCGATGGCGATAAAAAAAGATACGGTGGCAAAGGCGTGCTGAAAGCCGTGGCCAATATCGATAACATCATTGCCGAAAAGCTTTTGGGTCTCGAAGCCCTGCAGCAGGCCAATATCGATAAACTGATGATCGAAACCGATGGTACCCACAACAAGGCCAAGCTGGGTGCAAATGCCATTCTGGCCGTGTCTATGGCTGTGGCCCGAGCTTCTGCCATCGAGCTCGATATCCCCCTCTATCGCTATCTGGGAGGGGTTAATGCCTACACTCTGCCCGTGCCCATGAGCAATATTTTAAATGGCGGCGCTCATGCCGATAACAACGTAGATATCCAGGAATATATGATTATGCCTTTGGGAGCCAGTACCTTCCATGAAGGCTTACGCATGAATGCCGAGGTGTTCCATGCCCTGAAGGCCATCCTGAAAAAGCGGGGCCTGGCTACTTCCGTGGGCGATGAAGGCGGTTTTGCGCCTAATCTTAGCTCCAATGAGGAAGCCCTTATCGTGATTATGGAAGCCATCAAAGCCGCTGGCTACAAGCCCGGTAAAGACATCTTTATCGCTCTGGATGCCGCTGCTTCCAGCTTCTATGAAAATGGCAAGTATATCTTTGAAGGCAAGAAAGTTACCAGCGCCAAGATGATAGAATATT
>CAZSST010000159.1:0-5328 GCA_964609575.1 uncultured Candidatus Cloacimonas sp.
TTCAGGTAGCCGGATGGAAAATGAAGTTGAATTGCTACAGGAGCGAATGAATGTTTTTTTTAATGTTTGAATCTCGTTCGGACAAGGGCTAAGAACTAGTTATGCTTCTGAAGTACTATTTTATATTTGATGAATGTAATCATCATACTCCAAAATCAGGGATAAAGGCATGAATACACTCCAGCGACGCTCTATGGTAATCATCGCACATGAACACCCACGTTGCAACTGCCGGAGATATATGTCTGTCCCTAACTCCCATTCATGCTCGATATCAAACCGGGAGTCTTGCCTGAATCTGGCCACATTGGATGGCATGGCCAAAGGACTCCTATAGAATAACTAACGCAATTCTTCAACCTAAACTCTAAACTCTTTTTTAAGGAGATATTAAGATTATGAAGAGAATATTGCTGTTCTGCGTGGTGCTTATTTTTGGCATAACGCTACTAAACGCCCAGAACATATCTGAATACAGCTATGCTACCGCCACCAATGGAAGCCTGATGGATATGAGTTCTGGCACAACCCCCTTATTAGCCCCGGGCGCTTATTATGACGATTATGCTTCGTCAGTAACCAATATAGGATTCAACTTCGTTTTCTGCGGAACCGTTTACACACAATTCTCTGCCAATAGCAACGGTCAAATGCAATTGGGAAGTACTGCTATTAGCACTTTCCCATATGTGAATACCAATACTGCATTGTTACAGCCCCTTTCAGGGGATAATGCCATCCAGGCTGACGGCCAGTTGCATTATAAAGTTTTCGGCAGCGAACCCAACCGCATGCTGGTGGTTGAATGGAAGAGTTTCCGGATTCCCTATTCCTCAACTCTGGGAACCGGATCCACCATGCAGGTTTGGCTTTACGAAGGCACCAATGTGGTGAAATATGTTTATGGAACCATGTACAACAATCAAACCTCCGATCTATCCCGCGGAATTGTTATCTCCAATAGTAACATCGTGGGAAGCGTGGGAAACATTATAAACATCACCACTGCCCCTGCTTGGGATGTAACCAGTACCTCCATTATGAACTCGACGTTCCCTCTAAACAGCGTCATGCCTAATCTGGATAGCGCTGCAGAGGGCTCCAGAAGAGTTTTCTCATGGACTCCACCGGTAGCCAACAATCCACCCAATCCGGCCCTGTGCGTTACCCCGGCAAATGGAGCCACAGGCATTATCACCGGAGCTAATTTGAATTGGTCATCCGGTGGTGGTTCACCAACTGGATACTATGTGTACTTCGGCACTGATGGTGGTGGCACCGCAACTCCCACCAACATCGTTAATGGCGTAAATGCCGGTGCAACTAATACATATGACGTGCCCGATATGAGCTTCTACACCACTTATTACTGGCAGATAGTGCCTTACAATACGTATGGTAACGCCACTGGCTGCCCAATCTGGAGCTTCACTACCGGTGGCCCCGTAGTCCTGATGACTAATGGTTCTATAACCCTGAATCCTGGTGATAGTTATAGTTTCTTCGATTCAGGTGGTTCCACTGGTGCATATCAGAATTCTGAGAACTACACCTTCACCTTTAATGCTCCGGCTAATTATGCTATAAGATCGAGCTTCAACAGCTTTGCTTCCGAAAGTGGTTGGGATTACTTACGAATTTACGATGGCCCTACCACAGCCGATCCTCTGCTGGGCTCATATACAGGAACTGTTACAATTCCGATGTTCATCTCTTCCCATGCCACTGGAGCGCTAACCTTCAATTTCACTTCTGACAGTAGCGTCACCTATGCTGGATGGGATGCCGTGATCGATCTGCAGAATCTTGCCGGTCCGCCCAATGCTGCTCTGCCTGTTTCACCTATAAATGGGGCTACCATGGTCTCCACCGGAGCCTCATTGAACTGGGTTTCCGGCGGTGGAGCACCTACTGGTTATGACCTCTATTTCGGCACCACCAATCCGCCTGCTTTTATTGGGGACATGGGCAATGTAACCACCTGGAACCCTCCCACCATGACAAATGAAACCATGTACTATTGGCAGGTGGTTCCATACAATGCCTATGGCGATGCCACCGGATGCCCTGTTTGGAGCTTTACCACTGCGCCGGAAGGCTTGGTGAATATCAGTATCGGTACCGGAACAGATGTAAGCCCGATGCTGCCGATCAATGCCTTTTACGGGTACACCTATTCACAAAGCATCTTTCTTGCCTCTGAAATTGGCATCCCCGGAGTAATCAACGCCATATCCTATTACTGGAACGGTGCCGCACCAAATACAGTTTCGAATGGCTGGACTGTGTATATGGGCCACACTCCCAATTCAACCTTTGCCTCTACTTCCGATTGGTTGCCCTTGAGTTCTCTTTCTCAGGTTTTCAGCGGTACTGTAGATGCGGCAGCCACACCTGGATGGATTATTATCAATCTTACCACTCCGTTCGCTTATGATGGTACCAACAACCTTGTGATAGCCGTGGACGAAAACACTGGCGGTTATGATTCTCCTTATGGTCAATTCTACTGCACAGCCACGACTGAAGCACGCAGTTTGCTGTATTACAGCGACGGCACCAATCCTGATCCTGCCGCACCCGAGATTGCTCAGTACATACATAATGCATTCCCTAACGTGATTCTGACTATTTCAGGAGCACCCACTGGTCCGGTAATGCCTCCAATTCTGGCTTATCCCGCCAATGGCGCACTTGATATGCCTCAAACTGGATTCCCCTACCAATTCAATTGGAATTCTGGCGGATCATTCCCGGATGTGTATAACCTGTACATCGCTCCGGTTGCTGATCTTCCCGAAAACTTCACCTCAGACGAATTCTTTGGTGTAGCCACCCTCTTCGATGATGTTAACAGCCCCTACACTCCTGCATTCACTTATACTCATAATGCACACTATGTTTGGACAGTTGGTGCCTACAGCGCTGCATATCCGGACGAAGTGTACCAATGGCCTCCTTACGAGTTTGTGATTGAGAATGAAGTAGTCCCCGGAGCAATAGCCCTCTCTGGATCAGTGGTTGGTGGAGTTGATGCATCCCTTAGTTGGATGCCCTGGGATGGCCCCACTTCTGCTCCCGGCTGGATTTACTGGGGTAGTGGAGTGCAAAATGATGCGATCGGAACCGGTGGGGCTGCAGAATTCTCTGTTGCCCAAAAATTCCCCACTTCCATTCTGGGACTGTACAACGGTGACCAGCTTACTTCCGTTAGGTTCTTCCCCTACGTGGATGGAGCTACCTATACTATCCGTCTGTGGACTGGAACCGATGCAGACCTGGCTCCCGTAACCCAGGTGTATGAACAAGCAGTAACCACATACACTGCCAATGCATGGAACGAAGTGGCGCTAACCACCCCCTATCCCATCACCAATGCCAATGCTCTTTACATTGGCTATTATGTAAATACCACTGCTGGTTATCCTGCGGGCTGCGATGCAGGACCGCAAGTTGCCGGATTGGGTAATCTGATTGAGTGGAGCGGAACTTGGAGCGAACTGACCGCGCTTAATGCCAGCTTAACCTATAACTGGTGCATCCAAGGCTACGTTAGCCCAGCTACCCGTACTGCTTCTTCTGCTCCGCAGATCAGCATTCCCGTAGTGAACAAGCCCTTCAATCCTGATACAATGCGAAACAATGGCTTCACTTCAGCACTGGGAACCGTCACTTCACCCACCCGCGTACTGCAGGGATATAATGTGTATCGTGATGGCTCTTTATTAAATACTGCAGGTTACATAACCGGAACCACTTATTATGATGCCGGAAACGTACCAGGAATACACAACTATCAAGTGGAAGCCGTGTATGTTACCACCTCTGTGTGGTCGAACATCGTTCCCCTTAGCATGAGCCTTCTTCCTCCTTACACACTTCCCTTCAATGAAGGATGGAACAGCGGACTATATACCACTCAGAACTGGTATACCTCTGCTTCAAATTGGGTGATCGATACCATTAATGGTGAGCCTGCTCCTTGTGCTTCATTCAGCTGGAGTCCCCAGATCACAAATTACGAAACTTACCTTACCAGTCATAATCTGATTGGTGCCGGACATTCCAATATCTGGCTGAGTTTCGATTTTGCTCTGAATAACTACAGCACTGATGCAGAAAACTGGTTTGCCGTGGAAGTGTGGAATGGTACCACCTGGAATACGCTTCAAACCTGGAGTTCCTTCGAAGAAGCCGGTGCTGGATGGGGATGGACGTATTGCGCGTTTGACATCACTCCCTATGCTGCTGGACATGATTTCAAGATCCGCTTCAAAACTACTGGGGAGGATTCCTATGAAATCAACTACTGGTATCTGGATAATGTGAATGTGTATGAAGCTCCTGCTTCACTTGCTCAGCCAGAACTTACCACCGCCTGGGACGGAACCAATGTAAACCTTAACTGGACTACTATTCCCGGAGCCATCTGGTACGGCATATACGGTACTGCTGATCCTTATGGCGCTTATACATTCCTGGGATCGTTGCCCGCTACCTACATTGGAGCTAATCTGTCTCCCACCAATATGCAGTTCTTCAAAGTTACCGCTGGTGCCGGAGCTCTTCCCGTTACCCGTGGCCAAAGATTGAATTCCAATCCTATCGAATCGATAATAAATAAGTAACCAACTAATGTAACCTCAATTGTGCAGCCCTGGTTCGCCGGGGCTGCTTTTTTATTCTCTATGTGCTGCCCATGTGATCATCATGCATTAGCCCAGGCATTGCCTGGCCATCGCAGGATAAAGGAATATCTGTAGTCCTCGTCAGAAATGGTAAGGAACATCCTTGTTCCCGTTATCTTTTGCCGACTGGGACGTCGGCATCCCTATCCTGCTGGGACGCCTGATTCCCTAACAGCATAGCTCTCATAGTGATACTCTCACAGCTTGCTCTCACAGTGATACTCTCACCGCTTAGCTCTCACAGCTTGCTCTCACAGCCCCTCTCTAGCATTTTCTCACTTGACACATTTTATGCAAACCAGAACAATGTATCACGTATCCAAAATGCTGTAAAAAGTATTTGCTAAGTAACAATGATGAGAATCGTTTGTGCCGGAGCAGCGAGTATCGCTCACTCCGGTAATTTGGCGCTGGAAAAAGAAGCGAAGAACTAATCTGGAGAAAGATTTGGATTTTTTTTTAATAAGCTCAGGAGCTCGGATCATCACGCCTAAGCGCAAGGAAACAATAGCGCTTCGCCTTGGCTCCCCCATTTTCAGCGCAAATGCTCCCAAAAAGAAAAATACGTATAAAGATATGTATTACCCATGCGGAAATACTGCCTTAGCTTTCCACCACTCTTTACTTAATAATCATCGCA
>CAZSST010000160.1:0-5243 GCA_964609575.1 uncultured Candidatus Cloacimonas sp.
ATCTTCCCTTTTAGAGACGATCCTGGGATGTAGGGCATGTTGGTGAGTGAATTTTTTACTACAGGATTATCGATACCTCCGATCTGCATAGTATCTTTGTTGCCACCAATGTGTAAGCCGCTTTTCAGCACTATCTGACCATTTATGATTGTAGATTCTAACATGATAATTCTCCTCTTATGTTATTTCTTGGGATTAAAACCGACCACGGCTTCCATCACTAAACAGGCCTTTTCGAATCTGCTCAGATCTTCGCCGATTTCCTCCACCAGTTCGGTTACAAACTTGGTGAAGATATCCGGGGCCTTTCCATTGATTCTTTTGTAGTTTACTTTAGCAACCAAGAGCTTGATGAGTATCTTCTTTTCTTCGGCATGGCCCTCGGGAAGGCTGCGGATTCTGATAAACTCGTTGTAAAAATTCCTTAGTCCGGTGGAGGTAAGATTATTGTGTGCTGCGGAAATTTCGCACGACAAATCCTCTGCCTTTTTCCCTACCCAATCCAGGATCAAAGAACCGTCCGGCTTAAAGAAAGGACCAAGCTTTCGGGTGTTTTGGGGATTTTGATGGCTATAACTCTGATTTCTGTCGTTCATGATTTTCTCCATTTGTTTTTTTTCTGTTTTTGTATATAGTGTGGCAAAGGGGGATTCTGAGATGTTTCATCATGCTTCCCTCTTCTTCCAAACCGGTAAGCTTCTTAAGCGTGTTAACCAGTTCGGCATTACTTAAATTATCAGCCCTGCCCTTTTCAATGTTTCTTTTAATATCGTAATGTAGCAGGGACTGATACATATAGTTGCGGTAATTGGTATTATGCTCGTTTTGGGTTTCCAGATACATTTCGTGATAGGCCAAGAGGCGGTAGAGGAATTGCAGAGTGATATCACCTTTCTCAAACCAGGTATCCAGGAAAGCTGAGAATTCCATGAGACTCTGCAGATGCTCCCAACCCACTATGGTTTCATAGAGATGCAGTTTGTTTTTTCCCTGTTTGTCCTTGGCATCATCCAGTCGCTCATCGGTGGAGAGGATGGCGAATTTCACCGGTTCTTTGGGATGCATCATGGTAATGGCTGCGGAGAAATGCAAAAAGGAATTATTCGCGCAAAAGGCAGTAAATTTATTCCTTAGCACTTCGGCAAAGTCTATTACTTTTTCGTAAGCTCCGATCAGGCAGAAGTCATCTCCCCCTGAATACACAGTGTATATGGAATCTGCATATTGATCCGCTACTAATTCAGGTAGATAGGCACTGAAGAAATAGTCCATCAAGAACGAAAGCGTGGAGTACTCAGTAATGGAGCATTGCACTTCCCCTTTCTCGTCCTGGGGCCAAGCTCTGTTCATCAGGTATCCCAGATTATCAACATCACCTTTCATGATTGCATTTGCCTTGATTCCCTCGTTTTGTAGGGCAATCTCTTCAAAATTGCATACTCTACCATTCGCTACTGGAACCTTACGCGCAAGATACCGATGCGGTATATGGACTTGGACGTGATTATCCTGAACCGAGAAGTAATAGTGGCCTGCTTGCAAATGCTCCAGTTCTGATTCTTTAACGGCACCGAAGCTCATACCAGCAAAATGAATATAGCTATCCTCTGTTTCTTTGCCGGGCCAGATCTTAAAGAAGTTCTTCTGGGCCAGATTGCGTCCCAGGCGGATCTCTCGAAGGCATGATCCGCAAATACGGACATTCTCGTTATCAGGATTATCGTACTTCTGGTATAGATCGATAGCTTGGGGCTCACTCTTGCGGCGCTTGCAGAAATCACAGAGCTCATCATGATAGATGTTATCGCTATTGATGATTGCATTTTCACTTTTCCACTTTCCATTAACTTGCAGCGCTGTGGAGAAGCGGGCCAGCTTTTCCTCTTCCAAACTGTCGTGGCACTTGGTCATGCTTTTCAGGAAATACTTCTTATTCAGGTCAAACAATCCTAGTTTGTTGTCCCAAGTGATATTCATACTCACTGTTCCCAGGAAGTGAACATACATTTCCCGGTAGATGATGGATTTTAATGCTTGGAGTTTGCTTTCATTAGCTTGTGAGTTGTTAGCCAGGATGAACCACTTGCCACCATGATCCAGAATAATGCTTTGATGGCTCAATCCTAATTCAGATACTACTTTATGAGCAGCCATTTCCAGAATCATTTGAATCTGAAAAGAGCGTGCCCTAAGCAGTTTGCTGGCTTTGGCAGAGTTTTCCGGATTGAGGTCATAGAGGTAATTTTGAATTCCATTCAGATCTGCGGCAATTATCATGAAAGGAGGTTCAATAGCAGGCTCGGTGCTGTGGAGTTTTGCATAAAGTGCGGCTGATATGGAAGCACAGTTTCGCATGTGTTGATAAAGTGAACCAACTGGATGGGCTTCCATGGTATTAGCGGGAACACACCATAAGTACTTCTTCAGCAGATTGTCCACCGCATCAATAAACTGTGGAAAATAACTGCTAATAAAGTCCTTTTCGGATGTTAGCCCATTGTAATAGTTACACAGTTTCGAATAATCACCCTCAAATTCATTGAGCAATGATTTGTATTCTGCAGATTGATTTCGGAGCTTACTGACCTGTACGGGGAATGCACTATTTGCACTTATTTTCTTCAGGGGATAATGCCAGGCGTTTTTGCTTTCTGGATCAAGGTTCTTTCCTATGGAAAGAGCTCTGAAAACAGAATAAAGTGGCATTTTCAGGTATCTCTGTTTATCCCCGGATGAATCCTCGGACTCTTCTCTATCCCAGCCGGAAGAGATTCGATCAGCCTGCATGATAATATCCAGATACTTGTCGTAATTATGTAGATTCCAGGAATCCTTACAGTGATGCGAACCAGCCAATTCCACAATGGAATCCCATTCCTGCTCGGGTAGGTTGAGAGGATGCCTGGCCAGGAAATCGGTGGTCCACATGGCGTGCTTGTAGCTTAGAACTTTGGTTTTGGGATCCTGCCGGCATTTCGGCACATACTTAGGTACGTCTGCTGCTCCTGAGCGTTGCACAAGTTTTCCGATGTCGTGCATCAGGGCAGCAAAGACGATGTGATGAATTGTTAAACTCATAACTACTCCCGTTTCAGTTATTTTTTTGATACGGCTTGTACGGCTTTGCCAATGACAATAAGAGCATTGGCAATGGCGACGATAGCTTTCAGGTAATTCATAAACACCTCCTTTAGGTTTATTATTGAAGCTGTTTTCAATAAATATCTATGCAGGGGGAGGAGGTAAATCTGACAAATTTATTAAACCTATTTCGCCATTCCCAAAGGAACACTGTTTTCCGGCATGCAGATAGCGGGCAAGCTTCAGAATCCCCACCATCTCCGGAGAAACATCTTTTATTACAATGTTTCCGATAAGACCTCCTATGCTCATTTTTGTATCCTGCCTGAAAGACACTCTTACTTTCTCGCTCCATTGGGTGTGCGAGGAGACAATCTGAACATCATCAAGAGTTATGCGCTCAGGGATATTTAGCTGCTCCCTATTAAAATGGGTGTTAATATACCTGATGCGATTGATTAGACTTTTGGCAAAGGGTATCCACTCGAATTCACTCATCAGCTTGCCCTGGGATTTTTGACGTAAAGGACTTTGGAACTCGATCATGAGTTTGGAGACTTCCTGAGGTTTGTACTTTAGATCCTTAATGTACGGTCTGGAGATATTTGCACTATCACTGCTAAATACAATATTGTCGTTTGCATCAATTATTCTTTCCAAACCGAGCTGATAAGCTTGGCCATTTCGGTTTAGAATCTTATTATTGGTATTTAGCAATGAATAAATCAGCTTTTCGCTGTGTTCGCATATCCAACCAAAAAACTTGAATCTAGCTTCGATTAATAGGGGATTAATTACTCGGGATTGGATAATATAAGGGTGATATTGATCGGCATCCGATAGTTTTTTTTCAAAAAGCACATAATAAGTGCAATTTTCAAAAGCACATCTACTACAATCGCTTTGCTTTTGATAGCAGTAGATACTTTTTAAGCCCCTGCCCCACAATCCCCTTATCGCCGAAGATAGGTCATTTACCATAGGCATGGACTTATCTGGAACAAAACAAGCCTTTAATTCCAAAAAATGCATTTTCACCTCATGGACATGACATATTTAAGGCCAGAATTTTGTCAATGTAAAATTGAGAATAAGAAGAATTACTTTACGCCCAAGTGATTTTT
Organism: uncultured Candidatus Cloacimonas sp.; assembly: GCA_964609575.1. GTDB lineage: Bacteria > Cloacimonadota > Cloacimonadia > Cloacimonadales > Cloacimonadaceae > Cloacimonas. The sequence continues at coordinate 4,206 of CAZSST010000160.1, forward strand.
AATATTTTCTGAAGGCAGCGCATCCCCCAACCAACCTGCACTAAGTTTATTTTCTTTTTTAAAAGGGAATACCGCTTATAATATAGGTAAAACCCTGAATATTGGAAATAGGTGAGGATAACGATGGATATCAAGACATTTGGATATTTATACTATAAGACAAGGGGATACAATCGCGATGAGATAATCCGCGAAGCGGAAATAACTCCCGAAGAGTATGATTTTTTTGAGGAAAACCTGGCGGATGTGATAGCGGAAATTGAAGCCATCAGGCCCCGGGCAGAATCCATTGGGAATGATTTTGTGCGTTTAACCCGCTATATCTATGAACGGGAAAGCGATCAGACCACTGGAGTGCCAAGGCCGGACGCAGTGAAAATCCGCAGCGGAGAAATTGTATCCCTGCCCGCGGTGGGAAAGCTGGAGATGCCATCCATAAAGCTTCACGAAGCTATTTCGCAGCGTCGCAGTCTGCGCACCTATACAGAGCAGGACCTTAGCGCTGAAGAGCTGTCCTTTCTGCTTTGGGCTACCTCCTGGGCCAGGGACTTTCGTTCCAATGAAAAGATGGAGATCACCTTTCGGAATGTTCCCTCTGCGGGAGCACGCCATCCCCTGGAAACCTATGTGAACGTACACCGGGTTACGGGAATAAAACCCGGCCTGTACTATTATCATCCCATTAAGCACTGTTTGGTGCTGCTGGATGCCTCTGCGGAGATTTCGAACTGGATTTATGAAGCCAGTATGCGGCAGGAAATGGTGAAAACCTCTGCAGTGAATATCATCCTTAGCGCCGTTCCCTATCGCACTTCCTGGCGTTATGGACAAAGGGGCTATCGCTATTTGTATCTGGATGCGGGACATGTGGGACAAAACATCCATCTGGCGGCAGAAGCCATTGGCGGTGGAGCTTGCATGATTGGCGCTTACCTGGATGAAGCGATGAACGGAGCTATTGGTGTGGATGGCACGGAAGAATTTGTGATATATGTGGCGAGTGTAGGGAAAAGGGAGTAGTGGCGGTTTCTAAACCGC
>CAZSST010000161.1:0-5217 GCA_964609575.1 uncultured Candidatus Cloacimonas sp.
ATGGTGCGGGCTTCATTCAGGGTTAAAAGTGAGGGTTGATCATCTGTGGAAGGCGTAAGTGACGCCACAATTGCCACTTGAGGTCTGCGTAGGCCATCCCGGTGAAGTCCCTGTCCCTGGAACGAAGTTTTCCAGGCACCGCCACGTTTGGTTTCACGCGGGAAGAGATCCATATACACCAGGCCGAGGTAATCACCATTCTTATCATATACTTCCCAGGTTGTTACGTCCGGGTGATATACGGGTACGTCGGTAACTTGTTTCACGCTGATGCCATAAATCTTATTCGCTACGATGAAGAGGCCATCCAGCACGTTTTCCACACGGAACCAGGGACGTAGCTCTTCAGGATCATAGGCATAGCGTTGTTCTTTTAACTTATTGGAGTAGTAGCCATTATCCCAGGGCATCAGTTCGCTGATACCGTCTTGCAGGGCCAAAGCTCGCACTTCGTCGATCTCCTTTTGAGCGGCAGGATAGGCCACATTATAGATCTTTTCCAAAAATTCTCGGGCAGTGCTAACCGAGCCTGCCATGCGATCTTCCAATACATAATCGGCATGGGTTTTGTAGCCAAGCATGGCAGCACGTTCTTCCCTCAGTTTCAAGATGGTTTTTATTAAGTCCTGATTGTCAAATTCATCCTTGAAAGCACGGGAGCTATAGGCCCGGAAACACTTTTCACGCACTTCACGATTTTTGCCATAGGTGAGGACGGGAGTCATACTGGAAGGCTGCAATGAGAATAACCAGCCGCTTTCCTTGCCCTTCTTCCTGGCCATGAATTCTGCCGCTTTCAGGGAGTTTTCGGGAATGCCTTCCACATCTTTGGGATCGGTGAGATGCAGTTCCCACTTATTGGTGGCGGCAAGCACGTTGTCACTGAATTTGGGGCTAAGCTTGGATGATTCCATAGCCAGTTCTGTAAAGCGTTTTTTATCTGCATCGTTCAGCAAGGCTCCACCGCGGATGAAGCCCTTATACGTGCGTTCGATAAGGCGATAGCGTTCGGCTGCTTTCATGGCTTCCTTATCGCTTAAATCCGTAGGAATAATGGGAGCGGGCTTTCCGGCAACTTCATTATCATATACAGCTTTTATTCTCTCAAAAATCTTAGGATCGGTGGAGATGCTGCTGCCAAATTCTGCCAGCATGGGAGAAATCTGCTGTGCCAAAGCCTTGAATTCATTATCCGATTCTGCGGATAAAAGATTGAAATATATGGTGGCCACATGATCCAGCAATTCACCATTGAGTTCCAGTTCCAAAACGCTGTTCTCAAAAGTGGGAGCTTCCGGATTGTTCTTCATGGCCTCTATCTCAGCTCTGGCAATCTTTAGTGCTTCTTCCATGGCAGGCAGGAAGTGTTCGGTTTTTATCTCGGGAAAAGGTATCGCCTTCAGGCGATGCGTATTCTCAGTTCTAAGTAGTGGGTTTTGCATATCGGTCCTCATTTATGTTTTTTTCCTTGTTTATAATTATGCTTTTTTGGTCAATCTATTTCATCAAAGTTAGTTTTTTCAGGATGCTGCCGCCGGCATGCGCATAGCGAAGCAGGTAAACTCCCGAAGCCAAGGGCCTGCCTTGGTTGTCATTACCTTCAAAAATGGCTTGATGCGCTCCGGCATTGGCATAAGCTGAAAGGATGCTTCTCACTTTTTGACCTTTCAGATTGTACAATTCCAGCTCCACTTGGCCCGAAACAGGCAGGTAAAAACTGATGGTGGTGCTGGGATTGAAGGGATTGGGAGAGCAGCTAAGGCTGGCTGCAACAGGGGGTACAGCTTCCTCCTGAACTGGCAAAGCAGGATTAAGCAGGGGCAATAGCTCGTGCAGCATGCTTCTGATTCCCTCGGGCTGCATAAAATAAAGCGGGAAACCAAACATGATAAGGCTGCCGGTATTATCATATCTGAAGGCCACACTCTGGCCATTTGCATCGCCTGCACCCATGGTAGCGGTATAAAGGGGATCGCTTGCTCCCGGGAAAGTATAAATATACGGCAGCATATTGTTCCAGGATGCGGTAAGCTTTTCGGGATCAACCTCCAGTTCTGCAAGAGTGTAAGTTCCCGCTGTTTGCGCACTTATCAGGCAGGGAGTATTGGTGTAAACCGGATTGATGCCTCCGGTAAAGCGATCCAGGAAGCTGGAAGAGAATATGCCAGCAGTTTTCCAGCCCGAAAGCACCACCTTCCCTCCACCCAGTATGTAACCGCCAAGCAGGGCTTGACTATCCTGCAACTGGTTTTGAGAAAAGTCATCAGCATGCCAAAGCACCAGCTTATATTGCCCCAAAGTGCTCAGATCAGGCATTCCCTGTACACTGCAATCCCAAGTGGAAATTATACCATCCAGGCCAGCAAGGGCAGCACTATAAAAATCATCCACCATGCCATCGGTAGGATTGATATTGGCGCCATTGCCATCACGGGTTTCATCCACCACCAGCAAATCGCTGACAAAGCTGAAAGCCTGGGGTGTGGCACTTAGCGTATTGGATAGCATGGATTTATATCCCTGGGCATCCATCACAGCCAGCGCATAAAGATAAGTGGAGCCATTGGTAACATTAGTATCAAGAAAACTAAGTTCTGTTATCGGAGCAGGAGTAAGCAAATCCCATGATGCCCCTCCTTGCAGCTTGCGATAAACCACATATCCGCTGTCTATTCCATCCAGATAGGGTTGCCAGGATAGCAGCACACTGTTATTACTGGGTAGGCATTCGCTAAGCTCAGGACGCAGTTCACTCAGTTCTCTCAGCAGCGTCCAATTATGGTAATTTGCAGTAATCGTGCAGTTTTCCAGGACAGGAGCGTAGAGAAATTCCGTTGTTAGCCCCTGAGGTCCCGCCACAGCCTGCAAGGAATCGGCAATTCCCTGATGCACAAAGCGGAAAGGTAGCTCCACCGTAAAGGGCGTGGTAGTTGGACTGGTGGTTTTAGCGCGCACTTTCACCCGCGAGATATCCTCGGCTTGCCACAGGCTGTATTCCACACTGGGAATGCCCGATCCGTAAATCCACTGAGCAAAAAACTGATCCAAATCCTGTCCGCTGATTTGTTCCGCCATGGCTTGAAACTCCGCTGTAATGGCATTTCCATGCATATAGGTGCCAAACCACTGCTGCAAAAGCTGCAGGAAACTGGCGGTACCAATCTTCAAGCGCAGCATGTGCAACACCGAAGCCGCTTTTTCGTATGAGGGAGGTGCAAAATATTCACTGAATAATGGATCATAAATTCTGTGCGGGCCGTTCTGATTCTCATAATTTACGTAATACTGATGGAAAGAAGTATTCACATAATCGCAGGCCTGCTGCCAACCCAAGCGCTTATCCACCCACAGGTGTTCACCATAGGTGGCAAAGCCTTCGGAAAGCCACACATCGGGGAAATTGAGGAAACTTACTGCATTGCCATACCATTGATGCACCAGTTCATGGGCAATTGTTAGCTCATAAGTTCCTGCACCATTAATGATATAGTTCGCCAGAGTGGTCATCGTTTGATGCTCCATAGCGGAATAGGTATTCAAGCTAACCACCGCATGGCCATATTTTTCAAAAGGATAGTTGCCAAAGAGTTGCGAATAATAAGCCACCATCGCAGGGGTTTGCTGCAGATCGATGAGGGCATTGTTATATTGGCTTTGGGTAACAAAATTCTGGATGGGGAGGTTATTCTGCTCCGGCACCGTCTGATTGATCTCCACATAGGGTCCGGCAGTGATGCAAACCAGGTAGGTGGTCATGGGATGTTGCCCGATCCAATGGGTGGTGGAAGTACCATTGCCATTATCCACAATGCCGGTTCTGATCCCATTAGCCGCCACTTTCCAATCGCTGCGCATGGTGATATGCAAATCCACGATAGCCTTATCCCAGGGGTGGTCATAGCTGGGCCACCAAAAACGCCCTGCATCCGGATCGGATACCGTGGATACCGTATTTGGCGTAAAGGTCATGCCATTGTGATACACGTCGTTAGATAATTGTGGTGTACCGCTATAAAATACCTGAGTGGTAAATTGCTGTCCGGCGGGAATATTCAAATTGATGGTGATCAATCCGGAATTGAGATCTTGAGTAAAAGTGGTAGGAGCGTTATTAACGTAAACCGAAGAAACATTTAAGAACTTAAGATTATAGGCAATGGCGCTGAGATTCACTTCAGCATTTACCGTGGCTTTCACGTTGCCTATAATAAAGTGCTCGTCATCATCAATATTTAGCGTTATCTCATACTTTTGCACATCGAAACCATGAGCCGAATCTGCTCGGACGGGTTCAAAAGCGGGAGCATGCATCTGGCTGGGATTATGATACTTGCGGGAAAGGAAGGCATTCCCCGTTTCAAGCCCAAACAAAGCCGAAAAAGCAAGTAGCGCCAATATGGCAGTAAAGATATCACGTTTCTTTGTAAACATTTCGTCTCCCTGAATGGTGCAAAGCATAATCCAGGTGCAGCACCATAAGATGATTGTATTATGCAACTTCGTTTCCAATGTTGATAAAAAGTGCTGTGTGATGGTGGACGCCATTCCGCCATAACAGGAGAAAAGCCCATAGTATCTTCTTAACCCAGAGGACAAGCGGAAAAAAGCAAAGCACACTGTTTGTCAGTAATGGATGCATACACATAAGTGTTTTCGCAAAGAGTAAAAGAGCTATAGAAGAAATAATCCTGAATTTCATCGAGATACATTAGTTACATGCCCGGTTGCTTTCAATCTTTATTCTTCATTCCTACACCCCACCTTGAACCAACCTGGAACCAACCTTGATCCCTCTTTGATCGCGATCAAGGAAGGTTTTGGGAAATATCTTGGTTAGGCTTTGCCCTGGATTCGACACGTCCTCGTGTCGAACGAAACGCAGTTTCGTATGAAAAATCACAAGCGACTTCGTCACTTTGCAAACGGGGACTCGGGGATTCGACACGTCCTCGTGTCGAACGAAATGCAATTTCGTAAGAAAAATCACAATCGACTTCGTCACTTTGCAAACGGGGACGTTTGCAATCCAGGAGTCCTCGTGTAGAGCGAAACATAGTTTCGCAGTGTAACAAGCTACTTCGTCGCTAATACCTGTCGTCCCGATGGGACTCGATCTCGTTTTTCTACCCATTATCTATCTGAAATGCCGTCCCGATGGGACTCAGGCTGTTGACAAAACCCATTTCTCCCAATAAAAAAGCCTCCGTCATGCCAGCG
>CAZSST010000162.1:0-5055 GCA_964609575.1 uncultured Candidatus Cloacimonas sp.
GCTGGGGGCATTGGGTTCATTCAATGATACGCTGGGAGCACTGCCCTGGAATGAGGAGATAGCTTCCAGGTGCACAGTTCAGCGCCGCATGCGCAGATGTGTGATGCCTGATGCAATAGCTGATCCGCATAATCCCCATAAGAGCGTGGCATATTATCTACATCCTGCTGATAGCGCGAAAAAAGCAGATGGCAGCGCGGCAAATCTGGATGGCACAGACGGGCAGGTGATGGTAGAAATCCCCAAATTCTGGCAGAAAGTAGTATGGGATGAAGCGGATCCCGATGTGATGGAATGGTGGATATCTGACCGTGCGCTTAGCGGATACACCGTGCATCCTGCATTCGAAAAGATTATTGGCGGGGTGCTGGTGGAAGTGCCTTACCGCTATATCGGTGCTTATATGGGAGTACTGCAGAAAGATGCCGCATTCCTGGATTATTACGACTACACGGGGAAGCACATACGCACAGTTACCGTAGAGCGCAAATTGCAGACCGAAACATCAGGGAAGCTTGCCTCCGTTCGGGGAAAGCTTCCGGTGGGGTACGGAACCAGGGCAGAATTCAGAGCCGCAGCCAGGCGGAGAGACGGCAATACTGACGATAGCACCTGGCGCTTGTGCGATTGGAGCCTATGGAGTGCGGTGCAGCTGCTATTGCTGGTGGAATATGCCAGCTTTAATTCGCAAAAAGCGTTAGCCGGGAACGACACGGGCGGGCTCAGTAACCTTGCCGCGGCGACATGGCAGGCCTCAGTGAGTGGCGGAAGCACTACATATATGCCGATAGTACCGACGGGCGGAACAGAAAGCCTGGGCAATGGCAGCGGCAACGTAGCGCTTGCTGCGCTATATGGAGATGGTGGTGGGTTACCAGTATATACCGGCAGTGCAGAGGCCTTTTGGACTGACGTTATCCCGTGCTATCGCGGGATAGAATCACCATTTGGGAATATCTGGCAATGGCTGGATGGGATTATCCTGGATTTTGCTACTGTGTCCAGGCTGGATGCCTATGTGAGTGCCGGGGCATTCGTGGATGATACGCCAAGTGCAGCGTACCACAAGATAATCGCGCACGGGGATGCCAATAACAACCCTGCCTCCGGATATCTTTCACGCATCCATGAATCAGCGCGACTGGATGGATTTTACGGGAGAGCGGTAGGCGGTGGGCAGACCATCGGATTATCCGATTATTACTATAACACGAGTGCCGCGGGCAAGCGGGTAGTTGCGGTGGGCGGTATTTCGTCTTTCGCCGGTATTGCGGGCGTTTTCTGCGCGTTTGCGTATTACGGCTCCGGTTCCCGTAGTGCGGCTCTCGGCTGGCGGCTCTGCTTATGAAAAAAATACAGGTGATTGGATATGCAGGTAGTTGCAGTGGGCGGTAATTCGAATAACGCCGGTAATGCAGGCGTTTTCTACGCGAATGCGAATAACAGCTCCGGTAACCGTAATGCGAATATCGGCAGGCAGCTAAGCTTATTTACCAAGAAACTGGCCCCAATCACCCTGCCTCTTGGCAAAACACAAAGCAAGCCTATAGGTGTTGGTAGCAGATGCGAAGGCTCCGGGCGGAAATAAGCAGATGAAGCGCTACGGTAATCTATACTCCAAAATCACGGATTTTGACAATCTGCAGCTTGCTCATGAAAATGCCAGGAGAGGTAAGACGTGGTACAATGAAGTACGGGTGGTAGATCGAGATACCAACTTGATGCTCAGTAATCTTCAAACGATAATACAATGCGGCAGTTACACGACTTCACGGTACCATATATTTGAGCGTCAATGCGGCTCGAAAACACGACTAATCTATAAACTCCCTTATTATCCTGACAGGATAGTTCACCACGCAATTTTGCAGGTGATCTTGCCCATGTTGGTGAAGAACCTAATAGCTGATACATATGCTTGTGTTCCAGGAAGGGGAATACATAAATGTGCAAAAAAGATCAAGGAAGTGATGCAGCAAAGTCCTGAATTAAAATACTGCTTAAAGATGGATATCCGCAAGTTTTATCCCAGCATTGATCATGAGATACTGAAGACACGGGTGCAGCGGATAATAAAATGCCGCAAGACTCTGAACCTATTGAGTGAGATAATTGATAGCACAGAGACAGGACTTCCAATTGGCAACTATTTATCTCAGCATCTGGCGAACTTGTATCTGAGTGGATTTGATCACTGGATTAAAGAGCAGATGGGGGTAAAACACTACTACCGCTATTCTGATGATTTAGTGATACTGGGAACAAGCAAGGAGACACTACATGATTTGAGGAGGGAAATAGCGTCATATTTGGCGCGTGAGTTAAAGCTTGAAGTGAAAGGTAACTGGCAGGTATTTCCGGTTAAGGCCAGAGGGATTGATTTTTTGGGCTATCGATTTTATCCAGGCTACACGCTTTTGAGAAAATCAATAGCCTTGAAGTTCAAGCGCAGGATGCGGATGATTGGGCAAGGGAATCTGAATCCCAGAGCAATGATAAGCAGCTTCGTGAGCTACTACGGCTGGCTATGTCACGCCAATACACTAAACCTGCGGAGAAATCACGTAACAAAATCAGTGCAGGAACACATTAGAAAAGCATGTGAGGTAATGAAATGCAAGAATCCAATGCGCAAGATGTGCCTCTGAAGAGATTCAGTGATTTCGCAGAAGAACCTTCCGCATTAGAAGGAGATAAGATTCCTATAGATAGCGTATTAAATAAGGAGCTGGTGGTAACCGGATACCGAATAGGCAAGACAAAATTTGGACGCAATACAGATGACCAGCTACTTACCATGGAAATTACAATAGCTGGGGCAAAGCATATAATATTCAGCGGTAGCAAGGTGCTAACTGAGCAGATATGCAAGTATGCAGACAAAATACCATTTATTGCTGAGATAGTGAAGATCAATAAGTATTATAGACTTAAGTGAGGGAGATATGACTGGGACATGCGACAACATTCAGCCAAGTGCTTTCAAATATGGGCGATACATATACGTGACGTGGGGATATGTACCGAGGGCAGAAGGTGGTTACGAATATCGGTACATAGAATTGGAGGCGGATGCAAATATTGAATATATACGGGCTGCATTGGAATCTGAGATCGAAGATTCTGAGCTAATAGATACCATGATGATTGCATTGGAAGGGATAATCAATGGGTAAATTTATCCAGCGGCAACACAAACGCCTGCATGAAATAGCAGCCAAGACCCCGCATATCATGCCCTTTTTGGGTGACAACCCCGACATAAAAGCAGCCAGGATAAAGAAGGCAAGGCAGCAAGACTGGGAAGGATTTAAGTTTTTTTGTGAGACGTATTTCCCGCATATATTCACCAAGCCATTTTGTACGATCCACTGCCGGATGTTTACCGAGATCCAGAGGCTACATGGGATTATCGGGGTAACCGGATTCCGCGGGCTGGGCAAGACGGTTTATATCGCCATTGCTTACAGCCTGTGGAGGATCGCGAGTGGGAGCCAATATGTGATTCACACAGCAGCTGATGTGGAGCAAGCCCAGGAGCGGACGCTATTTATCCATCATGAGCTTACTAATAATAAGCGGCTGCTGTGCGACTTCCCGGAAATGGCACCGGTGGATGTGGATACCAGCGATTTCTTTTTGAAGAACAAGACCAGGATCCGAGCCAGGGGGATCAAACAAACGCATAGAGGTACTATCAATCCCAAGACGGCGAAGCGCCCGGATCTGATTGTATGTGATGATATCGACAAAGAAGAGAATCAGGGGAATCAAACGATTGGCAAGCGGCGGATGAACAAGATTTGCCAGGAATTGGCCGGCGCCATGGATCCTTCCGGAGAAGGGAAGGTGATCTGGCTGGGGAACCTGGTACATCCGAACTATGCAATATGCCAATACCTCGAGGCCATAAAGGCCGAAATTAAGGCAGATAATCCTGAGGTGGATTTGGATACTCCCCAGGTATTAAAAACCTCACAGCGTGCGATTCTGCGCTATTCTTTGGAAGATAATAAGGGCAGGAGCGTTTGGGAGGAGCAGTATCCCACTAAAAAGCTGCCGGAGCTGCGCAAGCGCTATGGGAATGCGGGATATCAGAGGGAGATGCTGGGGAAGCCGGTGATCGAAGGGACCATATTTAAGCATGAGTGGTTTACGACCTGGAGAGATTTGCCTGCTGCCAGCAAGATGAAGCGGGTGTGGCTGTATGCTGATCCCGCGTGGGGGGAGAAGGGCTGCTACAAGGCAGTGATTGCCATAGCATACGACGGGATAAGCTTTTATGTGGTGAAGGCCTGGGTGCGGCAGACGGAGAATACGAAGTTCTTCAGATACTACTATGACGCTTACCAGGAGCTGGACAGGACTTACCTGGCCAAGTTCCGGGCAGCCTGTGAGACTACCTATGGTCAGCAGCGGATACTGGCGGATTTTGACAGGTGGGCCAGCGACAATCATTTGCCACCGATATCGCACCGGATCAAGAAGATCGATAACAAGGAGAATAAGAGCCTGCGCATCGAGCGGACGGAGACGATCATCGAGACGGGGAAGGTGATCTTTCCTGACGGACAGGATATGGGGACGCTGGAAAGCCAGTTTCTTACTTATCCGGACGGATATGTGGACGGTCCGGACGCGCTGGCGGGGTGTTTGGAGAGATTTAGCGAATATGACATCGGGAAGAACCGGGTGAGGGTGCGGAGACTGACGTGGTGAGAGCTATGCAAGTGAGACCTGCGGAAGTGAGGGCAAGCAGTGAGTTACTTTGATCGCCTGATGCTGGAATATTACCGGGTGCTGATGAATGCCTGGAAGAAGCAGGTGAAGGGAGCAGCGCAGATGGCAATAACGATGCTGACGGATATGCCCAGGGCGGAGCGGATGGACGAAGCGAAGCTGAAGGCACTGATGGAAGTGATCCGGGTGGAACTGGGTGACGACCTGGCAGCGGAAGTGAATAAGGATACCAAGAGCTATATTGAGAGGAGTTTACTGCTGGGATTGCAGGACGTGAAAGTGCGCGGGAAGGCGCGGATCGGGATAGGGCTGTAT
>CAZSST010000163.1:0-4989 GCA_964609575.1 uncultured Candidatus Cloacimonas sp.
TTGCAAAGCGACGGAGTCGCTTGTCCATTTACGAAACTCCGTTTCGTTCGACACGAGGACGTGTCGAACTCCCTACCACCATTTACTATAACTATATGGCCAATCCTTTTGCTTCTCTGCCAGATTAGCTTTCAGAGGATTACAAAGTATATACTCAATTGTATAATAGTAGTCTTTATCATTCCTGATTTGGCGATCAAAATAGTCCGCACGCCAAACTTTGTGCCCTTCGAAACCTGCTTTAATTATCTGCTTGGCAGTATAACCTTTAATACGGCGAACTATATCGCTGATCAATGCTTCTTTATGAGGTTCCACTTCAAGAGGTTTTATCAGCAAATGAACGTGATTTGGCATGATGCAATAGACCTGTAAGTCGTAAAGCTTATCATGGTAAAAATGAAAAGAACTCGCAAGAATTTCCCCAATATCGGGTCGAGTTAGATCGATTCCGGTAGGCTTGTGCTCCCCAAGTTGCTGATCATATTTCTCAATCAGGATATGGTATTTTGTATTAAGTCCTACAAGAAGCGGGTCATTTTCTTTATCGCTGATCTCTTTAAAGACTGATTGCATTTCTCTAATGGTATCTTTTATTAGCTGTGGAAGATCGCCTTCCAGTCTCCAAGTGAGGGATATAACCTTGTCAGATTCATGGCAATGCGGCAGATAACGCCTGTGGGACTCAACTAATTCAGACATCTCTTGCTCCTTTTAGACTCAATCTCAGGATTGCAAACGACCCCTTTTGCAAAGCGACGGAGTCGCTTGTTCTTATTACTTACGAAACTTCGTTTCGTTCGACACGAGGACGTGTCGAATCCTGTTAGTTCCACCTCACATCGTATTGCTTTCCACGTGGTTACATAGCTTGGAAAGGCAATTCACATAGGAGCCAAGTTCGTTATCATACCAGCCGAAAATCTTGGCATGGGTAACCGGCATCTGCACTGCTTCGCCCTTGTAGGACGCTCCCAAGGCTTCGGGAGGGATATCGATGAAGCCAGTGCGGGTGTGAGTTTCGTGTGCTTCGATGGTAACCGCTGCCAGGCTGCCAATAAGATCAGCGGATACATTTTGCCGCTCGGTGTAGATCAGCAAGTCTTTTTGCGCGCCCAGGGAAGCCGCTTTGTAGATATCATTGATCACTCTGCGGCTGATACTTGGCTCTCCCAGATCGTCCATTTGGGTGTGGAAGGTAACGTTCAGATTGATCAGTGATACAGTACTGGTAGGGATGCGTACGCTATCCGCCATGAAGCCGATATGCTTTATCTGGGGCAAAACCAGTTCCAGGGCTTTGGTAACGCCCGTGGTGGATAATATTATGTTATTCAATACGCTGCGTGATTTGCGCAGGTCGGTGGCCGCTGCTTTGGGAACGCTATCCAAAATGGATTGAGTATTGGTAGCGGCATGGATGGTGCTCATGGAAGCAGTAACGATGCGTGAAGTTTCGGTGTTTTCCAAAAGTGGCTTTATCATGTGCGCCAGGCCTGTAGTAGTGCAGGATGCAGCAGAGATGAGGTGATGCTCGCGGGGATTGAAATCCAAGTGATTGATGCCATAGATCATGGTTTTGGCATCGGTGGCGTTGTTTATGCCCGATTTGATCTTGAAGGGAGCGCTGCAGATTACTTTTAAGGCTCCGGCTTCCAAATGCCCACGCAGACAGGGTTTTCCCGATTCCACGGTGAGGGTTGGATCGAGGAAAGTGCCGGTGCAGTCCACTACTATGCGCACGCCTTCGTTCAGCCAATTTATATCCTTGGGATCGCGGGCGTTACGCAGAATTTTGATGGGTATGCCTTCTATCTCCAGAATGGGAGTGTCTTTATCCAGAACCTTTATCTCGGCCTTGCGTCCCACCATTCCGAAAAGGAATTTGTGGATAGAGCCATAGGTGCTATCGGTTTCAAGCACTTGGATAAGATCATCGAGGTCTTTGCCGATTTCGCGGCCACAATTCACCACGATACCTTCGAAGTGCCTTAGATGGATTTGATTCCATAACAGCAGCTTACCGATTCTGCCCATGCCATTGATGCCCAGTAGTCTCTTGCTTCTTAAGCTCAGATTCATGTGTCTGGTCTCCTTGTATCTTATTTTAAACTATGTACACTCTGCAATTTCTGATAGCCTGGATAGATGTTTCCGCTGGTGGCGTCCAGGGTAATCTTGTCTCCTGCTTTGAACAAGCGCAAGCCAATGGTACAGGTGGAATTTGCTTCATCTACCACCAGGTCTTTGCAATTCACGATGCCGATAAGGCCCAAACGCGTGGCCGTAACCGCTGCGTGGGAAGTGACCCCACCCCGTGAGGTTAGCAGCCCCTGACATTCGAAAAGCAGTTCCATATCATCGGGAACTGTGTCGGGACGCACCAAAATAAGCGCAGCGCCGGTATTGGCATGGGTGGCAATATCCTGCCTGGAAATCACGATAATGCCATTAACGGCTAACTTGCCGATGCCGATGCCGGTACCGATGCGTCTGGCAAGGGCATTAAGGGTGCCTAAAACCTTGTATTCAGGAGCTTTGTGGATCACCTGGTTACGAGTTTGAAGGATGAAAAGCTGCTCTTCATGGGAACCTTCAAAGGTGAATTCCACCTCCTGATGGGGATAGTTCTTATCCACAATCAACTGGCTTACATAGCGTAGCAATCGATTATAGATGGCAGGGAAGTCCTTCTCCAGAGACATCTCGGCTTCGGAAGGATTTTGCATGCGTTGCGCTTCGGATATGGGCAAAGGATGCACCAGACCTGCCACCACGTCTTCGCCCTGACTGCACAAGGTAAAATCGCCATTTAAACAGATACCGGGCTCGGGATTCCAGGAAGCATGTGTAAACAATACGCCGGTGCCCGAATCCAGTGAGATATTACCCAACACCATTTTTTGCACGATCACAGCAGTACCCCATTCATCGGCAATGTGCAGTTTTTTGCGATAGGATATGGCGCGCTCGGTATTCCAGCTATCCAGCACATGGGAGATGGATTTATAAAGCTGGCGGAAGGGATCTTGCTCCAGGGCAATGCCAAAGCGCGAAAGCACTTCTTTGTAATCGGTAATCATCAGGCGCATCTGTTCAGGTGTGAACTGGGTTTTCTGCTTTACGCCATACTTCTTTTTGTATTTTATAATCACTTCGTCAAAGAGGTCGCGATTTATCCCAAAAGCCATGCCCCAGCTTTGAATAAGGCGGCGATAGCAATCCCAGGCTGTCCAGCCGTAATTTGGCCGCTCAGAAAGACGCAGCGTGATATCGTCATTCATGCCGATATTCAGGAAGGTATCCATCGCTCCGGGAAGGCTCATTGGCGCTCCGGAACGCACGGAAATCAAGAGTGGCTTCTGGGGATCGCCAAACTGAAGATTGGCAGTATGTTCCAGCTTGATGAGATTTTGCTTTAGCAGCGTATCGAACTCACTGGAAATCTCTGGATGAGTGTTGATAATCTGCCGATTACGGAAAAGCTCGGTGGTCATCACAAAGCCTGGAGGAATAGGGAATTCATACTGGCACATACGCTTCAGGAAATAGGCTTTGGAGCCCAGGAGCACCTGATTCTCGATGCGGGAATTTCGGGTATTGAGATGGAAGAAAAGCTTGTCCGGATCGTAGGACATCACGCGGGGAATGTCAGATGGCGAAAAGATGTTCTTCATCTCGGAAAGGCTTTGCAGAATCTGCGTAACGAAGTTATCCAGGCCTTGCACAATGAACGAACCGGAGAGCAGATTGCGATAGAACTCCTCGGCGAATTTCTCCATGGCCTCTTTGGACTTTTTCTCCTGTTTAAGCTGCATCAAGCCTTTGTCATAAAAACGGTAAAAGTATTCGCTGATAATCTCATTAACGCTATCCTTAAGCAGATTAAAGATATCCAGATACTGGTCCAGAGAGAGATTCGTCAGGTGGGTGGCTGAGCTAAGCATCTGCAGCGCAGAGCTGAAAGCATCATTGGTAACCATTTCCTGCCGCATGGCATAGTCATAAAGCTCCAAAATCCGCACTATGCGTTGCAGGGTTCTTCCGGTTACATAATGCAGATTAAGCTGGCTGACGCTTCTCTCAAACAGCTTGCGGATCACATTCTCCAGGCGGAAAATCATGCCCATGGCTTCCAGCTTGGCCTCGCGATAGGTGCCATACATGGAGGGAATCCCCGCAGCGATATGCCTTTTAAAATAGATGTTTTCCCAGCTGGAAGAGGGCTTGGGATCAAGAATGGTAAGGCTTAAATTGCCAATGTAACCCAGCATTTGCCGTATGGAAGATTCATAATCTTTGCGGATGAGGCTGGTGCGTAGGCGATTTTGCTCGCGGGCATCAAAGAAACTGTATTTGGAAAGAAATTTAACGATGTCATAAGGATCGAGATTGTATTTATCCTTCAGCAGGAAATGACAATAGAGCAAATGACGTAAACGCTTGTGGCAGACGTCGTCAGGAAGATTATCGAACAGGATTTGCACTTTTTGCCATGAGAGACTTAGCAATTCCTCCACATCAAGCTCGTTAGCCTCCAAAAAGCTTTTAACCGCCTGGCTTTGCTCCATGGAAAGCGCATCGGGATTTTGCACATAGGCCATCACATCCAAAGGTATGATTCCCTGTAAGTGCTTGGGATTTAGATCAATCCAATAGTTCAGTATCTGTCTGATAAGGTTGATATGGGTGTTATTGCTTTCTGTGTGCACTTGCTTGCGGAAGAAATGAATAAGACGGTCTTTTCGATGTGAAAGCTCGTCCAATGAAGTGCTGCTATCCCTGATCTCACCTTCGGCACCAATCTCATTGAAAAACACGGGAAAGAGCCGCAAGAGGTGCTTCACTTGAATAACCAGGGGCTTGATATCAGCATTTAGAAAGGCAGAAACATCCTTCTGAAAGAGGTCAGTATCGGAAACAAAGATACCCAAACGGTGCAAGCTGATGGTGAGATGCGACAGCAAATCCTTGTTCTTAAAAGGATCG
>CAZSST010000164.1:0-4866 GCA_964609575.1 uncultured Candidatus Cloacimonas sp.
TTTGTAGTCCAAACCGCCCATAAGATATATAATATTAAATAGTTGGGGTAGGCGGTTTGAACTCCAACACCTCAATTGGGTTAAATGAATTTGAGCCGCATTATTCAGATTAAACACGCTCCATCCTCCCCTCCCTTATCCATCCCATGGGGTGATGTGGGATGGATAAGGGCTTGGGTAGGGTGCTGACTACTTTTCCGGAAGCGCGTATGTTTGTATGTAACGATCCGGAATTCCTGAAGTAAACCGCTGTTTCAGATGCTTCCAGGTGATTTTTTCCTGTTTGGCATCTGCAGTTTGCAGGTATCTGATCAAGGCCGGGGAAAGGTCTTTAACGGCCAGAACCCGGTAGAACATCATATCTTCATAGCGGGCAACCAGATAGTGGGTAAAAGTAGTATCTGCAGTAGCGCTGAGGTAATAATAGGCCTGAATATCGTCTTCGGCCACTTCATTATATTCCACAATGTACATATCGGGAAGCATGGCATTGCCCAAAACCGACATCGTAACCGGATTCCAGGTAAGCACCGCACTGTCATTCACGATGGATACATTCAGGTTTTGCACCGGCACGGGAACGTCGTTGGCCACCAAAGCCACAGGCAGCAAGGGGAAATCAGCGGCGTTACTGCCAATGGTAAGAATTGCCTGAACGGGGCTTTCCTCGGCAGCTGTATAGCGAACGTATATTACATCCGTGGCACCTGGAAGAATGGGACTTTGCAGATTTTCATACATGATGCCAAAACCGGGATGGGAAGCTTGCACGCTGCTAATCAACAGATTTGAGGTACCAGTATTCTGAATGGTGACCTGTGCCCAACCCGTGGTTTCCCCTGCTTCGGCATAAAAACTCACCGGCGCTTCACTCAGCAAGGTTATCTGCGCCACATTCCCTTGCACCAGGATGTAATCTGGTTTGGTAAGGGAACGCGGAGCATCGATGTCGTTATCCACTGTCAGGGTAACACTATAGGTTCCGGGAGTCTGGTACATATGCAGGGGATGCTGCTCTGTGGAACTCTGCCCATCCCCAAAATTCCAAAGCCAGGAAGTAATGGGAGCGGAAAGCATGGGAGTTTGATCGGTAAATTGAACTTCCAGAGGCTGAAAACCAACCAAGGGATCGCCAATAAACGCCACTTCAGGGATGGTATTGGCCACGGTGAATTTGCTATCGGAGAGATCAATGGTATTGGGTGTAGTGGCCGGATCACGCCTGATGCGGATTTTATAGTTTGTGCTCAGAGTAGCAGGAACCGTCCAGGCATAGGTACCCAGGGCGGCATTGATGGCGGTGCTGGTAATGGTAGTCCAACTCGAGCCATTATTGGCAGTGTAGTCCAGCTTAATAGCAGGTATCTCCGGTTCGGCTCTCCAGCGGATATTATATGTGGAGCCTGCAATAAGGGTTTCACCGCCATTGGGCATCAGCACTTGCAGAAGCTGGTGCAGCACAAAAGGATTGTCGCTGGTGTCATAAACGTTTCCGGCGCTTGCAGTATCGGTGATTTTGATCATGGCATTGGGGCTGTTATATTCGCTGGCAGTCCAGGAATAAGTTCCCGAGGAAGCGGTTACACTATTGGCAATGGTAACCGGCCAGGAATTGCCCCCATCCAGGCTAAGTTCTATTTTCAGATTGGTTACCAAAGAAGATGTCCAAGTAATCATCCGCGCCGGAGGGTAAAACCATGTTTCCCCGCCATTGGGAGAGCTTAGCATCAAGGAAGATATGCTGAAGTTATTATCGCTGATATCGGCAAAGTTATCCTGATCTTGCGCCGAAATACGTATCCGGCAGGTACTTGATGCCTGCACTTGGGGCACCGTCCAATTGTATAGCGAATCGGAGGCAGCAATGTTTTCGGCAATGGTGATCCAATCGGCATTGGTGCTGGTGTAGTTTGTTGCGTATTGGATTTTTAGGGGTGCAGAAACTCCCAATTGCGTCCAGGTGATGGGATAGCTGCGCCCGGTTTGAAGCTTAATGGCAGAAGCAGAGGGGTAGGTGAGGTCCAAATCGGCAATGCTGAATAGGCCAGAGGATTGCGCAGTAACGGTGTTATCGGTGGTATCACTGATCCGCACCAGGCACTCACTGCTGATATCTGCCGCTGAGATAGTTCCCGCATAGGTTCCAATCGGGGCAGGAGCAGAGGCCGCTAAAACTCTCCAATTGGTACCCCCGTCGATACTTAATTCCACTTTCAGGGTGGCAATGCCACTGCTGATCCAGGATACATTCAGCTTGTTGGTGGTGGGTGGAGGAGCTAAAACATGATCTCCCATATTGGGGAAATTCACACTCAGCTTCACTATGCTGAAGGGATTATCATTCATATCGTACACCGATAAATCCGAAGTGCTGCTTAAGCGGAAATAACACAGGCTGGCCGGAGTATCAGGAATGGTGGCCAGATAGCTGTTATTGGCAGCCGGAACCGATGCTACCACGGTTGAAAAGCTCTGTCCCTCATCCAGGCTTAGCTCTATTTTGATGTTGCTTACACCGGATGAAGCCCAGGAGATATAATATTGGTGTCCCACCTGCAGCTTGGTGCCCAAATCATTTGGATAGATAACCGTGATGCTGGGATAAGGGCCAAAGCCTATGGTAAAAGAGGCATCGCTGATGTCATAGAGCGCGGTATTGCTATTGTCCTCCACTTTCATAAGGCACTGCGATGAGATAAGGTCGGGCACGGTAAACTGAAAACGCCCCAGATTGCTGAGTACGGCGGTGGTATTCAGTTTCGTCCAGGCAACTCCATTATTGCCGGAAACATAGATATTTACATTGGTAGTATTGGATACCGAATACCAGTAGATGGTTTTAAGCGAACCAGCCTGCCAGCTTTCCCCGCCATTGGGGGATAGGATTCTACCGCCATTGAAGCCGGATTGTGTGGCCCAGGCAGAGCCTTTAAAAGCTCCATCGATGGTCTGCACGCTCCAGTAGAAATTGCCAAAGGGCATTGCCGTAGCTTTTATCATCCAGAAACAGGTGCTGCTGGCATAACCCGCACCTGACTTTAGCCGGAATCCCGTGCTGCTGGCATGGGAAGGCAAAACTTCGATTCCCCCGGAGCTGGTTCCGATCCTCAGGGCATAAGTTAGCGCCAGTTCGGGAGTAATAAGATCTGAGCCGGGAGTCCAGGAAAACTTTAGATATTCACCTTCTTGAACCATATTCAGGTTCCCTGGTGCTACGGGAGCCAGATTTGCCGCAGCCCCAGCGGAAGCATAAAGCTTGGTTTGGGGAATGCCATTATTATCCAGACCGCATAGAATTAAATCCAGATCACCATCGCTATCATAATCTCCCCAGGCCACGCTGGAGAATCGTACTCCCGGAAGGTAGCCATAGGCAGGATCAAGGAAAAAAACGTGATCATTATTGCGGTAAATCTGGGTGTAATTGGTAGCGGTGGTGCCATCGGAGAATTCGCCGGTTAAAAGCAAGTCCAAATCGCCATCGTTGTCATAATCGCCCAAGGCCAGGGAGCAATTTTGCACTCCCGGCAGGCTTACCGCGGATACAAAGGTGGCAGTATTGCCAGCCAGATCGTTACGGTAAATATTGGTATAGTAGGTGGTAAGCTTTTTGCCGGCCACAAAGAGGTCTAAATCGCCGTCGTTATCATAATCACCCCAGGCTACTGAGGACAAAGATACGCCAAGAATTGAGGCTACACCAGAGCTTAGCTTGGCAAAAGCTCCCGCAGTGTTTCTCCATATTTCCGTAATCTCCGTTGTGGCAGTGGCCCCGGTTAGCACAAAATCACTGTCGCCATCGTTATCAAAATCGCCCCAGGCCACGCTGGAAGCCCAAACTCCGGAAGCAATGGTGATAAAGGTGGAAAAATCATTTTCGCCGGTGGCATTTAGGGAATTGATATAGATAAGAGTTTTGGGAGCGCCGGTGGAGTCTTTGCCCGTGGTGAGTAAATCCAGATCACCATCATTATCGGCATCGCCCCAAGCCAGGGCGCCACCCTCCAAACCGGTGATGGTAGCCAGGATGTTCGAAGAGAATTCTCCCCCGGAATTATTATAAATCTTGCTAAGGGGAAGGCCGCCGGACAAACCGGAGATGGCAAAATCCAGATCGCCATCTTTGTCATAATCTCCCCAAGCCACAGATGCAGACGAAAAGCCGGGTATACCTGCATTGACATCTACAAAGGTTCCCGTGTTATTTCGATAGATGCGGGCAATGGAAGTGTCGTCGGCCAATAATCCGGCTATCAGCAGATCGAGATCACCATCGTTGTCAAAATCTCCCCAGTCCACCGCGGATTTATATATCCCCGGAATCGGATGGGTTTGCTCAGTTAAAATAGTTTGCCCAAACAGCGCAGCAATACCCAATGTCAGGATAACTGCTATAACTATTCCTTTCATCGTTTCTCCCCTATAGTTTTCTCTATAACGCTTCTTTATGAAATCATAGAGACGTGTCAAGTTTATTCTCCTGATTGGATAATACATCGGCAATTAGGTGATACACATTGTAGAGAGTGCGGGACACGGAAAGGCGCTTCCTCCCAGCCCAGCAATACACTGCTGGGGTAATGGTGATGTATATTGTTTTTGAGTCCCATCGGGACGGCAGTTTAGATAGAAACGTGCGCCGTTCAGTAGTTTGAGTCCCATCGGGACGGCAGTTTAGATAGAAACGTGTGCCGTTCAGTAGTTTGAGTCCCATCGGGACGGCATTTTAGATAGAAACGTGCGCCGTTCAGTAGTTTGAGTCCCATCGGGACGGCAGTTTAGATATAGATAATCAGAAGATAGGCATGGATATATAATTATCTAAAATGCCGTCCCGATGGGACTCTTGGGGGATGATTTTGGGAA
>CAZSST010000165.1:0-4782 GCA_964609575.1 uncultured Candidatus Cloacimonas sp.
TCATGAAATTCAGGTCGATCAGGTTATCAGAGTTCCATTTCTTTCATTCTTCATTCTTCATTCCAAGTTCCCTCCCTCATCGCGATCCAGGTTGGTTCTCGGTTGATTCCAGGATGGTAGTTGGGAAGGTGTTTAGCTGCGATAGCGTGCAAATAAGAAAGGGGAAGAATAATCTCCCCCTTTGCCATCTGAATAAAGTATCAGATTATATTGCGGTTATCAGGGCGTAGGATCCACATAGGCAGTAACCTTAAAGAAAATCTTGTTTCCGGTTTCTGACAGATTCATGATGAGGGTATGCTCGGTGGTGGCCATAAAGAATGATTCGTCATTGCATTCAAAATCTGGCACTTCGCTCCAATAAATGTTATATCCCGAAACCGTGCAGGGCAAGCCCCAGGTATTGGTGGTAACTGTATCCCAATCTACAAATAGCTGGGTTCCGGAAATGGCGATCTGGATATTTTGCGGTGCTGAAGGAATGGGATCACCTTGGGGCATAGGAGTGGCGCTAATGATTTGCACGGGAGAGGTTTGAATATCTCCATCATATACGGCGCACACGAAGTATTTATATGCCTGGCCATTGATGAGGCCGGTATCGGTGAAGGTGGTTTGATCAGCATTAACCTGGGCTATGGGATAGGCATCGCGCCAGATGGTATAGGATAGCGGAGCCGGAGTGCTGCTCACAGGAGTCCAGGAAAGGGCAATCTGCTGATTATCCGCAGTGGCCATAAGATTGGTGGGGAAGCCATAAACGGTGTCGGAAAGCTCATTTTGCATTATGCCCCTGGCTCGGGTGGCGATGAACATCTTATTGGTGGTATTTCCCCAGGCGATGGCCCAAGTATTATTATTGGCTGCCAGATTCTGGGTGAGAGGAGTGCTGGTGGTGGCTTCATCGGTGCTGTAGAGCACGGTGCTGCTGGTTCCCGAAAGCACCTGGCGTCCGGGGCTGCAAAGCACGCTCCAACTGAATCCGGGCATATTGGCCACGGAGTAGGTAAGGCCATTGTCAGTAGATTTGTAGATGTTTCCGGTGGAACCAGTTCCCGTGGAAACATAGATGATTTGGGGCTGAGTTCCCACTGCGGGACGAATGGATATCTGCGGTTGATAACCGGTGCTTTCGGTTCCGGTGGCCGCGGTGAAGGATTGGCCAAGATCGTCAGAATACCACACCACGTTTATGGAGCCATTCTGGAAGTAGAGGAAGAGGCGTAGGTTTCCGGTGGGACCGCGGCCAAGCTTAAGCCTTGGGAAGGTTCCATAGGCTCCGCCGGTGGCAGTATTGAAGGTTAAGCCGCCATCATAGGTATAGCGGACTTCGCCAAAGGAATTGCCCAGCCAATAGATATCGGGATTGGTGGGATGCACTTCGCAGGCGGAAATTTGGCTTCCGGCCCAATGTGCCAGAGTCCAGGTTTCGCCATTATCGGTGGAGGTGTAAGCGCCGCTGAGGGTGCCAGCCAGCATGCGTCCGGAAAGATAATACTGATGATTGGTGGGCTGGAGTTCGTAGATCATCCAGTTATCCAGGCCATTCACCTTGTGTTCCCAGGTAACGCCATTATCGGTGCTTTTGTACACTCCGCTGCCTTCCAGACCGCCCCAAATCTCATTGGTATCGGCATAATAGGCCAGGCCATGCACCAGGCCAAGATTCATCCCCGTGTGGGATGCGAGCACTGGCTGCATATATGCGGAGCAGCGGAAGACGCCACCCCAGTGTCCGAACAAGGCACCTTCTCCTGAAGAGGCGCATGTTTGCCAGGTGGATTGCACCACGCCTTGAGTATTTGCAGTCCAGGTAAGGCCACCATCGTTGCTTTGCACCATGCCGCTGGAATTGGAGGTGGCGTAATAATTTCCGCCGAATTCGGCAACACCTTTAAACATGCCGCTGTACACCAAATCCCAGGTGAGGCCACCATCGGTGGTGCGATAGATGCCATTATCATGAGCCAACAGCATAAAAAGGCTGTTGGTGGGGGAAATATACATGCCCCAAGCGTTTCCTGTAGGGCCTACTGCTGCCCAGGTAACGCCATCGTTGCTGGATAAAAGAGAACTGGTGGAGGAACCCATCACGGCAAAAATGCGATTGGGTTCGGAGGCCGACCAGGCAAATTGGCGCATGAAACCGGAAGTGATATTGGTGGCAGGAAAGCTGTTGCCGCCATCAATGGAGCAGTGGAGGCCTACCCCACCGGATTTACCGATCACGATGGTATTGGAATTATTGGGCTTGATTCCCATTCCCAGAATGTACATGGATGAGGTGGTGCCGATTTGAGCCCAGGTATCGCCATTATCAGTGCTTTTGTACATGCCGGTGCGGGATGCGGCATATACTACTCCGGTCTCGGAAGCGGAAAAGGCGATGGCATTGTATTGCTTGCGGGGAAGGGTGGTGGCACTCCAATTAATGCCGCCATCATTGCTTACGAAAACGCCTCCTTCCTGATTCGTGAGGGAAGAACCGCATGCGGCAAAAACATGGAGATTATTGGCAGGATCGGTGGTGAGGCCACGTACGTTAGCACCCCAGGGGCCTCTGCCAGACCAGGCACCTACATCGCGGGTGTTTTCTTCATCGGTGGGGGGTAAAAATTGATCATCCTGGCCGGGATAAACAAAAGCCGGAATCTCTTCGCCTGTTTCACTGGAATAGCTTGCTCCGTAGGCAACGGATATAAGCACCAGCATTAACAGAAATACAAAAACGGTGCGTTTCATTTTGATCTCCTTAGCTGAATTATGTGACTCTATGTTTGTCTTGATAATCAGGTTATGTGGATTTGGCGAAGGTAGCTCTGATCTTACACGGCTATAAACACAACTTATTTTACTGATTATAAACCTCAATAAAGTGTCAAGAACAATCTGAGGTGAAAGCTAGAAGCTACGAGCTACGAGTTACGAGAATCCCCTCGACCTCTCGACCTCTCGACATACGGCTTTAGTCTAAGAAAATCCTTGCCAAAAAATGAATATCATCATAGCCTTGCTTCGCTAGTTGAGATAATTGGGAGAACAAAGATGAAGAAAAGCATAAGCTTCCTTTTAACAGTACTTTTTGCGATAATTTTACACGGCGTGGCCCTAAAAGATGCCGGTAATCAAAATCGTCCCCGCTATGCCTCAAACCTCATAAAAATCAAGCTAAGTTCCGAAGCAGTATCCAGAGCCAGTCTACCGGTGGGATTATATGCTGAATCACAAAAATCGGGGCTTAATGAATTCGACCAATTACTCAGCCGCAATGGCGGAACCTCCATCATCCGGGCACATCGCAAGGTTAATGACAGCCATTGGGAAGCAGAAACAGGATTTGACCGATGGTTTCTGATAAAGCTGGATGGCAGCAGCACCGTGGAAGAGGCCATTGCCAGCTTCAAAGCCAATCGTTATGTGGAAGATGCTGTTCCCGAATACTATGCCTACCCTGCGGCTACTCCCAATGATACTTACTATGCCAATAACTGGGGACATAATAATACAGGGCAGCTTCCCTCCCACAATGGCGCTGATCACTTGGGTCCCACTGTGGGAACCATTGGCTATGATGCCGATATGCAGCTTGCCTGGGATCACTCTCAGGGCTATGGCTCCAGCAGCGTGGTAATTGCCATCATCGATAGTGGAGTGGATACCGCTCATCCCGATTTAAGACTGGTTAGCGGATATGACTTCGGTGATAATGATAGCAATCCTATGGATGATAGCGCTGAACCAGGACATGGAACTTGCTGTGCAGGGATTGCCGCTGCCAAAGCCAATAACGCTCTGGGGGTTATTGGTGCTGCAGGAGGGTGCAGCGTGATGCCCCTGAAAATTGCTGCTTCCAATGGCAGTATGGGATTTACGGCCATTACCAATGCCATCACCTATGCCAAAGACCACGGCGCGGATGTAATCAGCATGAGCATCGGTGCCGATGGTGCAGTGGAAGGATCTAATCCCGCCACAGATGCCGCCCTATATGCTGCTTACAATGCCGGAGTGGTGATCTTTGCGGCCACTGCCAATGGCAACACCTCCACCATCTCCTATCCCTCCAATCATACCGCCGTGATCAGTGTAGGCGCTTCCAGTCCCACCGGCGAACGTAAAAGCCCCTCCTCCTCCGATGGTGAATTCTGGTGGGGTTCAAACTACGGCACGGCCACCCAGAACGATAAAAACGCCGTGGATATCATGGCTCCCACCATTCTGCCTTCAACAGACATCACCGGAGCAGGAAATGGCTATGATACTGCCAGCGATTACTACCAATGGTTCAATGGCACTTCCTGCGCTACCCCCTATGCTGCAGGTGTGGCGGCACTGCTTTTGTCCAATGATCCCACTCTCACTCCGGCAGAAGTTTTTACAGCCATCACCAGCACGGCTACAGATATGACCATCGATGGCGGTGCAGGCTGGGACAGATACACCGGCTATGGTATGATAAACACCAATGCTGCGCTTAATTCTTTAATCCACGGTTTGCCCACATGTGAGATTATCACCCCCATAGATTATGCCATTATCGATAAAAACAGCACGGTAACCATAAACGTGAATGCCACCGATCCCAATGGCAGCATCAGCAGCGTGGCTTTTTACATCGATAATGTGCTAAGTTACACGGATTACGCCTCTCCTTACATTTGGGATTGGAACAGCACTGGCTATGCCAATGGCAATCACAATATCAAGGCCATCGCCACGGATAACAGCAGCAACACTGCCGAACACAGCATCAATGTAACGCTGGTATCTCCTCCTGATGAA
>CAZSST010000166.1:0-4700 GCA_964609575.1 uncultured Candidatus Cloacimonas sp.
TACCATGTTCGTAATACTGCATATCTGCGGTTATCCTGCATTATTTTTTTCCTATATCCCGCATCATTTTCACTCTTGCAGATTTTTTAGCAGATTATGCTTGACACAAGACTGATGATGGAGTTTGGGGAACATAATCAGGAGGATAATGCCATGAAACAAATTTTTATACTAAG
The DNA here is from genome assembly GCA_964609575.1 of uncultured Candidatus Cloacimonas sp. GTDB lineage: Bacteria > Cloacimonadota > Cloacimonadia > Cloacimonadales > Cloacimonadaceae > Cloacimonas. Next base: position 177 of record CAZSST010000166.1, read on the forward strand.
CTTGGTATTGCTGCTGCTTATAGTATTGGCGGCCTGCGAAAAAGGGGCTACTTTGGAAGTGGTGAATCAATGTTCCTATCCGGCTTGGGTTGGAGTGGACGGGTCTGAACTGGTTACCCTGAATGAGGGGGAAAGCCGCAGTTTCAAGATCGATACGGGAACCGAAAGCATTTTCAGCGGCTCGGTGTATGAAACTACCAAGGTGATTGCCTATGGCGAAACGTTTTCTTTAGAGCGGGAAGTGGATGGGCATCTGGTTCCTACAGACAGCACGAGTTTTAAGATGCGGGCAGGAGAAACCCGACGTGCTCCGCTTATTCCCAATCGTGCCAGCATCAAGGTTACAAATAGCAGTAACATCGAAATTGTGAAAGCAGAAATATGGAAAAATACTGCTCTTACGCATACACTGGTGGGTACCATTAATAACCTCGAACCGGGGGAAAGTGGCTTTAAAAGAGTGGAATATGCCACTACCAGCAATATGTTCTATTACACGGTGCACTTGTATCTGTATGGTGAAGAATATCCGCTGGGCTATGGAGGTGAAACCACCATCTTGGGTAAAGACCAGCAATTCCATGTAACATATACTCTGCCGGAAGGGCATTGAAAGAGCAAAAAAAGGAAATAATATGAAAGCTAAATTGTTTTTTCTATTGATGATACTCTGTTTCATCAGTCTGGGGGCATTGATTCCCCCTGAAATAACCAATATGCCCCTGCCCAATGATCCGGATGTGATTACAGGGATGTTACCCAATGGCCTGAAGTATTGTGTGATGCGCAATGCCAAGCCGGAAAAAAGAATTGAACTAAGGCTGATCGTGGATGCCGGAAGTGTGAATGAAGATGAAGATCAGTTGGGCCTGGCGCATTTTACGGAGCACATGGCCTTTAATGGCAGCAAAAACTTCCCGCGTACGGAGATGGTGGAATATCTTACTTCCATTGGCATGGGCTTTCATAATGGCCTCAATGGCGGCACTACCTATGATTGGACGATGTATATGTTCAAGCTGCCTACCGAGGATGAAACCAAGCTGCGCAAAGGCTTTTCCATCCTTAGCGATATTGCCTGGCAGCTTAGCATGGATTCTTCCGAAATAGAGCGCGAACGGGGTATTATTATGGAAGAATGGCGCTTGGGACAAAGCGCTCAGCAACGGGTTTCGGACAAGGTGGATGCCGTGCGTATGGCGGGTTCACGCTATGAAAAGCGTAATCCCATCGGTACTATCGAGAACCTGAAAGCTTTTCAGCATGATAGTTTAAGGCGTTTTTATCACGATTGGTATCGTCCCGATTTGCAAACTGTGGTGATGGTGGGAGATTATGATCCTCAAGTGATGAAGGCCATGGTGGAAGAGTATTTTGGCGTGATTCCAGCGCGAAAGGATCCCCGCCCCAAAGAGGAATATCCTGTTCCGGACAATCCGGAGCCGCGTTCCATCGTGGTGCTGGACAAGGAACTGCCGATGACGAATGTTCAGGTTACCTGGAAAAAGCACTTTCCCAAAGTAACTGATTTGGGAACTTACTATGAAGACCTCAAACGCCAGCTTTTTTATGCCATGTTCAATGCCCGCATGGAAGAGCTGATGCTGCGTCCCGATCCGCCTTTCGGTTATGCCTGGGGCTATAGTGCCGATTGGCTGAAAAACTTTTCTGCCTCCACCCTTGGTGCCATCTGTAGCGAGGGTAAGAGTGAAGAAGCGCTCCAGGCTCTGCTGCAGGAGATCAGCCGCATCAAACAGCATGGCTACCTGCCTGCAGAACTTGATCGTGCCAAACAGGAATTGATTCGCAGTGCCGAAAAAGCAGTGGCAGAAAAGCCTACCCGCGATTCTGAAGAACTGATCTGGGAACTGGTATTTCCCATGCTGCAAAATACCAATATCCTCAGCCCTGAACAGCATGAATCCTTTATCAAAGGCATGCTGGCAGAGATTGGCATCGAGGAAGTAAACGCGATCGTGGATGACATGATCAGCAGCGATAACCTCACCATCAGTCTGTCCGGAACAGACAAAGAAGGTGCTGTGTATCCCACCAAAGAGCGGATGCTGGGCATCTATAACGACGTGAAAAACCAGGAACTGGAAGCTTGGGTGGATAATACTATCAACGAACCCATCCTGGAGAACATTCCCAAGCCCGGAAAAATAGCCAAAGAAAAGGTCTTTAAGGCTTCCGGTATAAAGCAGTGGACGCTCTCCAATGGCATTACCGTATATAGCAAGCAAACCGATTTTAAGGCAGATGAAGTGTTGCTTTGGGCTGGGAGCCCCGGTGGCAGAGCAGTTCTTAGCCCCGAAATTGCCAAAGCTGCCGATATCATTCCGCTCTATGTGCAAAGCTCCGGCTTTGGTAAGTTCGATGGAACCGCCTTGCAGAAGGCTTTGGCAGGCAAGGTGGCACAGGTGAACATGTTTGTGGATACTTACCGTGAAGGCTTGCGTGGCTCGTGTTCGCCCAAGGATATGGAGCTGATGTTCCAGATGCTATATCAGTACATTAAGGCTCCCCGCTTCGATGAGGCCACTTTTAATACTGCGGTAACCCGAACCCGATCCTTCATCCAGAATGCGGAATTGGATCCCGAAAATGCCTTCTTTGATAGTTTAACGGCCTATACCAATAACCATCACCCTCTGAAATCCAGCCTGAAAGCTGAAGATTTGGACAAGATGACCTTCAGCCAGATGCAGCAGGTTTACATGGATCGCTTTGGTGATTTTACTGATTTCAGTTTTTACATTGTGGGCGCTTTCGACGAAGCACTGCTGAAAGACTATTGTACAACCTATCTGGCCAATCTTCCTGCTAATAAAAGGATCGAGAAGATAAAAGATGTGGGGATAAAAACCTTTGCCGGATCAAAGCAAGTGCGATTCCAAAAGGGAGAAAGCGACAGGGCTTTTGCCTCAAACGTTACGGCCGGTACATTCAGCTATTCCTTTGAAAACAAAACTGCTATAAACGCCATGCTGCACATCAGCGATGAAAAGCTGCGCGAAAACGTTCGCGAGAATCTCAGCGGCGTATATGCTATCGCCATCTGGCCTGAGCTTATCCGTTATCCCCAGCCGGAATTCACTGTTACCACCTGGATGGGTTGCGATCCCGAAAAGGTGGATATGCTGAGTGAAGCCACTTTCGCCACCCTGGACAGCTTGAAGAATGGTCTCTTTGACGATAAATACATGGCTGCGGCCAAGACTACCCTATTGTCAAACTATGAGCAGGACATCAAAACCAATCGCTACTGGATGGCACGGATGAGCGACAATGTTTTCAATAAACAGCCCATCGATGACTTCCTGGATTTTCACCAGTATATCAAGCGTCTGGATAAGAAAGCGATTGTGAAAGCGGCAAATCAATACCTGACTTTCGATAAGAAAAAGCTGAGTGTGATTATGCTGCCTCAGAAATAGAAGCTCTCTAAATAATATCGGCATATCCGGTGTTTATCATCTGATATGCCGATTTTCTTTTCTACCAGGTTTTCCAGGTATCGGTTTTATATCCCCAAATCCAACAGCGAAAGCAATACGCATGAACTACGGATGCGATCCGCAGTTCATGCGCAATGCATCCGTATTTCGTTTAGGGAAGCATTTGTCCGCAGGATTCATTTGCAGAGCAGGAGTCATTTGCGCCTTCCCTATGCTATACTGCGTGCTCTAAATCCTAAGGGCGCAAAGGACTAATGCGTAGGAATTTATATTGTCCGCATGAGTCCTGCAGCCCCTTAAAATAATAGCAAAAGAAAAGCTTAGAGGGGGCTGAATGACTCCTGCTTCGAAAGGCTCCTGCATAAAAAAAGGACGGAAGCTAAGTTCCGTCCTTTTGTTATATACATGTGTTATTGGTTAGTTCATGGCGATCACACGGAAGAACTTCATGGCTACAGCATCGCCGTTCCATGTGGTTCCGGTGGTTACCGTAGCTATAGTGGTGTAGGTTCCATAGGGATCGTCGCTGCCTTCGATGCGGTAGCTTGTGGCTCCGGCAACGGCAGTCCAGTTAAGGGTAACTATTCCGCCAGCTTCGCTGATACTTACGATTGGAGCTTCCAAAGTTCCTGCAGCAGGAGTGATGTCCGCCAGGGAGCGGGGACTGAACTGCATGGTGGTGTTATACTGTCCGCCCAGGCAAACTACATCCACAGGTTCCACAGGAATAGGCGTTCCGGAGTAATCCGTGGCAGGGAAGGTGCGCATCACGCCTGTGCCGGAAGCATCGGTGGCGTTGATATTTTCTGCGACAGCCTGGAAGTTCACCGTGGTGGCATCCAGGGTTACGTTCATTATTTTTAGCAGCCTGGCCTGATCATCGGAGGTGATGGTGGCCAAAGTGCGTACTGCCGGGACAACCACATTATTAGTGGAGGTGGCAGGACCGGGATCAGCTACAGGCACAAATTGCAGCAGACCGCTGTAGGTAGCAAGCGTTCCCGTTATTCCGGTGATGCCGTCATAGAGATTATAGGTGCTGGTGATAATGCCAGTTGCATCA
>CAZSST010000167.1:0-4674 GCA_964609575.1 uncultured Candidatus Cloacimonas sp.
CAGCCTACAGACCCTACATAGAATGCCCTCCGAGCAGTGGGGATGCCGCCCGGCATTCCCCACTGTATTTTTTTTAACCAGAAAATATAGGAGTTATGAATGCTAACACGCTACCTCTCAGTTTTTGTTATCTTCCTGGTAATGCTTTCTCCCATGTTAGCCGAAACCCATTTCGTAGCCCGGATCGACAATCCCCTTCCGGCTGATTTGCTTCGCTTCCAATTGGAAGACAGGGATATTTGTGCCTATCATCCGGGATTGTATCTGGACTTACTATTAAATAATGTGGATTTCCAAAGCCTGAAGCAGGAATTCCCCGAACTGCACATCACCCAAACCGAAGAGCAGCTAAAAACCAATCTATCTTCCGGAACCAGAGATATCCCCGGATATCGGGAATACCAGGATATGGTTAGCGAATTAATGCAGCTTCAGGCGCAGTATCCTTCCCTGGTGGAAACTTCGGTAATCGGAACCGGTTGGGGAGCTGTGTATAACGACCAAAACCAGAGTGCCTATGCCAATTTTGATCATCAGATATGGGCCGTGAAGCTTTCGGACAATGTTCAGGTTCACGAAGACGAGCCGGAATTCTACTTCGTAGGTGCTCATCACGCCCGTGAACCCATCAGCACCGAAGTTAGCATGGCCATTCTGATTCACCTACTGGAAGGGTACAATACCGATCCCCAAATCACCAACATTGTGAACAACTCTCAAATCTGGTTTGTACCGCTATTAAATCCCGACGGGCATAAGATTGTGTTGGATCAAACTGATGTGTGGTGGCGCAAAAACCTGATAGACAACAATGGTAACCATAATATAGACTTGGGAAACAGCGGTAATGGTCCCGATGGCACCGATCTGAACCGTAATTATGGCTATAAATGGGGCTATATGAGTGCTTCGGGTAATCCTGGAGACATCACCTATCATGGCAGCGAACCCTTTTCAGAGCTGGAAACACAGGCTTTGCGTGATTTTATGAATACTCATCGTTTTGTGGCGGGAATCGGTTATCATTCTTATGGACAATATGTGCTGTATCCCTTTGGCTACATGTATGATATCCTCTCTCCGGAAAATATCGAACAGCAGGCTTTAGCTGAAGCCATGGCAGCCACCATTCCCTCCCTTACCGGCTCCGGAACCTATACCCCCATGCCTTCTTACAGCCTCTATCCGGTTAGCGGCAGTTTCGATGACTGGGCTTATGCCACCCACGGCACCTTTGCCCACACCATCGAAATGGGCACAGAATTCATCCCCCCCGCTCAGGATTTGAATTCCATAGTATCTAATAACCTCACCGCTGCCAAGATTTTGCTGCAGCGCCCCAATACCAAAACCCTGAAAGGCCACGTAACCAATGCCTTAACCGGTGAGCCCCTGTCCGCACGGTTATTTGTGCATGGCATCGATGATAACCCCCTGAAAGTGCATCAAAGCACCTCGGACAGCCTTTTCGGCAGCTTTATGCGCTTTCTGCCTGTGGGCACACATCAGGTTACTTTCAGTAAGCCAGGATATCTTTCTCAAACGCAACCGGTTACCATAACTGCCGATGCCCCTTCCATTCTGGATATAGCCATGCTTCCCGTGGAACCGGTTCTGCTGCAAGTACAGGTTACCGATGTTAGCGGCAATCCGCTTAGTAATGCCACCTTTACCTTTGAAGATGCAGAAATTGATACCCTGCCCAGCGACGCAGAAGGCCATATTTTCATCCCCAATTTCTACCCCGGCTTTTATCGTTTCAGCATCAGTTGCCCAGGCTATGAGCAATTGAACCGTATAGAAGAACTGCTCTCCAACAGCCTGCTCTTCATGCTGGACAACGATCCCTTCTTCACCGATGATTTTGAAGCAAATCTGGATGGATGGCAAACCAGCGGAACCTGGGGACGTTCTTCCATGCAAGCGCACAGTGGCGGTTTCAGTTTAACCGATAGCCCCAGCGGTAACTATGGCAACAACGTAAATAGCAGCTGCCGCTTACTGCAGCCGCTTAATCTCACCGGCGCCCAAAACGCCAATCTGCAATTCTATGCAAAGTTTAACATTGCTTTGGATGGGGATTACTGCGAGCTGGCCTATTCCACTAATGGTGGTACCTGGCGTTACCTTGATCATTTTAATGGAAGTTCGGACTGGCAGTTTTATTCCTACAGCCTGAATCACTTTCTGGGTGGCCAATTGTATCTCCGGTTTCAGATGAAATCAGGATACAATGGCAGCAGCGATGGAATCTATATCGATGACCTGATGATCTTTGTAACTGCCAATCCCACTCCGGTTACAGATGAAACAGCCCCACCCCTGCAAATATCTCTTAGTGCCGGGCCAAATCCCTTCCGCGATAAAATCAATTTCAATATCTCAGGGGCAAAAGGCATCACCGAACCTCTTAGCCTGGCCGTGTATAACCTGAAGGGGCAATTGGTGCGGGAGCTATGTTATCAGCACTCTGATTTCCTCGATCCGGCTTTATATTGGGATGGCCGCGATTACAAAAATCAGCCCTGCGCCAGCGGAATCTATTTCACCCGTTTAAGCTTGGGCGGCAAAACTCTCAAATCTCTAAAGACCGTACTGATTAAATAGGAGGCAAGGCACACTTGGACGAAATCAGAATCGAGAACATCAGCAAGGATTTTGACGGCTTTGTGGCCGTGGATAACGTATCTTTAAGCATTAAAAGCGGCGAGCTTTTCTCTTTTTTGGGTCCCAGCGGTTGTGGCAAAACCACTCTGCTGCGCATGATCGCTGGCTTTGAAATTCCCTCGCAGGGCCGTATCCTTATCGGCGACAATGATATCACCAATCTTCCCCCCTATAAAAGACAGGTAAATACCATATTCCAGAATTATTCCCTGTTCCCGCATATGAGCGTTTTCGATAACGTAGCTTTTGGCCTCAGGATCAAAAAGGAGCCTAAAACCGAGATTACGCAGCGGGTAAAAGAAATGCTGGCCCTGGTGAAGATGGAAGATCAGGCTAATAAATATCCCGATCAGCTTTCCGGAGGGCAAAAACAGCGCATCGCCATCGCCCGGGCCTTGATAAACAAGCCCAGAGTTCTGCTTTTAGACGAACCTCTGGCAGCTCTGGACCTAAAACTGCGCCAGCACATGCTGATCGAACTGATGAATATCCATGATGCCGTGGGAATCACCTTCATCTATGTAACCCACGATCAAAGCGAAGCCATGAGTATTTCCGACCGCGTAGCCGTTATGAACCATGGTCAGATAATTCAGGCCGGACCCCCTGATGATATTTATGAGCGGCCTGCCAGCATTTTCTCCGCCTATTTTATTGGCGAAACCAATCTCATCAGCGGTGAAGTTACCGGCATCGAAGATGAATATGTGCAGCTAAAATGCCCCGATGGCACTGGCAATTTTCTAGAGATCGATAGCACCTTTCACTTCCCCCCTATCGTAGGAATGGAGCTAACCGTTTCGCTGCGTCCCGAAAAAATCGCCATCTCCCGCAATAAGCCACGCTATCAGGACGACATTAATATGCTGAAGGGAACCATCGAAGACATCCTCTACCTGGGTTCGCACACTCAATACATTGTGCGGGTTGGAGCTTTGAGAATAAGGGTTTTCAGCCAGCATAAGCGCGTGTATTTTGATGAAAAAGCCCTGGATTGGGAAGAGCCGGTCTGGCTATTCTGGCACGACACCGATACCTGGCTGATAAATGATGTGCCCGATTCAGAGCTGATATCCAGAGAATTAACCGAAGGAGGCAGCTCTCCTTATCAGCGCTCCCCCAAGAGGATCTCCAGGCAATGAAGCACCGTTACCACTTCCCTGGGAACGAATTGATCCAAAAGGAACGCCGCAATAAGAACCTTACTTCCTGGGCGCTTACCTCCCCTGCCCTCATCTGGCTTATCGTATTTTTCCTCATCCCCTATCTTATCGTGATCATCTACAGCTTCCTTACTCCGGATATCTACGATGTGAAATTCGAACTCTCTCTGGATGCCTATCGTCATGCCTTTGGCAGTGAGTATTTGGGTACCTTGTTCCATTCTTTCCGGCTGGCCATTGCCACCACCCTATTATGCTTACTGCTGGGTTTTCCGGTTGCCTATTACATTGCCCGAGCCAGGGATAAGGTAAAAAACACCCTTTTGGTGCTTATCATCATCCCCTTCTGGACCAATCTCATCATCCGAATCTTTTCCTGGCGTGTATTTCTGTCCTATAATGGCGTGCTGAATAATTTGCTTATGAACGTAGGGATAATAGATCAGCCCCTGGAGATCATGCGCACCGATCTGGCCGTGATTTTGGTGATGGTATACGTGTATCTGCCCTACATGATCCTGCCACTCTACAGCGTTCTGGAAAAGCTGGATTTCACTCTGCTTCAGGCAGCCATGGATTTGGGTGCCAATGAAGTGAAAGCATTTTTCCGCATTACCCTCCCCCTTTCCCTGCAAGGCATCTTTGCTGGAACGCTTTTAGTATTTATTCCCGCGCTGGGAGCCTACCTGATTCCGCAATTGGTGGGCAATCAGCAAACCCTCTATCTGGGGCAGGTTATCACCTACAAGATCAAAAACATCCCCCGCAATTGGCCCATGGCTTCCGCATTGTCCCTTATTCTGCTATTTTTTGTGGCCGCGTTGTTGCTGGGCTTATATTTCCT
>CAZSST010000168.1:0-4667 GCA_964609575.1 uncultured Candidatus Cloacimonas sp.
CGGGAATGGCGCAAGGAAAATAAGAAAGTTTTGATATACAATGAAAATAACAACAATGGAGGATTATCATGATCCACGATCTATCTGAGGTCCTATCGACCAACATCAAGGGGATGAAGCGTTCCGCGATCCGCGAATTGCTTAAATTCCTCGGTCAGCCCGGTTTGATCTCCTTCTCGGGGGGATTTCCCAGTCCAGCCACCTTCCCCGTGGAAGAACTGAAAGGGATAATGGCGGAAGTGATGGACAAAGAAGCAGCCATGGCGCTGCAATATGGCGCCACCGAAGGCGATATCCTGCTGCGGACTTTGCTGGTTAACCGCTATAAAGCCAGCGGCATAGATATGAGCGTAGAAAATATGATCATTACCACGGCCTCTCAACAGGCCCTGGATTTGCTCGCCAAGATGTTTATCAACCGCGGCGACAATGTGATCGTTGGCTTGCCTTCCTATCTGGGAGGCCTTTCTGCCTTTAATTCCTATGGCGCCAATATGATCGGCATTCCCATGGATGAAGAAGGTGAAGATCCTGCCTACATGGAAGCCCGGATCAAGGAATGCGTGGCCGCTGGCAAAAAGCCGAAATTCATCTATCTAATTCCCGATTTCCAGAATCCCGCGGGTGTAACGATGAGCGAACGCCGTCGTGCAGAAATCCTGCAACTGGCATATAAATATGATATTCTGATCATTGAAGATAGTCCCTATCGCGAATTGCGCTACGAAGGTACTACTCAAAAGACCATTTATGAACTGGATGGCACGGGACACGTGATCCTGCTGGGAACTTTCAGCAAGATTTTCTGCCCAGGATTTAGAATTGGCTGGGTGGCAGGTCATCCGGACGTTTTGGATAAGATCGTGGTAGGCAAGCAAGCTACTGACCTTTGCACGCCTCCCTTTACGCAACGCATCGCAGCCCGCTACATCGAAAAGGGTTACCTTGATCCCAAGATCGCTCAGATCAGCCAGATGTACTCCGAAAAGCAAAAAGTGATGCTTGATTCCCTGCAAAAATATATGCCCGAAGAAGTTAGCTGGACTCATCCCGAAGGGGGATTGTTCTTACAGGTAACTGGGCCTGAAAAGCTGGATACCAATGCCATCCTGCTGGATTGCATCAAGGAAGCCAATGTGGCTTATGTGGCAGGAAACAGCTTCTATTGCGACGGCAAGGGCTATAATACCATGCGCCTTAACTTCAGCTATGAAAGCATTGAGAACAACGTTGAAGGCTGCAAGCGCCTGGGTGCTTTCCTGAAGAAAACGATTACAAATTTATAAAAGATATAGTGGAGGATTTAATGTCCAAAAAAGTCGAAAAAGACCGCATGGGCACGATCATCAGAACCGAGGATACCACCGCCAAAATGGAGGTGGAAATCACCGAGGTGAAAGCCCCGGGTGATGTTGATTCCCCTGTGTTGATCTATTACAACTGGTGCAAAAAGTGCGGAATATGCGTGGAATTTTGCCCCACAGGCTGCCTGGGAAGAAAAAGCGATGGCTCCCCCTATGTGCAAGCACCTGAAAAATGTATCCATTGTGAAACCTGCGACCGGCTCTGTCCCGATTTCGCTATAACCGGGGCAAAGGACCGCTAAAGGAGATAAAATGCTAAAAAAAGATAAATCATCTACCCAAGCTAACGCCAAACCCAAAGCCAAAGCCAAGGCAGAAACCATCGCAGTGAAACCAGATAGTAAGCTTGATGAACTGCGGCAAATGCGCGAACGCAAGAACGTGCTGATGCAGGGAAATGAGGCTGTGGCCTATGGCGCCTTGGATGCTGGAGTGAATTTCTTTGCCGGATACCCCATCACTCCTTCCACGGAGATCGCGGAAATATTGTCTGCCGAGCTTCCCAAGCGGGGTGGAGTATTCATTCAGATGGAAGATGAAATTGCCTCCATCTGCGCTATTACCGGTGCTTCCCTGGCAGGAGCAAAGGCTCTTACTGCCACCAGTGGCCCGGGATTCTCGCTGATGCAGGAAGGCATCGGCTTTGCCAAGATCACCGAAACTCCCTGCGTGGTGGTAAATGTGCAGCGTATGGGACCCAGCACCGGCATGCCTACCAGTCCGGCTCAAGCGGACATCATGCAGGCTAAATGGGGTTCCCATGGTGATTCCCCCGCGATTGTGCTCTATCCCGATTCCGTGAAGGAAAGCTATGAGCTCACCATCCGCGCCATCAACCTCAGCGAAAAGTACCGTACCTGCGTAATCCTGCTCCTCGATGAGGTTTTGGGACACATGCGCGAATCGGTGCAGCTGCCCGATATGGCCAATGTTCGCGTGATCAACCGCATCAAGCCTACTGTACCTCCGCATTGGTATAAGCACTACGACGAAAATCAGAAATACCTTTCACCGCTGGCAAGCTATGGCGAAGGCTATCGCTTCCATGTAACAGGCCTTACCCACGATTCGCACGGTTTCCCCACCAATAAGTCCACGGAAGCTGCAGAAATGATGGAACGCCTCAGAAAGAAGATTTCTTATAATATCCGTGATCTGGTGCAGATCGAAAGCATCCAGATGGAAGATGCCAAGATTGCTATTTTTGCCGCCGGAATCACATCCCGTGCCGCAAAGGCTGCTGTGGCCATGGCCCGCCACGAAGGCATCAAAGTAGGGCTCTTGCGTCCCCTCACCATTTGGCCTTTCCCCGATGATGCCGTGCGCAAAATGCTCCGCAATGTGGAGACGGTGATCGTGCCGGAGCTGAATCAAGGCCAATTGATCCATGAGCTCCAGCGCCTTACCAAGGACAAAAGCGACGGCAATCTGCTCGCCATTCAGCGCGTGAATGGGCAACTTATTACGCCCAATGACATTCTGCGCAAGATCAAGGAGGTAATCTAACGATGGCTAATATCCCACAACGCATCATCCATGAATACCTGCGGCACGATAAGAAGTTCCCGCATGTATGGTGTGCCGGATGCAGCAATGGCATCGTTCTTGGTGCCATAATCCGCGCCATCGCCTCTTTGGATTTGAATAGAGACGACATTGTGATGGTCTCCGGAATCGGTTGTTCATCCCGCATGCCCGTGTATGTGGATTTCAATACCCTGCACACCCTGCACGGACGCAGCATCGCCTACGCCACAGGAATTAAAATGCACAAGCCACATCTAAAGGTAATCGTGGTTACCGGAGACGGCGATTGCACCGCGATCGGCGGAAATCACCTCATCCATGCGGCCCGACGCAATATCGATCTGAAAGTAATCCTGATCAATAATAATATCTATGGCATGACAGGGGGACAATGCAGTCCCACCACTCCTCATGATGCCATTGCCACCACCGCGCCTTATGGCAACATCGAGCCGGATTTCAATATCTGCAATCTGGCCATGGGTGCCGGAGCTTCTTTTGTAGCCCGCACCACTGCTTTCCACGTTCAGGAAATGCAGGGGATCATCAAGGAATCTCTGGAGCATCCTGGATTTTCGCTTATCGAAGTGATCAGCGCCTGTCCTGTGATCTTTGGACGCCTGAACAAGAAAGGTGGCGCTCCGCAAATGATGAAGGAATTCCGCGATAATTCCATCCCCCTTAGCGCGGTGGACAAGCTTCCCAAGGAAAAAGTGGAAGGCAAGATCATCCGTGGCATCCTGCGCAAAGAAGTCCGCCAGGAATACAGTGCTGCCTATGCAGAGCTTTCTGCCCGCGTGCAAGCCAAGGGAGGAGAATAATGGCCAATTATGAAATCAGACTTTCCGGAAGCGGTGGACAAGGCCTCATCCTGGCAGGAATCATCCTGGCCCGGGCGGCTGTAATCGAGAAAAAAAGGGTTACCCAAACCCAAAGTTACGGTCCTGAATCCCGCGGAGGTTATTCGCGTGCCGATGTGATCATCAGCGACCAGGAGATCTTCTTCCCGGAAGCTACCAACTTCAATTGCCTACTGGCTTTAACCCAGGAAGCATGCGATGTGTATCTCTTCGATCTGCGCGAAAATGGCATCCTGATTATCGATACCACCTTCGTAAAAAACCTCGCCCTTGCCGCCGAAAACACCTATGAACTCCCCTTCACGGATATCGCTCAGGAGAAGCTTGGCACCGTTGTTCCCACCAATATCCTCTCCCTGGCTTTCCTGGTGAAAGTTACCGGCATCGTGAAGGAAACTTCTCTGAAACAGGCCATTGCCGAATCGGTGAAACCTGCATTCATAGATATTAATCACAAAGCCATGGAGCTTGGCTTCGAACTGGCCGCCAAGTATAAAAAATAAGGGGCTGAAAATGGTTAAACATATCAGCCATATCGGCATCGCCGTGAAAGACCTGGAAGCAGGAATCAAGTTCTATGAAAGCATCGGACTGAAGCTGGAAGGAATCGAAGAAGTGCCTTCACAGATGGTAAGAGTAGCCTTTCTGCCCTGTGGAGACACCCGCATCGAGCTGCTCTGCCCCACTTCCGAGGATAGTCCCGTGGCCAAATTCATCGAGAAAAAAGGCGAAGGCATCCAGCATCTTGCCTTTGCCGTGGAAGACCTCCCCGAGGCACTGGAAGCATCGAAGGAAAAAGGTATCACCCTGATCGACAAAGAACCCCGTCCGGGAGCGCATCATGCAGATATCGCCTTTCTCCATCCCCGCTCCAGCCATGGCGTATTAATCGAATTCTGCCAGGAACATCACGATA
>CAZSST010000169.1:0-4624 GCA_964609575.1 uncultured Candidatus Cloacimonas sp.
TCGCTGGGATGACGACGGGTATTTTCATCGAAAACACATGTTCCTTTTACTTTGTCAACAGCCTGCGCCCTGCGGGCTTTATCAATTGCATTAGAATCCTTGTAAGGGTCTCATTTTAACTATCTGGGTATGGAGGTTTCATCAATCTGAATGGAGTTTATAAGCGCTTTGACAAATAACAAGCTTATCGTATTGGCGCATTCCAATGCGCCATTTGGGATGGCGGTTCGGAGACCGCCAATACGTGCGCCAAGTGGATGGCGGTTCAGAGACCGCCAATACATGCGCCATGTGGATGGCGGTTCGGAGACCGCCAATACGTGCATATAGTCGCTTTCCCACTTAAGCTACAAAGAGAGCCCAAAAAAAGGAATGTATGTCAATTTTTCCCTTGACGAGATATGTATTACCGATAGAATAGATTTCAAGAAGATAATAGGAATATTTATGTTACCTTGTGTATCGGATTTTATACTAAAAACCGCAGCAGGGATCTGCCTTGTGGAACCCTTGATGACGGATAATAATCATAGGAGGAATAAATGAAACGACTGCTATTTATTTTGGTTTTACTATTGGTAATCTCCATCGGGTTGGCTGTTGACTACGAGGCATATCGCGAGAATGACAAGTTTGGATATAAAAATGAAGCAGGGGAGTGGGTAATTGCTCCGCAGTTCACTTCAGCACTGGATTTTAAGAATGGAGTGGCATTAGTAGCCATTGATAGAAAGTATGGACTGATTGATGAACAAGGTGGTTACATAGTTCCCTGTGAATGGGACGACATAAACTTCGCTTATTACAAAGACTCTGGAATTGTAGGAGTTACCAAAGCTGGCCTAAAGGGTGCTCTGCGTCCGGGTGAGGGTTTAGTAACTCCATGTATGTGGGAAGATGTTGATTTATACGATTACCGTTGGGGGGCCATGGCGGTAAAGAAAGACGGCAAGTATGGTGCTATTGATAAAAATGGCAGGATGATTATGGCCTATGAATTCGATGAAGTTGACCTTAATCAATGGTACCACTTCATAGTAACCAAGGCGGGGAAACAAGGCCTTTGTAACATAGAAGGGAAGCAGATAGTTCCCTGTGGATATGACAGTGTATGGTATTATCCCGATGAAAAGGGAATGGTGAGAGTGGAACAGAACGGGAAAAAGGGGCTATGCGATGCAAATGGCAAAGAGGTTATCCCCTGTAAATACGACATGATCTATTATGACGACCATTGTGAAGCTTATTCTGTAAATATCGAGAATTCTGGGAAAACAACCTATGGATTATACTTGGCTGATGGAACCGAATTGTTCCCCTGTATATACGACTATACTGGCAAGGACAGTACCGGATATTATGCGGGCTTAAATGGTAAGCGAATAGAACTGGATGTAAACGGAAAGCCCAAGGATGAATCGAATCTAAAAGTTCCTGATCCCATGGTTCCAGAATCCTCAGTAGTGGTTCAGGACGAAAAGGGTGGCGATATCACCGGAACCTGGAGCTATAGTATCGATTTCGATAAGCAAACCATGAAACTGGAAGGGGGAAAGATTGAAAACCTCTCCAAGATATCATCCACAGGTAAGATGCAATTGCGCTACTATCTAACTACAACCAAATATCAGAGTGGAACCCTGAATGGATATGTTCTGGCGCAGATAGATTTAGATTCCATTAAACCGGGCTGGGAATATAACATAAATCAGAACCTAAGTTTTATATGTACACCTCCTGATGGCATGTATTACCAAACCCTTTGCCTACTCGAAGATAAAGGATCCGGATTCTATATTCAGGATTTTCTGAATTTTGATAAGCAAGTGAGTTTCACCAGCGTGAATAAATGGAATGCTGTAGCCGATGCCTTACAGAATTTCAGCAATTCGCTTAATTCTATAAACGGATATACCCCCCCTATATCACCTGGCTACAATTCCACCCCCCAATCCACAGGGAAGAAGGTGCAAGTTACCTGCAGTTCGTGCAATGGTACCGGATGGAATCCCGGAAAAGAATATCCCCCATCTTTCGGTTTGGGGATTCAATATCGGGATTATCCGTGCGAAACTTGTGGCAGTTATGAAGTGCATTATCACAAAAGATGTATGGTATGCTCCGGTAAAGGCTACACCGAAAAGTGGCAATGGTAGGAGCTGTCTTCCTGGGATTCCGCTTCTTTATACCCCTGGCCAAAGATATTAGCTTCACAAATTTCTCTTGACATAATTAGCGCCGCTTAAAGTATTGGCATTGTTGATCGGAACATCCGATTTAGCATTCCTTAATATAAAGGAGAAAGATCATGATCGGCGAAAGATTAAAAAACCTGCGAAGGGCCTTGCGCCTTAAGCAGACAGAGATTGCCAGGGACTTGAAACTGAATCCCTCTGCCATTTCGCAAATGGAAAGCGGACGCACCAAGCCTTCGCTGGAAACCCTGATGGAGCTTAGCAGACTATACCATGCGGATCTGCACTGGCTGATCACCGGGGAGGGATTTATGTTTGGCAAGGAAACTGCTAATCCCCGTCATCCCCAAGGCTGGGACAACTTTCAGAAATTGTTGAATGAGCGTTTGGAAGAGATTGTTCAGGCCCGCCAGGAGATGATGGATAGCGATATTCTGGATATCCCGGTGAAGGGAGAAATTGCGGCCGGAGCACCCTTGGAGAACAACGGAGACACTCTGGAAGTGATAACTGTGCGGCGTAGTATGATTCGCGGGGAAGTAACCGACTATGTGGCTCTGAGAGTTAATGGGCATAGCATGGAACCCGATATCCGGCACAACGACGTGGTGCTGATAAAGCATAGCACCGATTGGGATCAATTAGCCGGAAAGATATGCGCAGTGCGCATCGATGGCTCTATCACCCTGAAAAAGATGATGCTGGACGACGCCCAAAAAACCATCGTGTTAGTGCCGCTGAATGAGGATTTTCAGCCTATTTTGGTTAATCCCGATAATCACAGGGACGTGGTGCTGCTGGGTTCGATGTTTTATTTGCAGAGGGTATTAAGGTGAGACCTTTGGAAGTGAGACGCCTGCGGCGAAGTGAGACCGAAGGAAGTGAACATTGGCAGATATTTGATTGCCTATAACTGAAGATACTTTAGGTTTATAATGGGGAAGAACAGATGTTCGCTGTGCAAATAGCACAGAGGAAAGTCCGGACACCACAGGGCGGGATACTTCCTAACGGGAAGCTACTGCAAAGCAGAGCCAGCTCCACAGAAACAAACCGCCGGATTAGCATGGCTGATTCGGTAAGGGTGAAATGGCGGTGTAAGAGACCACCGGCACCTTTGGCAACAAGGGTGGCCAGGAAAGCCTTATCCGGTGCAATGCCAAATAGGAAAGCTATGATGCGGCCCGCATCGCTTTCGGGTAGGCAGCTTGAGGTGTTTTGTGAAAAACATCCCAGAGGAATGAACATCACTTCCGGTTTCCGGAAGCACAGAATCCGGCTTATGCTCTTCCCCTTTTTTTATGGTGAATGCTGAATGACCCACCGAGGAGTAATAATGGTTAAACGCTTAGTATTGCTAATAATAGTGATTTGCGCTTTGGGATGGTTGGCGCTGAATGCCAAAGCCCCGCAGGAAGAAACACTGCAAACCGATTTACTGAAAGAGGCATCCGGCTTGGCGATATCATACCAAAATCCCGGCATCCTCTACAGCCATAATGATTCCGGCGGAGCAGCCAAAATATACGCCCTGGATTCCCAGGGTAAACTGCGCGCAAGCATTAGCCTGACAGAAGCAAGCAATCGGGATTGGGAAGACATGGCCACTGCCAAAGATAGCAAAACCGGAAAAAGCTACATCTATGTAGGCGAGATTGGCGATAATGCCGCACGCTATAAATCCGTGAAAGTGTATCGCTTCCCCGAACCCAGGCTGGATAAGGCAGATAGCCTGATAACGATTAAGGACATGGACAGCATCGAAATAGAATATGAAGACGGAGCCCGGGATGCCGAAGCACTATTTATTGACCACCGCGGCGGAGATATCTACATAGTATCCAAAAGAGAAGATAGGGTGGGTTTATACCATGTGAAACCGCCTTACCAACTTAATAGCATAAATACTGCTATCAAGATCGGAGAACTGCCCCTATCCTGGGTAACTGCGGCAGACCTTTCTCCCAATGGCAAAAAGCTGCTGGTGAAAACCTACACCGGAGTGTGGCAATTTAAAGTGAAACGCGATAAAAGCGGAACCATTACCCTCGGCAAAAGGCCAAAAAGCAGGCCATACCATCTGGAACCGCAAGGCGAAGGCATTTGCTGGGACCTGCGAGGAAAGGGGTACTTCACCTTAAGCGAAGCAGATGGAGATGCACCGCAGACGCTTTACTACTATAAATAGCGAATGTATTGGCGGTTTCCAAACCGCCATAGTTAGTGCTTTCAGGTATCAGTGTAATGGCGGTTTCCAAACCGCCACAGGTATTAGTTACCGACGTACGTAGTGGAATGGTGGAAGAGTGGAAAGGTGAAACACGGGCTAGGTTTCAGGTTTCAGGTGTCAGCTCTGTCTCTGGCCATTAACCCTCTAACCCGTTAACCCTCTAACCCGTTAACCCTCTAACCCGTTAACCCTCTAACCC
>CAZSST010000170.1:0-4551 GCA_964609575.1 uncultured Candidatus Cloacimonas sp.
GTCGGAGGTTCGAATCCTCTCATCCCGACCAATGCTTTTGATAATAGAACTTAAGGTTGTTACACATGCCCCCCGAAAAACAGAAGCTATCATACTATCCCAAGCTCTTGTATCCTTTTATAAAGAAGGACTTAGGATTGCTGTTTTTTGGACTTTTTGCAATGCTGGTGACCTCGGGGCTGAGGCTATTGCACCCTTTAATTTTGGCGCAGATTATCGATCACAGCATTCCCGAAAAGAATATGGGGCAGATGTATCATTATGGCTTGATATTTGTAGCCGTGGTGCTGCTATCGGGGCTGCTATCCTATCTGCAGATTGTGCTGTTATCCCGCCTTGGGATCAAGATAATCACGAAGTTTAAAGGTGATGTCTTTAAGCATCTTTTAAAGTTGCCCATTCCCTGGTTCAATAAACAACCTGTGGGGGAATTGATCGCCAGGGTGGAAAGCGATAGCGAAAGGGTAAAAGCTCTGTTCTCCGATTTGTCCATCACCATTATTGGTAATGTGCTCTTTTTCCTGGGTGTGTTCATTGTGCTCTTTGTACGTGATTGGCACATCACCATCTATATATTGCCGATGATAATCGTCTGCATCATCGCTTATTCCTATCTTATCAAGTATCTGTCCAAATTTTACCGCCAGATTCGGGAACGCTATGCCAATGTAACGGCTAAGCTTACGGACTACGTGCAAGGCATGCAGGTGATTCAGGCATTGAATCAACAGCAGCGGGTGATAAAGGACGTGGAGCATGCCTCTGCGCATAAAAAGACGCTGGAAGCACGCACCCAGTTCATTGAATACGGCTCGCAGAGCGTATTTATGTTCATCACCAACGTACTTTTTGTGATCGTGATTATCATTATATCCGCACCTCGGATCATAGCCGGAGCCATCACTATCGGCACCTTGATAGTGTTTATCCAATACATTTATCAGCTTATCTGGCCGTTAATGCACATTTCAGAGAACATCATGCAGATCCAGCGTTCCTTTGTTTCGCTGAAAAGAATACTGGAGCTCACCGATCTGCCCACCGAAGAAGTGGAATTCAAGGGTACCCACATCCCCGTGTTTGAGCAGGAGATTCGCTTTGAGAATGTATGGTTTGCCTACAAGGATGATGAATGGGTGCTAAAGGACGTCAGCTTCAGCATCCCTAAGGGAAAAAAGGTTGCCTTGGTAGGCGCTTCGGGTAGCGGCAAGACCACCTCTGTAAGCCTCTTATGCGGATTCTACAGTGTGCAGAAAGGTCGCATCACTATCGACGGAGTTCCACTTACCGAGCTGGATTTCCGTGCCTGGCGCAGCAAGATTGGCCTGATATTGCAGGATGTATTCCTATTTCCAGGTAGTATTTTGGAAAATGTGCGAGTGTATAACGATCTGGTTTCGGTTTCCAAAGTGAATGATGCCATTTCTATCGTACAGCTAAATGATTTTATCGCCAACCTGGAGCATGGCCTTGATTCCGAGCTTTCCGAACGGGGACAGAATATCTCCCAGGGCGAGAAGCAGCTCATCAGCTTTGCCCGAGCCCTGGCCTTCAATCCCGAAATAATTGTGATGGATGAGGCCACAGCTTCCATCGATCCCCAAACCGAGGCCAAGATTCAGCGTACCATGGAACAGGTTTTTGCCAATAAGACCGCCGTGGTGGTGGCGCATCGGCTTACTTCCGTGCTCGATGCGGATGAGATATTGTATTTTAGTGGGGGAGAGATCACGCACCGGGGTACGCACTCAGAATTGATGCAGAGTTCGCCTGCCTATCGCAAGCTGGTGGAACTGCAACTCCTGAAAGGGGAAGAGGCATGAACAGCCACATCCAATGGATTCTGAAACAGTGGAAAGCCCAAAAGTGGTTTGTGGTGATCATGGTGTTCCTCACCCTGGTGTCCTCGGCGGTTTCCATTGCTTATCCCTGGGCTTTTAAGGAGCTATTGGACGTTTTAAAAGACATTCTGCAATCACCCGAAAAGTATCCTACTCCCATGCAGGAAGTGAATCGGGTAATCATGCTCTTTTTGGCAATCGGCATTGCGCAATTGATATCTGGTATCTATCCCGGCATCAGAGGCTTTGTGAATATGCGTTTTGAGCATAGCCTCCGAGTGCTTTACTTCCGCTTTGTGGTGAACAAGGACTATAAATTTTTCCAAAAGTATCGCACCGGTGATATTGTAACCAGGCTAACGGATGATTTATCCGATTATCCTCGAATCAGTTGGTTCCTGTGTTCGGGTATTTTCCGTGCCTTCAATTCCTTCAGCATGATCGCTTTTTCCCTGGTTGTAATGTTCAGCATCAATTACAAGCTCACCTTGCTTTCCATTGCTCCGCTGCCTTTGATGATGGTGGTATTTTACCTTACCCAGGATAAGCTTTATGCCAATTACAGCCGCAATCAGCAGGCGATTTCGGCGATCAACAGCCAATTGGAGATGAGCTTTTCGGGAATAAGAATCGTGAAGAGCTTTGTTAGCGAAGAAAAGTACAATCGCTTCTTCGATGTGGCCCTGGCAAGGCGCTTTAAAACCGAAATGAGCATGGTGAAGCTGAACGCGGTGCTATCCCTTATCTGGCAATATATTGATTACTTTGCCCAGATCGGGGTGATCCTATTCGGTGGCTATATGGCAGTGAAAGGCCAGATCACCGTGGGAACTTTCTTCCTTTTCTACACCTATCTTTCCATGATGATCTATCCCCTAATTGATCTTCCGCAGTTGTTCTTATCCGGCAAACAAGCCTTCGTGAATATCGACCGGCTGGAAGAGATGAAGGATTTCCCCAGTATCAACGATCGTTTAGCACCCGGAAAATCGATCAATAGCTTTGGAAGCCTGGAATTCAGGGACGTTAGTTTTCAATATCCAGATAAACCGGAACCGGTGTTTACGGGATGTAGTTTCAAGCTGGCCAAAGGCGAAAGGATGCTTATTTTAGGCTCTACGGGCAGCGGGAAAAGCACCATTGCCAATCTGCTGTTGGGGCTGATGGAGACCAATAAAGGCGAAATCCTCATCAACAATACTCCCTTGGGCGAGATTGATATCGATTCCCTGCGCGAGGTGGTGGCCTATGTGGCTCAGGATCCTCTGCTTTTCAGCGGCACCATCAAAGATAATATCCTCTTTGCGGTTGATGAAGCCAGCGAAGAGGAATATAAAACCGCGGTGCAAAGCTCCCAACTGGACAGCGAAATAGAATCTTTCCCCGATAAGGATAACACCTTGGTGGGAAACCGTGGCCTGGGAGTATCCGGCGGACAAAAACAACGGCTGACCATTGCCCGGGCCCTGGTAAAGCGGCCTCAGCTCTTGATTCTGGATGATATTACCGCCTCGCTGGATGCCGAAAACGAAGAAAAGCTGTGGCAAAGCATTGACAAGAACTATGGCGATATCTCTGCGATCGTTATCTCCCATCGCCTTTCCACTCTGCACTATGTGGATACCGTGCTCTTTATCGATTCCCTGGGGCATACCCACAAGGGCACGCATGATGAACTGGTCTTTAACAACCAGGAATATCATGACTTCCTGCATGAGCATCTGAAGCAGAATTAAGATATCCAGATAAAGCCAATAGTTCATATTATCCCAAGCTATTTTCCCCAATTTAGTACGAAATCTATCTGACCCTGGGTTTCCGGGGAAGGATCATGCTTCTTGGGATCATTACGGCGGAGATAATTGATTTGCTGCAGGGCACCAGGACCATCAAAGAGACCTTGTTCCACCAACCAGCAGCCTACCACGGTTCCGGTTCTGCCCTTGCCTCCCCAGCAATGCACATAAACCGGAAGCTGCATTGCAAGAGAATGGTTTATGGTATCCAGAATCTTGCGCATCTGACCCTGGGTGGGAATGTTCTGGTCTTTAATCGGGATATTGTGATAGTGCACATGCAGGTTCTGGCTATTGGCAAGCTCCTCTAAATGGATATGATAAGGCGCGAATAGCAAGCCTTGATAGTCCTTTTCATCGGGTTCCTGCAGGTTTATAAAACTGCGCATCCCACAATCCAGCAAAGCCTGCAAACGACTGAGCATTTTGGGGGTGTCCAGACTGGCAGGAGTGTAGCCTGCCAGAAAACCATATTCCTGAACCCAGTATGAGCGGGGAAAGGGTGTTTGCATATAGTCTCCTTTTGTGTTTATGTTACTTTTTATCACTGCTTGGCAAAATAGATCGAGAACTGGTACGAAAGCCAATCCCGAGTCCCAGAGGGACGTGATTTTAGATAGCCCAATAAGCTCTCAACCCAGTTTCAGAGTCCCAGCGGGACGACAGGTTATTTGCCAATAGTTTAACCTGCCGTTCCTACGAAACACGATTAACCTAGGGGATATCTTATCGCCGGGTTAAAACCCGTCGCTATTACCTTCCCTCCCATACGGAATTTGACTTAACTGGCTGACACAATCTAATCGTAACTAAAAAATGATATACTCTATATGAGTTAACATTGGGGTAAAGCACTATCTTGAATATTCCGATGATATAGAGCCATCAGTCCGCACTTTGAGAGCCACCCTTTC
>CAZSST010000171.1:0-4501 GCA_964609575.1 uncultured Candidatus Cloacimonas sp.
TGGGATTGGAGAATATTCTGGATGAGAATTATGAGGGTGAATACGGTTTTCCGGAAGCAGGAAGAAACTTCAGCATTGGGATTAATGCGGATTTTTAGATTTTCTACATAGATGCTTAAGCTTTGGCTCATTTGAGGCGTTGGAGTTTAAACTGCCTGAACTAACTATGTCTTATTATATATCTTATGAGTGGTTTGGACTACAAAGCCATTAGCAGCTTCCAGCTTGCTTTTTAGGTCATGAGGCTCTACAAGTTCAACATCAGCAAGATGTTATTCATGGATTCAGGAACTCTAATAGCATTATCCAGGCTTAAGCAGGTACATCTCCATTCTGCCCTTGCCTTTCACTTCCAGCACTCCCTGAGTTTCAAATAACTCCGGTTTGAAGATTTCGCGATAAAACGCTTCCGATACATTTATCCGCATGGGAAGGCTGTTCGATTCCATTCTACTGGCAGTATTGATCGTATCGCCAAAAACATCATAGATGTATTTCTTTATCCCTACTATTCCTCCCACCACGTCTCCGCAATGCAAACCAATTCTTATTTGCCACAGATTTGGGTTGCTCTCGTTATATCTTTTAACGATCTCCATCATCCCCGTAGCTAGATTCAGGATGTTTACGGCATGGTTTACATTTGCTTGAGGTAAGCCACACACCGCCAGATAGGCATCGCCGATGGTCTTTATCCTTTCGCAGCCGTATCTTTCGCAGAGGATATCAAACTCCGTGAAAAAGCCGGTGAGAATCCTGATCAACTCCTCAGGCTGCAGCAGCGTAGAATGAGCGGTGAAATCTACGAAATCCGAAAAGAGCACACTAACCCCCGTGAAGGTCTGGGGCAAGCTGTAACCCTGGTGCTTAAGCTCCTTTGCCACCTTGCGGGGAAGAATATTCAGCAGCAGTTTTTCGCTCTTTTGCCGTTCCCGATGGATTAGTATTCCACCTGCTAAAACTGCCAGGCAAAACAATAGCAGAGAGATCAGGATGATCCTTTGCTTATGGATGCCCAAGCGCAGAATCTTGTTTTCAAGTTCCTTCTTCTCCACTTCGTGCTGGGTTTGCAAGTTAGCAATGTTGCGGTTGGTTTCGCTGCTTAGGATGCTATCTGCCAATTCCGCATAGCTTTTGTAATATTCCAGGTGTTTTTGCTTTTTTCCTTGTTGCTCGTATAGCCCTGCCAGATTCAGATAGGCATCTCTAATTGTGGCCGGGGCTTGGGTTCGTATAGCCATCTGAATAACATCAAAATAGGTTTTTTCTGCCTTTGCTTCATCTCCCTGTAATTGATATAGATAACCGATGATGAGAGTATTAATTGCCAGGCGATTGGTATCACCCAATTCTTTGTAGAGCTCCAGGCTCTGGCTATTGTAAACAAAGGATTTATCCAATTCTCCGGCAAGCAGATAGTAGTTTCCAAGGTTATTCAGGGAATGCGCCACACCCAATTTATAGGACGAGGTTTTGCTCATTTGTAAAGCCTCGGAATAGCAGGCCAAAGCTTCTTCGGGCTTATTCAGATAATGCAGATTCACTATCCCCCAGCTATTCAAGGCATCTGCCAGGGCTGCAGGATCATTTAGCTTGCGGCGTAATCCCAGCGCACGTGCATAGTATTCTTGCACCTGCTTTTCGCGTTCTAGCCGCCAGTAGATATTGCCCAATTGCTCGCAGGCATCCGCAGTGCCCCGATCATCTTTCAGGGCCTCAAAGCCTTTTAGCGCTTGCTGTGCACGCCTTAAAGCCTGATCATAAACACCGGCTTGATGGTAACCCCTGGCAAGATAAAGCTGGGCAGTAGCAGTTTCACGGGGGAGCTTGGCCTGTTGGGCCAAAAGCAAGGCCTGGCTGGCCTCTTTAACTGCCAAATCCATCGAGTTATTGAGGTGGGATTTAGCGCTATCAAGCAGTTTGGCGATTTGCTTGTCATTGTTTATTCCCCGGATGGCAGTGCACAGTAGCAGCAAACATATTACGTGCAGGCACTTTCCAGGCATGGGATTAGCTCCCTGTCAATTGCGTTTCAGGGGTAAAAACTGCAGTTCAAAAGGCTTATCCAGCTTGTTCCCGCTGATGTCTGAGGTAGAGGAAAGCACCTTCAACGTATAGGCCTTATAGTTATCCAGCTCTCTTTTTGCCCGGAAACGATGGATACGTCCAGTGCCCGAAAGCTGCTCCAGAGGTATTTCCAGGGAACCGGCATAGAGCTTCACATCGATGTTTTCCTCGGGAATGATCTCACTGAAATGCATTTCCAAAATGGGATTAAGGGTATTCACCGAAGCGCCGTTGCGAGGATTTGTATAGCTTATATAGGGCTTGATGGTATCTGCTGCAGCACTAAAACGGAATTTCTGTTCCAGGTCGGCAGCGATATTCCCTTTTCTATCCTCCGCTCCGCTTAGCCTTAGGGTATATTCCAAGCTGTCCAGACTGGTGGTTAGAATACTTATTTTATCCTCTTCCAATATCTTATGCAGTAAGGTGGGAATGGTTTTACCCTGTATGCTCAGTTCTTTATAGCCTTTAATCGCTTCGCTAAGTTCTATTTGCAGTTCCTTGTTGCTTAGCTGCACGATCTTTTTGATTCGGGGCTTGCTGCTGTCTGCATAGGCCATCTGCATATCCACCGTTGCCACTTTTGCCCCGTCGCTGATGCCTTCGTAGTATGGATCAGCGCCAAAATCATAACGGTTATTGAGGTTCTTATCGATATAAGCACGCATTAAATGCTTTTGGGGATTGAGATTGCCAAGAATGTAAATGGCGCCCCGCAGTTCGGTACTAAGCACCAATAGCGAATCCGGGGAAAACAAGCTGAGCTCAATAGGCAGGCCCATGTCGGCTTTATCTTCGTAAGTGATGGTACCCGTGATACGATTATCCAATAGCTTGCCAGAGCTGTAAATAAGGGTTTGATTCTTGGCGAGAGCATTGCCCCGCACGTCTTTCAGCCTGGTAGTAAGGGTAACAAAGTAGTTGGTATCCTGTTTCAAAGCTTCATTCAGCCTTATTTTCAGGGTGCTTCCATCCAGGCTGATCTTCTTGCGTTCTACCGGAGGAAAGATATAGATGGAATTGGCCAGGCTGCCCTTGTCCATCTCCTTGGAGAATGATATCTCGATGATGCCTTTACTGATATCCCCATATTCTGCTGGAAGTGAAGCCAAAACGGTAGGTTTATCCACATCCTGAGGACCACCGGTAGGACTTTTTCTGCTACCGCAACCGCTAATAAATATCAACAAGGCAATCAGATAGACTATATTTATTAATGCTGCCTTATGTTTCATGCTATTTAATCCTCTGCTGCATAATGTACTTACCTAAGATATCATATTCCACGTTGATTCTATCTCCGGCTTTCAGGGTGGAGAGATTCGATCCCTCCAGGGTATGCCCGATGAGGGCGATGGAAAGATAGTTTGGTTTTAGTTCGGCGATGGTAAGGCTTACTCCATTGATGGCTACAGAACCCTGAGGCACCAGCAGCCCCTTATCGGCGTTATTCAGCTCAATTTTCAGGTAATCAGTACCCGTCAAGATTTGTTTGGCAATCACTCTGAGTTCCCTGTCCACATGCCCTTGCAGCCAATGTCCGTCCAGTCTGCCGCCAAGCTGCATCGCCCTTTCCAGATTCAGGATGCGGTTGATCTGCCAGCTTTTAGCGGTAGTTTTCTGGATGGTTTCATTCATGATCTCCACGCTAAAGCTTTTGGCATCAAAGCTTAGCACTGTTAGGCAAATCCCATCGCAGGCTATGCTGGCACCAGTTTTTAAATCATCAAACTGGGAAGGACGGGTAATGGTAAGCAGCTTTTTGCCGCTTTGCGCTGAAATTCTCAGGATAGTACCAGTGGCTTCGATGATGCCAGTAAACACTTCTTCTCCGCTCCCTAAACCGAATAGCGACGCTTCCAGGCATTAGCCAGGGTATTCATGCTGCTGTATTCCAGGTCTCCGCCGAAAGGTATTCCTGTGGAAAGCCTGGTGATACATATGCCCTTATCTTTCAGCAACTCCCACAGATAGTGGATGGTGGCTTCCCCTTCCGGAGAGGGTTTCATAGCCAGAATCACTTCCCGGGGATTAAGGGTGGCGATGCGAGCCAGCAATTCTGCCCCATGGATTTGTTCGGGACCATAGCCATCGATTGGCGATAAGAGATGTCCCAACACAAAGTAACGCCCCCTGAATTCATTCATACCCTCAATGATCTGCACATCGGCATTGCTTTCCACCACGCACAGCACTTCATCGCTACGATCCACGGCCATGCAAATCGGACAGGGATCGCTTTCGGACATCATATTGCAAAGTGAGCAAGTGGTGAAACTCTCCACTGTGCTTTGAATGATCTCCGCCAGTTGCAAGGCTTGGTGCTTATCCTGAGTAACCAGATACCAGGCAAGGCGTTGCGCGGTTTTACGTCCGATACCGGGAAAGCGGTTAAGCGCCTGAATCAGCTTTTCAAACTTGTCGGAAAAGATCA
>CAZSST010000172.1:0-4331 GCA_964609575.1 uncultured Candidatus Cloacimonas sp.
CACGTGCCCACTCATCTCTCCGGCGAATTTCACATCCGCTTCCTTCATATACATCTTGATATTGGCATGGCCGGTTTTATACATAATCGGCTGTCCGCCATGCTTTTTAATGTCATTAAAGAGATTCATGGAGCATTTCACATCGGCGATTACTTTTTCTCCGGGATTGTGCTTCAGATAATCCCTGGCTAAAATATTCAAAATCTGATCGCCAAAAAGCATTTTGCCGTGTTCATCCACGATGCCAATACGGTCGGAATCGCCATCCAGGCCTATTCCCAGTTCATATTCCGCAGCAACCACGGCACGGGCCAAATCCACCATGTTCTTTTCCACGGTGGGATCGGGATGATGATTCGGGAAATCGCCATCCGGCTCGCAATACATCTCGATTACTTCGCAGCCTCTGCGGCGCAGGATTTCGGGAAGATAAGGGCCGCCCATACCATTGCCGCCATCCACGATCACCTTCACGGGACGCTCGATATGGATGCTGTCCACGATGTAATCGATATACTCTGAATCGATGGTAAGATAACGCAGGTGCTCACCCTTACCTGAAGTAAATTCACCCTTTTGGATAATCTTCAGCACGTTCTGCAATTCCTCGGCATAAACGCTACCCAGTCCCAGATTCAGCTTGCAGCCATTGTATTGGGAAGGATTGTGACTGGCGGTAACCATTGCTCCACCTCCGGTTTGCAGCTTCCAAATGGCAAAATAAAGCACCGGAGTGGCCACAATATCGATGTCATAAACATCACAACCTGTTTCAAGCGCACCCTTGATGAAGGCATCCATAAAGCTTCTGCTGCTGTGCCTGGCATCACCGCCAATGACAATAGTTCTTTCTCCATGCGCCTGCAGATAGGTTCCGAAGCCTTTTCCGATGAGGTAATATGTTTCTACATTCAGTTCTTCATCCACTACTCCGCGGATGTCGTATTGCCTGAAAATCTGTGGTTTTATCATCATAACTCCTTAATAAATTATCTACATATTGCTGATCCGTTGTAGGATGGGCATAATCCTGGCAATTGCCGCGCCCCGATGTGAGATGCGATTCTTGGTAGCTTCATCCATTTCCGCGTAGGTAAGCCCTTCCACTTCGAAGATGCTGTCATATCCGAAGCCGGAATCTCCTCGTTCACTTTCGGTGATCTTTCCTTCCACCACACCCTCTACTACGGCCAAGATGCCATAGGGAGCGGCCAAAGCCACGGCGGTTTTAAAGCTGGCGCGTCGGTCTGTTATTCCCTTCATCAAGGTAAGTACTTTGTGGCGGTTATCGGCATAACTGCAATGCTCTCCGGCATAACGGGCTGCAAACACTCCGGGAGCATCGTCCAGGACTGGAATAAAGAGTCCCGTATCATCGGCCAAAGCCATCATTCCACTTCCCTTAGCCGCTTCCAGAGCTTTCTTCATGGCATTTCCAGATATTGTATCCCTGTCTTCAAGGGTGGCAGGAAGCTCCGGAAAATCCCTTAGACAATATAGCTGAAAAGGAAGCTGCCCGAGTAAACTCTGCAGTTCCACCAGCTTATCCCGGTTGTTCGAAGCGATCAGTAGTTCTTTTATCATTTAGCGCTTAAAGAACTTCCTGATTTTTTCGAAGATCCGTTTATCCAAAAAGCGTTCGGCGGTGGCGGTGATCTTCTGCATGTGCTCCAGCACGTTACCCTCACCGCTCCAGTTATCTTCCAGCACCTTGGGATCGGTATCATTAAGGATAATATTCAGCCCCATCACCAGTAGCACCAGATCGTCAACATGCCCTATAACAGGTATAAAATCTGGGATAATATCAAGGGGCATAATAAGATAGGCAATGATTCCCGCAACCTTGGCTTTTTGCTTCACGCTAATCCGTTTATCTACCGCCAACCGGGCCACCATAATAAAGAAATCCGGCAGTAAAAAGAGATACTCAGCAAGCTTATTGCCCGTGGAACCGCCCTTTTGCTTGGTCCAGTCTTTGGCCTTGCGGCGCAAATCTTCATAAAACTTCAGCTTATCGGGATCAAGATCGATGATCTTCTCTTCCAGCTTTTCCTGCTCTTCGGCAGGCATTTCACGGCCATTTAGTATATCATCAGTCATAATATACCTCCGTATTCCAGTATTTCGGAGTGGGGAAGGGGAGTCAAGGAAAATGTAGGTGTTTAGGGAAAAGGGTGTAGTGGCGGTCTCCGAACCGCCATAAAAGGTAATGGCGGTCTCCGAACCGCCAAAGAAAGGCACGGGTCAAGGGAATAGTGTAGCAACTTCCTGATGTGCATACATTCCTCCACTCTCAGCGCTTCATGTATACGCTGTAAAAATGATATTCATCCTACTTATCATAGATACTTCAAAAAAAATAACTTGACATCTCCAGGAGCTCCTTAAATAGTGGTGGAGGATTGGCTGTAAAAAAACCTTCCAGGGAGGAACGATGAAAGTCCGGCACATAGTTCTGGTTTTTTTGGTTTTTCTTTTGCTGTTTTCCTGCAGGGAAGCAGATGATGATCCTCAGGAATTGTATCTTGAGGGTACAGTTACCGATTCGGAAGGCAATAGCATCACCGGTGCGGAGGTCTTTCTGGTCTTTGATATCCAGCAGGGCTCATATTCTAAGGACGATAAAGATCCCACGTATGTTTCCGAGATTTTCTATCAGGTTTCAGGGGGTCAGATGATCTTTCACTGGACTACGACCTTCGAACTGAACCTCACGGAATTCAATATCTTACGTGGTAATCCCTACGATCACAATGCCATCAATACCAGCCCCATCATTCCCTATAATAATCATTCCGGTTCGACCAATACATATACCCATAACACACTGATTTCGGACGTATTCTGGCTGGAAGCCAAGGACACCTATGGCCTGGATCAGTTTTTGGGACCCTTCGTGCAGTATGTTCCGGTGGAGATCAGTTCTTTCACTGCCACCCTCAATGCTCAGCATCAGGTGGAATTGAACTGGACAAGCGAGGCGGAAGCGAATCTGCAGGGCTATGTGATTCTTCGGGGTGATACCGATCAGCTTACGGGAGCCATTCCAGTATCCTCCCTCATTCCTGCTACCAATACTTCCAGTCCGCACAGCTACAGCTTAACCGATACCTACGTGATGGAGAATTACACCTACTATTACTGGCTGCAAGGATTATCCACCTTTGGCGGTACCGATCATTGGGGCCCAATCTCCATAACCGTTTCACCGCTTTTTCCTCCGGAGCTCTCGTCCTTTACGGTTCTGGAAAATGCCCAGCACTTTGCCGAAGTGAATTGGACTTCCCAATCCGAAACAAATCTGCAAGGCTGGTATGTATGCCGAAGTGACACTACTTTTCTGGAATATGCCATTCAGATATCCTCTCTGATCAACGCCTTCAATGAATCCACTCCGCATACCTATTCTTATACAGATTCAGAAGTAGAACAGGGCCACAGCTATTACTACTGGCTGAAGTGCATCAATTTTGATGGAAACAGCAGTTACTTTGGGCCCGTGCACCTGCAGATGGATCCCTATATCCCGCCTATATTACCTCCGGAATTTCTGGTACGCAATCCCTACCCCAATCCAGCGGTACATGAGGTACATATTGAGGTTGCCGTGCCAGATTCCCACTATGCCACCATTGTAATAAAGCGCGCGGGCTTTTCTCAAACCCTAAAGGAATATACCCTTTATCCCGGAAATCATCATCTGGTATGGGATTGCGCCGATGAGGACGGAATTAAACAAAGCAATGGCTGCTACATCGCCACCGGCACCCTTACCCACGTCCGTTCCAAGAACCGTAGCACCCAATACTCAAGGCATTTCCTCATCAATAGTATGGCGCTGGATAATCTGCCCAATGCCATTACCAATGCAAATGGTTACAGCATTTTCCTGGCCAACGAATTTATCTGGGATCAGCTTTATCTTTATACAGATGCCTTTGGTAATAACCTGGGAGAATCCACCCTTCCCTTATCCGTTACCGTGTATGTGAAGAAAGAAGGATATGTAACCACCTCCAAGCATGTTACGCTATTGCCCGACCAGGCCAATGTGCTGCATTTTGTGCTGCAACCCACGCATAAGGTGGCCAAAATTAAGTGAAAGGATACTATCCCAGAGTTTATGTGACGCCCATGCGATGCCCATGCATTTGCCCGGGGGTCGCATGGGCATCGCATGGATAAGCTTAAGGCAGATTGCTTTTAAATGAGGGTCAGGGACTTTCGCGATAATAAAGATAAACGCCGGAATTGCTTCCGGCGTTTTTGAGCTTATATCTTTGTCCCCAATGGGGATGGGTTCTTATTCGCTGATAGCAGCTATGGCA
>CAZSST010000173.1:0-4323 GCA_964609575.1 uncultured Candidatus Cloacimonas sp.
ATAGAGTGAGTCCAAAAAAGCTATTGACAATAACAGGGGACTAAAATTTATTGGCAAAACTCGTTGCCGATGTAGCTCAAAGGTAGAGCAATTGATTTGTAATCAATAGGTTGGGGGTTCAATTCCCTTCATCGGCTCCAGCGATAAAGAAGTGAATAGACGTGGAGAGGTTCCCGAGTGGTCAAAGGGAACAGACTGTAAATCTGTCGGCGGACGCCTTCGGAGGTTCAAATCCTCCCCTCTCCACCATAAATTATATTTACGCCAGCGGGAGTAGCTCAGTTGGCTAGAGCATCAGCCTTCCAAGCTGAGGGTCGCGGGTTCGAACCCCGTTTCCCGCTCCAGAGATTTGTGGATAAGCTCAAGTAGCTCAGTCGGTAGAGCGCGTCCTTGGTAAGGACGAGGTCACCGGTTCAAATCCGGTCTTGAGCTCCACTTTTATTGTCAGCAGTGATCAAAGCGATCAGGTTGGAGTTCGGCTCCGGGCCTGAAGAATTTGAGAACTGTCCTTGTATTTTTAGCAGCGAAATAAACACGACATGGAATGAGAATTCCAGGAGGAACAATGGCAAAAGAGAAATTCGTACGTACCAAGCCGCACGTAAACGTTGGTACAATTGGTCATATCGACCATGGTAAAACTACGCTGACCGCAGCGATAACTTTGTATCTGAGTAAAAAGGGCGGTGCCAAATTCCGTTCATTCGATAGTATTGACAATGCACCGGAAGAAAAAGCCCGCGGTATAACCATTGCCACCGCGCACGTGGAATACGAATCCGACAATCGCCATTACGCCCATGTGGATTGCCCGGGTCATGCTGACTACATCAAGAACATGATCACTGGTGCCGCGCAGATGGACGGAGCGATCCTGGTAGTAAGCGCTTATGACGGACCCATGCCCCAAACCCGTGAGCACATTCTGCTTGCCCGTCAGGTGGGTGTTCCGGCCGTAGTCGTGTTCATGAACAAGTGCGACCTGGTTGAAGATCCCGAGCTTTTGGACCTCGTAGAGATGGAAGTTCGTGAGCTTCTCGACAAGTATGATTTCCCTGGCGACGAATGTCCCGTGATTCGCGGTTCAGCCCTGAAGGGTTTGAATGGCGATCCCGAAGGTGAAGCATCGATCCAAGCCCTTGTGGATGCGATCGACACCTATATTCCGCTACCTGACCGTGCGGTCGACAAGCCTTTCCTGATGCCCGTGGAAGATGTATTCAGCATTCCCGGACGCGGAACTGTGGCTACAGGCCGTGTGGAACGTGGCGTAATTAAGGTTCAAGACAAGGTGGAGCGTGTAGGTATCCGCGAGACAGTGGAAACCACTTGCACCGGAGTGGAAATGTTCCGTAAGCTTCTGGACGAAGCCCAGGCCGGCGATAACATCGGCGTGCTGTTACGTGGCTTTGCCAAGACCGATGTGGAACGCGGAATGGTGCTTGCCAAACCGAAATCCATTACTCCTCACACCAAGTTCACCGGACAGACCTACGTACTTACCAAAGACGAAGGTGGACGTCATAAACCCTTCCAAGATGGTTATCGTCCCCAATTCTATTTCCGTACCACTGACGTTACCGGAACCCTTCACCTGCCCGAAGGCGTGAAGATGGTTATGCCTGGCGACAATGTGGAAATCACCGGTCACCTGATCACCCCCATCGCCATGGAGCAGGGACTGCGCTTCGCCATTCGCGAAGGTGGTCACACCATCGGTAGCGGCGTGGTTGGCACCATTATTGAGTAAATCCAGCTTAGCGGGATAAAAAATGAGAGATATCATTATTCTGGCTTGTGAAGATTGCAAGAACCGGAATTACACCACCACCCGGAACAAGCGTAAGCATCCGAACAGGATGGAGCTGAAGAAATTTTGCCCCTGCTGTCGGAAACATACTGTTCATAAGCAGCGCTAAACGCTGAAGAAGAATAAGTGCAGGACAGTAGTTCAACTGGTAGAGCACCGGTCTCCAAAACCGGGGGTTGCGGGTTCGATTCCTGCCTGTCCTGCCACAATTCCTTTTGCCGGAGCTGAAGGCGAAGAGGAAACAAAGGAAGTATTGATTAGTATGAAGAACTTAATAGAAAAAATCAAACGCTTTTACCGGGAAGTACGTTCAGAAATGAAAAGCGTAAGCTGGCCCAATAAAGCCGACATGAAAGAAGGCACGATTGTAGTGCTGGTGATGTCGGCAATTACGGCGTTATTTTTGTCCCTGGTGGATTTCGGTTTCAGCAAAATAGTTGAAATTGTGTTCTAAAGGATAGGAAAAGCAGCATGAAGTGGTATGTGATCCATACCTACTCCGGACATGAGAACAAGGTGAAGACAGCCATCGAAAAGGGGCTGGCCGATACCACGCTGGCCGAAATGGTTGGCCGCTTATTGGTACCGGTGCGCAAAACTTTTATTATCCGTGAGGGCAAGAAAGTGGAACGGGAGCGTAAGCTCTTTACTTCCTACGTAATCATGGAAGCAGAGATGTGTGCGGAGCTGAAAACCTATGTAATGGGGATTGCGGGAGTAACCGGATTTCTGGGGATAGGCAAGGATCATAAGGATCCAGCACCCCTCACTCAGGAAGAAGTAGACCGGCTATTGGGCATCACCGATCCCGACCGTGATTTGAAAACTTATTCATATATGCCCGGGGATATGGTTAAAGTAACTGCCGGGCCTTTCTCCGATTTTGAGGGGATCGTGCAAAAAATAGCCGATGACGGCACCAAGCTGGTTATAGATGTAACTGTGTTTGGACGCCGTACGCCTGTGGAACTGAATGCCAATCAGGTGGAGCTGACAAAGAAATAAAGTAATTAGCATAG
This sequence comes from uncultured Candidatus Cloacimonas sp., assembly GCA_964609575.1. Taxonomy (GTDB): domain Bacteria; phylum Cloacimonadota; class Cloacimonadia; order Cloacimonadales; family Cloacimonadaceae; genus Cloacimonas. The sequence goes on from CAZSST010000173.1 coordinate 2,830, forward strand.
AGGTAGTAACATGGCAAAACCAAAAGATGCCGTAGCAACGATAAAATTACAGCTTCCTGCCGGTAAGGCAACTCCGGCACCGCCGGTAGGCCCTGCTTTGGGTCAGGCCGGGGTGAATATTCCCGAATTTTGTCGTCAGTTTAACGAAAAGACTGCAGATCAACCCGGGATGGTATTTCCGGTATTGATTTATGTAGCCAAGAATAAATCATTCACTTTCGAGATCAAAACTCCCCCCGCGGCTGTATTGATTAAGAAAGAAGCAGGACTCGCCAAAGGTAGCGCGGTGCCAAACAAGACCAAGGTTGGGAAAATCAACCAGGCGCAGCTGAAAACCATTGCCGAGCTGAAAATTCAAGACATGAATTGTAATTCCCTTGAATCTGCTATGAGTATGATCGCTGGAACTGCACGCAGTATGGGTGTGGTCGTTGAAGACTAACATGCTTAGCGCGCAGGAGATAGTATTCATAAGGAGAGTCAATGAAGCATAGTAAAAGGTACAAAGTTGCCTACACGATGTTCGATCGCCAGAAGAGATTTGATCTCACGGAAGCTATTAAGCTTTTGAAGAGTTTACCCGCTTCGAAGTTTGATGAAACCGTGGAGATCCATTTCAATCTGGGCGTCGATCCTCGTAAAGCCGATCAGCAGATCAGAAACTCGCTGGTGCTTCCCCACGGAACGGGAAAGACGGTGCGGGCTTTAGTATTCGCAGAAGGTGATAAGGCAGATGAAGCCAGAAAAGCTGGCGCCGATTTTGTGGGCGTGGATGATCTGATCGAAAAGATTTCGGGCGGTTGGTTCGATTTTGACGTGGTGATCTCTACTCCAACCCTGATGGGTAAAATCGGAAAGCTGGGACGCGTTCTCGGTCCCAGAGGTTTGATGCCAAACCCGAAGGTTGGCACGGTTACCATGGATGTTGGCAAAGCAGTGGAAGAAGCCAAGGGCGGAAAGGTAGCTTATCGTGTGGATAAGTTTGCCAATCTGCATATTATGGCAGGAAAACAAAGCTTTAGCGAAGATAAGCTGAGAGATAACCTCAAGGCGATTCTTGCTGCCGTCATCAAAGAAAGACCGGCCACGCTGAAAGGTGTATTCATACGCAGCATCACCCTCTGCACCACGATGGGCCCCGGCATCAAAATTCAGGTCGCAAGCGCAACCTTGGAAGCGAAGAGCTAAGGGGGTATGAAACATGGTACAAGATGTTAAATACGACATTGTAAAAGACTTAACGGCAAGATTAAGTGGCGCAAAAGCGATCGTACTGGTGGATTATAAGGGAATAAACATCGAACAAGTGAATCAATTGCGCAACAGATTCCGTGCCGGTCAGGTGGATTATTTTGTCCAAAAAAACACCCTGATCAAGATTGCTTTGAATGGATTGGGCATATCCGAATTGGATGGCCATCTTCAAGGCCCTACTGCAGTGGCGGTGTGTAAATTCGATGAAGTTACCCCGGCACGTGAAATGATTAAATTCTT
>CAZSST010000174.1:0-4213 GCA_964609575.1 uncultured Candidatus Cloacimonas sp.
CACACGGCTAACGTGTAAAACAATCGCATACTTGCAGCACAGTTTCAAGAAAACCACCACCCCGAGGTTAATCTATTTGGATTCAGGAACGTCAATCCTCCAAAGTCCGCAGGACGTCAAGGCGTATGCCCCCAGCCCAGCAATTCATTGCTGCGGTTATAGATGCATATGATAAACATTAGTCCGGAGGACGGTACCACCTATAACCGGTGCCGTTCTCCGGACTCGTTGGTTACTATATCTCCAACCCCAGCACTGAAGCTGCTAGGCTGGGCTGACAAGCAGCTTCCGTGCTATGCACTCCATGCGCCGGACGAGCAACAGCTCGCCCCTACGAAACATGCACTTTCGTGGTTCTTATAACCTCGTCAGCGCAGCTTAATTCTTAATTCTTCATTCTTAATTCTGATCGCTCCGCTCACCGCTACCACCTTGAAGAACAGCCGATCTGCATAACCCACTACATCCACAAGCTCCAGAGACGACGTTTCCACCGAAGCAATCAGGGATTCACTATCGCATACAAAACCGGGGTAATCACCCACATAAACATTGTACGTGGTATTGGCAATGGGGTTTCCCAATACATCATGGGTAACCTCATCCCAATCCAGGATAAGCAGGCCTTCATTGATGCTGATTGTGAAGTTGGCCGGGGTCATCGGCGCAGCCGAAGAAGTGGTCATGGCGGTGATTATTTCCGGGTACTGAGTATTCCACCCCGCTTCATCCATGGCCACCAAAAGGAAGTAATACCTGGTGGCAGGATTAAGCCCGGTGATGGTGCTGCTGATCAGTCCCGTTCCGGCTATGCCCAGTGTGGGATCATTATTCCAATCCCACAATGGATCAAGCGTAGTGACAACAGAAGATGTTGCATAGTGAATCCTGTAGCCAAGAAAATTCAAATCGGATGATGCCATCCACTTAAGCTGCACACTGTTATCGGTGATCTCCTGGGCAAAGAAGTTGCTAATTGCTTCAGGAGCTACGGTATCAATTTTCACCAACCAGTCATCCTCTATCCCCTGCAATTGCGAGGCGCCGCTATAACCGGTGTTTTGGTTCACGTCCGTGGCTTTAAATTCATATTTGAACGCTCCATCAGCACTTGCGGTAACGTTGAAAGACACAGCAGAAGTATTTCGCACCGATCTTGCCGCAAATGCTCTGGGAATTGAAGCCCAGTCCTCTTCCGGATCATACATGCCATTGCCATTGCCATCAATGCGATACATGATGCTTGAAGGCACAATCTGACTGGCATCGCCGATATTACAGCCAATGGTCACTGTTCGGGTTTGTGCCCAGGCTGGATCAGGCTGATTGCCGGGAACCGGATCACTGAATAGCGGTGAATCAGTATCAATCATCAGATATGCAGGGCTGGACATCGCCGAAGCATTGTTGCTCTGGTCCACAGCCCTGATTGCAATCCAATACTCTCCCACGCTTAGCCCCGTAATCATAGTTTGCACAGTGGAGGCATAATTCAGCAGAGGATCCTGCAGCACTGACCATAGCTGATCGCTGGCATTCACTGTATTGTCAGGGGAAACGAAAAGTTCATATCTGCCGAAATAGATATCAGTGCTTGCTTGCCAGGTCAGGCTTACGCTGCTGATAGTTTGAGAACTAATCTCCAGACCAACTACTTCATTTGGAGCTTGGATGTCGCGAATCACTCCATAAATATTGAAGTTATCTACAATCCAATAATTATTCTGCCCGGAATTGGCCGTGGAATTTGCGTAAGACCAGCGGAACTTTACCGAAGGTTTTGCCTCCAGAATTGGTAACGAATAGCTTTTAATCCCACTGGTAGCCGCACTGAAGGTTTCAATCGCAGTATAAGTAGAATTGTTCAGGGTATAGGCAAAGGTGCCGGTACCGCTGCCATAGGGAAGGAACTCCGTATCAAACGATACGACAATGTCCTTGTAAGTACTCAGATTGTAGGGAAGTGATACCAGACGTTCATTAGCAGTTTTACCGGTATTGGCCATGGTCTTCATGGCATAGTTGCCCGCATCAATCAGCGTCGCTAACCAAGGGTAGTCTGTGGAGCCACTATGGGTAGTTGTCCAGCCGGTAGCCAAACTTCCTCCGTGATTGAAATCTTCGGTAAATGAACCTGTTTCCAGAATTGTAACCTTCAGAATCTGCTCTGCATATTGACCCACAATATCTGTAGCTCTGATAGTTAGATACTCGGTTCCAAACCATCCTGGGGTGGGAGTCAGTATCAATTGGTCAGAGGCATTGACTTCATATCCAATATTCTGAGCCCCTGTAACAGTGAACGTGAAAACCGAGGATTCCGGAGAATAATACTCATTCAGGTTTATAGGTGCTGAGTTTGTATTCATATGCATTATCAGTGGATCAAAAGCAATGGCTATTTGTGGTTGATTGTACTCAAAAATACTCACATCATCAATGTACCAGTCATCACCATCATAGCCTTGGTAATTGAAGGCAAAATAGATGGTTTGGCCAGCATAGGCGCTGATGTTTACCACAGCCTGGCTCCAGGCGGAAGCAGCAGCGTCCTGGCTCCAGAGCTCTGTCCAGCCAGCTGCGGCGGGATCATTGGTGGTATTTACTTTCACGCCGTTGTACACCATCCAGGTAGGATAGTAGTTGTAATTCCACCAGGAGAGGAAGTAGTTGCCGGTGGGAACTTGGATCGCAGGAGTAATCAGCCAGCCGTCTTGGCCGGGATCAGGGGTGGCGGTGCTGTAGCCATGCTTGAAGGCATTGGGTGCGGAATGGGCATAGGTAGTGCTTCCAACCCAGTTCGTTCCGGCACCATCCACATCGGACACCGTCCAACCGCTTGGTGGGGTGAGCGTGGCATCGAAGTTTTCGATCCAGGGGAATGTGTCCACCGTGGGATCGGCTTCAATCTCAAACCAGAAGGCAGGTTCGACCACAGCTGAACCACTGGCGTTTGTAGCTTCCACTGTCCAATAATAGCGATCCATGTAGTTGAAGGTAAGTCCACCTTCAGTTGCAGGATTAAAATGATTATTGGTGATGCCAGGGAATACCATATCGTCGTAAATGTTCACATCACTGGTGCTCATATACACGGTGAAGCTTGTAGGAATTCCACCGGTTAACTCAGGCGTCCAGGTGATATCGAATCCACCGATAGGCAGACCGGTAGCCGTGTTGGCAGGATAGGTGATGGTGACAGGATCGGGAATACCAGAAGGGATGTCATCAAACTGCAGTTTCACATTGGGATAGCCAGGTACTAAGGTACCTTCAGCAGGATAAGCGGGATCGCAATTAACGGTATCGCTGAAATGACGCAAACTGCGATTGGTGGCTGCTGCAGTGTTATAGAAGAACTCAGAGCTACCGTCGTAGTTAGGCTCGTTCTCATCCACCGCGATCACAAGATTATCGACATTGTTGTACACGAAAGGACTAGTAAGCGGGATCTCGATCCAACCTGCAACTGCAGGAAGGGGGACTGTGCCGGTGAAAACCGTGCTCAGATTGGTTAGAGGTACCCAGTCGGTAGCAGAAGCGAATTCCGTAGCAGCAGTATGTCCCATGTAAATGGTCCAGTTGTTGCTGTCAACCGTTTCAGCAACGCCATTCCAGTAGTAATACACGCTCTCAATGCGTTGATTGGGAACGTTGATCTCACTCTGCAGGAAGATGCTCTGGCTATAGGTATAGCCATAGAAGGGATTGATGGGCAGGTCGAAATCCGAGGCACCATTGCCGATCACCACTATACCCGCGGGAAGTCCGGTGGCGCTGAGGGCGACATCGTAATTCACGGAGTTGTAGTTAATGGTCAGAGTAGCAGTCTTAGCGCCTTCGGAAGTGACAGTCACGGTGACGGGGATGGTAACGGACTGTCCACCGGCAAGAGCGGCAGGAAGGTTTGTGGCAACATAGGAGAACATGGCAGCGTCAGTACCGGTGATACTGATGTTGGCAGTTGTCAGGTTGATGGTGCCACCACCGGTATTGGTAACGGTTACGTTCTGTGCGGTCGCAGCCACACCCTGCATCACAGTGCCAAAATCGATGGCTGCGGGTGCATAAGTGAAGATCGGAGCTGCAGGGGTTTCACGCACGATCACGTTATCCACGAAGAAGTCATTATCTCCATTGGAGACGCTGGATTCACCGTAGAAGGCGAAATAGACTGTGCCGGTATAAGCATCGAGATTGATGATGTGGTTTT
>CAZSST010000175.1:0-4168 GCA_964609575.1 uncultured Candidatus Cloacimonas sp.
CAAAGAAGATTTTGCGCGCAATCATCCACAGGATAAAGATGCTGATGCCGAATTTGCACAAATAGAGCAAAATCTTCCCGATAGGCTTGCCCTTGGTGGCACCAATTGCTTTGCTGAAGCGGAAATATGGCTCTAAATTCATCTTCCAAATTTGGCTTGGGTTTGCTTTAATGCCTCGGAAATTAAATCAAGGGGTGGCGCAGCAAGGTAACCATCATCCATCAGCTTGTGGCACAGGGCACGGGAGCTATCGATATCGGCTTTGGCACGGGCAAAAACCTCCTCGCGGCTCAAGGGAAGTCTTGCCACTCCATCGGCAATGGCTTGCATGGCTACGTCGGCAGCTTCATAGGCAAAAACGTCGGGTTCGTCCATTTTGGGAACAATGTCATCCGGGTTAATACCGCGTTTTTCGGCAAATCCAGCCAGGGAATGAGCCGCAGCAATGGCCATGTTATCGGTGATTTTGCTTGCCTGCACCAGCAACGCGCCTTTCAGAATGCCCGGAAAACCGCAGGAATTATTTATCTGATTGGGGAAATCACCGCGTCCGGTGGCTACTATATGGGCTCCGGCAGCTTTGGCGTCGTAGGGATAAATTTCTGGAACGGGATTGGCGCAGGTGAAAACAATGCTTTTTGGGGCCATCAGCTTTATCCATTCTGGCTTGATGGTATTCGGTCCGGGAGTGGAGAGAGCGATAAGCACATCGGCATCTTTTAAGGCGGATTCGATGCCTTCCACGCAGGTGGGATTGGTTTTTTGTGCCAGTTCCCACTGACGGTATTTGGTGGGATTGGTTTCGATGTCGCGGCGCTGGGGATGAAGCGCGCCTTTGCTATCAAAGATGATAAGCTTATCGGGATTTAGACCGCTAAGCAGCAAAAAGCGGGCAATGGTGGTGTTCGAGGCGCCCGCACCATATAATACGCAGCGGATACTGCCTATGTTTCTGTCGGTTAGCTTCAGAGCGTTTATCAAACCTGCCAGGGTAACGCAGGCGGTGCCTTGGGCATCATCGTGCCATACAGGGATATCGCAGCTTTCCCTTAGTTCGTCTAAAACGCGGTAGCAATTGGGCTGGGAGATATCTTCCAGATTAACCGCGCCCACGCTGGGGCACAGCATCTTTACAAAATCGATGGTTTTTTGAGCCTGCGGTTTGCCATGTTCGTCGCGGCTATTGATGCACAGGGCGATGGCATCGAAGCCACCCAGATACTTCATCAGCATGGCTTTGCCTTCCATAACTCCCAAACCGCCGTGAGTGCCGCAATCGCCATCTCCCAGCACGCGGGTGCTATCCGAAACTACTGCCACCAGATTGCCGGTATTGGAGAGTTCGCGGGCCTGGGTTTGGTCATCACGAATGGCAGTGGAGACTGCAGATACCCCGGGAGTGTACCATACATTGAACCAGTTGAAGCCCCAGATGCCGGCTTTGGGAAGGCTTTGCATTTTGCCGCCATAGAATTTGTGGGCAGCAAGGGAGAGTTGCTTTAAGAAATAAGTTTGGGCGGCTGCCACTTCCGCTGCAGGGAAGATGGCAGAAAACACCTGTGGTAGATTGGAAAGGTCAAGCTGAAGCTTATACATCATTCATCCTTATCTTGGTTCGCTGATCCAGCCTTCCGGGAGGTGGTAAATCTGTCAAGACTGCAAAAAAAGCCCCTCGCGGGAGGGGCTTTGGTCTTATATGTAACGGCCTTTTCCTTTACGGTAAAGCAGTAGGGTTGGCTATGCAACTTACCTTATCAAACATACCTTTTTGTTCAATTTTTGATTGCCGGAGATGGCTTGAATTATATACATACCGCTTCCCACCGGCTTGGCATGCTGGTCGCATCCGTCCCAGATAAACTTGGAATCGGTAAGAGCGGAGTATTCGCTCACCAATTGACCCTTCAGGTTGTAAATACGAAGCTTTGAGGGAGCTTTGGAACCGCTGAGCTCTATTTGCACCGTTTTATGGCTGGGATTTGGGTACACAGATAGGTTTAGGACAGCAGGTGGCATAGAGTCATCATCATTGGCCACATGCTGGTTTGTGGCACCGGGAGTACAGGGGTCATTATATCCTGCACCAAACATCACCCAATTGTCAGCACCATCGGGGAACCTGCCGATGGACACATCATCCACGTTCAAGCCGGTAGTTTCCGTCCAAGTGTAGCTATCCACCACGGTAATCCCATCCGTATCAATCAAATAAACAGAATCAGCACCGCCACCAAGCTTGTCATTTACATGCAAAGGTCCCTGATCCAAATCTTCATCATACCAAACTAATATGTAACCGTGTGGGGGTATGGTGGTGAGAGTGGGATTGTCGGTGGGAATTTGTGTCCATGCGCTGATTCCACTGCTATAATGGCTATCGGTCATATACATCCCGCCGAGATCCACGGCATAGTCATTGGGGTTGTAAATTTCCACCCAGTCATCCAATTCGCTGTTGGGATCGGGGAATGATGCATTTTTCGCCATTATTTCATTGAACAGCAATTCTCCAGTGTTACTGGTAACTGCTATTTCATAGAATTCATGTTCTGCAGCGGGAGGGAAGAACATCCCCTGGCTGGAATTCTCCGCCCAGAAATAGTATTGGATGTCGCCGCTGCCGATGGGTACGCTTACCCCCCATACGCCGTCACCGGAAGCTCCGTCTTCGTGTTCCCCGTCATCATACATCTGATAGTAATTGAATTTATTGGCGATATTCTGCCGGATGCCCAATTGCACATAGTTGGCATCGGTAACCGTAGCGGTAAACACTACGAAATCCCCCTGCTGGGGAGTATCGGGGGAATGGGTATATGAAGATAAGGTAGGCACTGTTCCGGCGAAATTGGTATTGCTAAGCAACCATGTGGAGCGGGTATTCATCAGTTGAGTGATGCCAGGGACGCTTTGTCCACCGCCGGGACCACCGGAACCTCCACCCACCTGGCTGTTCAGATTGGCCAGGAAATTGGCATAGCTATAAAAGTAATTTGGATCTGCCTGAACAGAGGGAGCTACAATATCCTGAAGCTCCTGGGCACGGGTGGCATACCAGCCATTGCTGAAATTCTCGGTGATCATGGTTCGCATGTGTGCCAAGTACATCTTTTTATAGCGTGGGTTTACCAATACGTTCTTTAATAGCAGGAAGGTGTTGCTGTTGGAATTTCGCAAGGGATCGAGATTCTGCATTTGAGTAATAGAGCCACCTTGGTATCCACCAAAAGACATGTTCAGGTCCCAAAGAATGGGGTTGAAGCGATTATCAGCGTCCTCAAAGAGATAGAAATTGTGGAAAACATTGATGGGAGAATCCAGATTCACCAGCAGATTGTCATAGGCGCACATCCATAAGTTCTGATCTACATTCATCACATCTGCGATGTTGGTATAGTCATGCTGTAAGGTATAGGTAAAATCAATCAAATCTTGCCAGCCATAGTCCGATTCTATGCCATAATAGGTTTGATAGGCAGTGGAGTCAGCTCCCAGATACCCCCATACCGTTACTTGTCCCATGGTATTGGTATCGCATTTGAAACGAGATTGACCGGAGCAGTGCATATTGGAAGCCATGAAATAGCTATCCACATCTTGCACGGAAGTATATACGCCGATCAATTGGTCATTTACATACACATTGGCGTAATTGGCCTTGCAGGCAGGCATATACTTACGGGCAATTTCATAGGACAGCGTTTCTCGCACAAAGGACGGATCGGAGAACCCATTGGCAAGCTTCAGAGTGCCATAAATGCCGTCTATCAATTGATTGTCGAGAATGTAGTCAATTTTTATGTTAAAAGGGTTCTTGGTTCTATTGGGATTGTAGGAGCTGTTCCCTTTATAGCGCACGCCAACGCTGTCGTAGGTTACGCCATTGATTATTGCCGTTCCTAAAAGCCGTTCCTCTCCCTGAGCATAGAGATTGTCCAAAATCTGATCCCAATTACTCTGGGTAAAGTAAAGCTGAATGGTATTTACTTGGGAAGGATCGTAAAAATTCTGGGCATTCAGTGATGCCAGAGTGGTTAGCATCGCGATTACGATTAGCAGCGTTCGGTTCATTACATACCTCCTGAAAGCTTATATCTTGCTGCCTTTTTTATTTACCATGTTCGTAATACTGCATATCTGCGGTTATCCTGCATTATTTTTTTCCTAT
>CAZSST010000176.1:0-4164 GCA_964609575.1 uncultured Candidatus Cloacimonas sp.
GTCAATAATACAATTACATACTACTGCTCAGCTGTATCGGCGTCGAGACTTTTGAATTGGTAGCCAATACTAACCCGTACTTTCAAGGCCAACTACGGGACAGTCATTCGCAAGCAACCAATCGCGCAACTCTATAAGATCTCTTTTCACCGTTCGATGTTTACTATACTGATAGTTAGTTTTGCCTGCTTGGGTCTTCGCTAAGGTGACACATACAAAATCACGGTGTACATCAATCCCGGCACAAATTGGATTGACAATTTCGTGGGTTTCGGCGTTTGTGGTTTCATTAGTCATAGCTATCTCCTTCTTTAATTGTTAGTTTGGTTGGAGATAGCTTTTTTGTAAGCGGTTTTCTGTTAAGTATTTTTCATTGTCGGTTGTGTGATCCCTTTTTCATGCAAGTTCAACGGTCTTTACTGGTTAACGGGTTAACGGGTTGGCACGCATCATCATAACTCGTAACTCGTAACTATTTTACCCCTCTTATCTATATCTCATTGCCCGATGCCGAAAAACCCTTAACTTATCAAGAAAAAACCCAATGGAGCAGAAAATGCCAGAACTTCCCGAAGTGCAAACTGTTTTAGATGGCTTCGTCCGCCAGGTGGGAACGCGGAAGATAAAGAACATAGAATCATATTATCCCGGCACCGTGATCATCGATCCGCTGCTGCCCAAAAAGATTGATTTCGGCGGTATTCACAATGCTTTTCGCCGCGGTAAGTATATAATCGTGATTCTGGAGAGCGGTACCACCCTGATTATTCATTTGCGCATGACCGGCAAGCTGGTGTATTCCCCCCAGGTCATTCCCGTGGACAAACATGAGCGCGCCCGTATCCTTCTGGAAGATGGAGCGGTGCTGCACTTCATCGATCCGCGCACTTTTGGGAAGATAACCATCTGCGATATAGTAGATTTCACTAACTATCTGCCCGAACTGGGTTTTGAGCCCCTCAGTCCCGAATTCACTGCCAAAAATCTGAAGCAGACCCTTGCCAACCGCAAACTCCCCATCAAACAAGCCCTGCTGGATCAAAAAGTGATCGCGGGACTGGGGAATATCTACGTTTGCGAGATACTATATAGAGCCAAAATCCATCCCCTGCGCGGCGTGAACACCCTCACCGATGCGGAATACAAAAAAATCATTACCCACACCCGTCAGGTGCTTTCCGAAGCGATTCTGAAAGGCGGTACCAGCATTTCCGATTTTAGGCGCATTGATGATAAAACAGGCGAGTTCCAGAAATTCCTGCGCGTGTATCAGAAATGCCAATGCCCCAAGGGACACGCAGTGGAACGCATCGTGATCGGCGGTCGGGGCACGTTCTTTTGCCCACGGTGCCAGGGCTAACCTATTTTAGCAGCAGCATTTTGCGGATGGTGCTGCTCCCCTCTGCTTCCATGCGGCAGTAGTAAATTCCGCTGGCCAGGCTGCGGCCATTCAGGTCTTTTCCATCAAAAACCAGGCTGAAGAATCCGGGGCTATTGTGGCTTTTGGAAAAGCGATTCACCAATTGCCCGCGGCAGTTCCAGATGCTGAAGCAAACTTCACCTGCGTTTTTTAGGGAATAGCGAAGCGTGGTGCTGGGATTGAAGGGATTGGGAAAATTGCCGATCAGCTCGGTACGCGTGGGAACCAAGGGAGGATTGGTGTCATTACCGGAATTGGTAAGAACTCCCACAGGGCCGTAAAAAGCGCTGGCCCCATCGGTATCCATACCTTCCAGCCAGTAATAGTATTGAGTTGCGGGAAGGGTGTCCTTATCCTCGAACTGGTAATGCTGTTCATGGGAGGTATTGGTTCCAGAGATCAGCGGCGAAACAAGGCTGGCATGCTCCAAAAGCTGTTCTTCGCTGCGATAGAGGTAATAGCCCTGCACGCCTGTTTCCGTGGCGGTGATCCAATAGAGACTAACGCTATTGGTATTGGTAAGCGTTGCAGTGAAAAGGGATAGCGTGATGGGCAAGGTGCCGTCGCCGCTATTGGAGAAGGTGAGAAATACATCCAAAGGGCCTTTGGCAGCGGGAACGGTGAAGCTGGCAGAGGTGGTAGTCCAGTCTCCGGGATTGTTAATTACATTCCAGGTGCCGCTATCGCCAATCTTATAGGCCAGATTAGGGGGAACAAAGCCCAGATTGTGAGTGAAACTAAGGGTGGAACCGCCAAAATCGGCACCGGAAAAGATGAAATCCAGCCCTGCATTGGCATAGCCGGAGTCCAGGGAATGGTAGCCACTGATCACGGTGATAAAATCGGCAGGATCGTTTAGTCCGGTGATTTGGATGGTGGGGGTGATAACCTGGGAATCGTTATCGGTAACGGATGGCGGAGTGATGGTTACGGTGTTGTCTATGATCACTGCTGCATCACTTTGGCTGCCTTCCACGATACGGATATCATCTATGGCGATGGGAGGATTGGTGCCCCCGCTGGCATTATTCACCCAGGAATATACCAGGCGTTTGGTGCTGCCATTCACTCCGGCAGGGATATCCAGAGTGGTCTCCTGCCAGGTGCTGCCGAGATTGGAGGTGCTGCCCAATTGTCCGCTGCTTAAGGTAGTTCCGGCAGTGGGAGTGATGCTTGTTTCCACCAGGAATACCTTCAGATAGTCGTATATTGCTTCCCCGGTTCCTTTCCAGGCAAAGCGAAGCTTGTAGCTTTCGGTTCCGGTGGGGAAGCTAACATCCCGAAAAACGTGGCTGATGGCGGAGGAAGTAGTGGTGTAGGCATTGCTGCTGCCGCCATTATTGCTTATGTAAAGGCTATTGCTGCCGGTATGCGCAGTGGCCGTTCCCAGATGCCAGGCATTGAGGTTGCTGCCATTTGCGGTTGCCCAGTAGTGCCAGCTATCTTCAAAGCCTTCGGCGAAGGGAACGGCTTGAGGGGTTAGCGCTTCAAAACTTAAGGCCAGATTGGGACGGTATGAAGTTGCTGAACCACTTGTAAAAGTATTTGTTTGATCGGTGGCTCCACTCACATAGCGGAACCCGTTGGTGATGGAAGTATATTGCACGGTGCCGCTTTTGCTGGTGGTGGCAACAGGACTGAAGGCAGTATCCACCACGATGTTATCCGTTCCATTCCAGGTGAAAGGAGTGCCAAGGGTGAGAACCTGGAATCCTCCTGCAAGGGGCATATATGAAGCATTGTTATATACAGTTTGCAGCCCTGTAGCCGCTTGCCAGGAAGCTACGTTGGTTGCGGTAGTATGCTTCATTCTAATGACAAAATTGGATAAAGGCGAATTGGGAGCGGAATTAACATAGAATCCCAGTTTGGTAATCTTGATGGGGCCATAAACACCCTTGGTATTCAGCTCTGCGGCAGTATATATGGCCTGGCTGTGCAGACTATTGGCATTAATATAAATCGGGCAGGATGTATTGGTGTTTGTGAAGCTGGTGCCAGTGCCAATAACGGTATAGGAGCTTCCCGAACCTGTGGGAGTGGCGTTTACCGTAGCCGTTGCAGCAGATTCTCCGCCATTAAACACGGCTTTCAGATAATAGGCATAGGTGGTGCCATTGCTAACGGCGTTATCAATATATGTAAGGCCGGTAACTGTGGTTAGATAGCTGCTTTCCCTGAAAATCGTATATCCGGTGGGAACGCCGGTTGAGGGAGCTTGCCAGCTTAGGCTTACTTGTGCATTTCCGGCAGTGGCGCTAAGATTGCGTGGTGCGGCATAGGTCATGGCAAAGGGTGGGAAGCTGATATGATCCAGCCAGAAGGTGTCGCTACCTGCGGAATCGGCCGAATCTTTCAGGTATCGCCAGAGAAAGGTATGGCTTCCAGTGCTTATTTCGTGGGTTTGCAGCATCCAGGCTGATTCACCTGACCAGATCTTTTGCAGGTTGCCATCCAGGTAAAATAGTGCCACGTCATAACCTGTTTCGCAGGATACCTTTACATAGTAAGATAGGGTTCCCGGAGAAGTAACATTCATCGTTATATAAAGCATGGTGTCACCATTGTTTCCTATTGCTCCGGCTTTGGCGGCATAGGTACCGGTGAATTTGTTGGTGCTTTGCACCGCCCAGGGCACGCTGCTGGTATTCACCCAGGCGAAAGAACTGAAGTTATTGCTTTCAAAACCTTCATCAGGAGGAGATACCAGCGTTACATTGATGCTGTGTTCGGCAGTGTTGCTG
>CAZSST010000177.1:0-4098 GCA_964609575.1 uncultured Candidatus Cloacimonas sp.
TCCCTGCAGGTAATCCGCATAAGGCTGCAATTCCGCAGGATAATCCGCTATGCTATCGGTGATAAAATGATTGGGAACGATATCGGCCGTGGCCTTAAAGAAATGAACGGATATGGAGGTTAGTATCTTGCCCTTGTCCGGGATGGGATCGGGGAAAACTACGTCAAATGCGGAGATGCGGTCGCTGGCTACGATCAACAGTTTATCTCCCAGATCGTAGATGTCTCGCACTTTTCCCTGACGGGCTTGCGTTACTATACTCAATTTGCTTAATTTATCGTGCATCTATTTCTCCTGTTTGATTAAATAATCATAAATGATCCGACATTCATCCAGATAAGCCAGATCAAGTGCAAGTGATTCATTTTTGCGATAGGCTGTATTGTCAACTGGAAAATGATAGTCCTTGCCCTCAAAGCGGCAGCGGGAGATCCGCCCTTTTTCCACCTTCAGCTCGGGAGTATCAAGCTCCAATTGCTTGGCTACATAGAGGAATTTCAGCCAGCTGCGATATTTTGCCAGCAGTTCCAGCTCGTCATCCAGCAGTGAAGCTTTTATAAACTCCAGATCGTTGAAATATTTATCCCGCTCTCGTTGCACCAGTTCCAGAATGCCATTTTCGGGATGCACAAAGGCTTCCTTCAGCAGACTGTCCAGCTTTTCCAAGGTGGGGATGTCTTTGTCCGCAGGGGTTTCCTCCAGATTCAGGCACCAGCCCGAACAGCTTCCCCGGGTGTATTTATCGCAGGGATAGTTTCCCGTTTCGCATTGCGGCAGCTTCAGGATGCGGGCATAGGTATCGATCAAATCGGCAAGCCAAAATCTGCTGCGGAAAGGCCCCAGATAGATGGCATCGCCTTGGGTATTTTCCGTGATGCTGATGAAGGGAAAGCTAAGCGCATCGATGGCAAGATACACATATTCACGCCAGGGCAGCAGCGCTTCCTGATATTCCGGAAGCTGGTTCTGAAGAAAGCACTTGTTTTGTACCAGGGCGTTTAGCGCACAGCTATGTTCCTGCCACTGCAGGCTGCTGGCCCTATCCCACATTTCTCTATAAGCTCTGTCGTCTTCAGCTTTGGCTTTGATGCTCCTGATGCGCTTTCTCAGATTGTAGCTGTAGCCGCAGCTAAGGCAGGTATCCGCATCTTGCAGAGTATAAAAAACCCAGCTTTTTGGCAGCTTATCATATTGTAATTCTATATGGTTATCTATTTTTATCGTATCCATAGAGGCCACTGTAGTCCCTGCGCTAAAAATGTCAAATGATAAAAAACGGTGCCATAAAAAATAAGCCCCAGGCTTTGCTGGCTGGATTAGCAAAGCCTGGGGCATGAACCTGGGTGCTTGGGATTATTTCAGCAGCATGGCTTTGGTGACGCTGCTGCCTCCACGGTGTTTCATCATAATCAGATAAGTACCGGAGGGGCATTCCCTGCCAGCATTGCAGCGTCCGTCCCATTGCAGGGAGTAAGAGCCGGCTTCTTTGGTGCCGGAAATCAGTTCGCGCACCAATTGTCCGCGTAGATTGTAGATGCTAATCTGCAGTTCGGATTTTTCTGCCAATTCATAGGCGATATGCAAATCCGCGTAAAAGGGATTGGGAAAGAGTTTACTGATTCCGTTGCGTGTGGGGATTTGGGGGGCATTTCCCCAATCGCTGAGCTGCACGGTTATCTTCAGAGGCCCAAAATATTCGTTGCTTCCATCCAGGTCCAAGCTTTCCAGCCAGTAATAATAGGTGCCGGAAACGTTTAGCTCTTTGTCGTCGTAGCAATAAAACGTGGGCTGAGAGCTATTCACAGCCGCGATAACCTTGCTGATGGTGGCTGCACTTTCCAGCTTTTCGGTGGTATTTCTCAGGATTCGGTAGCCGATCAGATTTGTCTCGCTCTGGCTTACCCAGTTCACCCTGATGATATTTCCTGCCACCAGCACCACGTTATAGGCAGAAAGCTCCACGGGAAGCGTATCATCATTACCCTTTAGGATGGTGAAAGAGGCTCTGCTATTCAGATCAGAAATCTGCACCGTTATCCAGCGGGGATTGGAGACAAGATCATATTCATTGGAAGTAAGAACATCACCGCCTTTTTTTACCACCGGCATCGCATTGGTCCAATCTATATCGGCATCGTCATCGGCATCCCAATAGAAGGTGATGCGTTTAATGCCAGTGAAATTGCCGCTGATGTTCCACTTACGGCGGATATTATCTGGCAGATGGTTATTGGTATCCGTTTTAGGGCGGTAATTGCTGATATGCACTCCATTGGCTTCAAAACTGTGATAATAATAGCTGCTGTTGATGCCATCCACCCAGGAATCTTCACCGTCTATCTCCAGATTGCCTGTGGCAGTGCCACTATTAACAATAATGTCCTCCTGAATCACCAGACTGCCATCGAAATCAACTCCTGCAGGGTTATCCACGATGATCGAATTTAGGATCGAGCCGCCATTAGGATCGGTATCCGGAGCGGTAACAAAAATGCCTACCTGCTGAGCTTCATCTCCATTGAATCCGTAATTGGCAGAGCTATGATAATTTCGCTCTCCCACCTGGATAGCTCCGGTGTTTCCGGTGGAACTAATTCCCTGCGGATTTGCGGTATAAAGCGTGGAGCCCTCTTCCATATTAAAGATTCCAGAGCCATAATAATCGCTGCCAATGATACTCAAGCCCGTATCCAGGGTAGTGCCGGAAGTGAGCAGAATTTCATTCACCACGTCTATACTCTGGCTTAGCGTAACGGTGGCAGGATTATCGAAAACCAGGCCCAAAGCCGTATCCGGCATGGATTCTCCGGTGATCTGATTTTCCTGGCCATTGAAAACGAAGTAGTTCTTTTTAAAAACTTCATTGCCGCTTAGCGCTAAAGCCCCGTCCAAACCCAAGGGATGAGCAATTTCCAGTTGCGTGCCATAGCCTGTAGAGAAGTTTCCGTCTCCGCTTATCTCACCATTTTCACCCATAATCACAATTGAATTTGACAAAGCATTAAACGCAAATCGATTGGAGCTGCTGATCAGCGAGCTGTTATTCTCCATGATAGCCCCACCCTCCAGAGTGATGGAGGAATTACGGGAGGTGGCAAGGATGCTGCCATTATTGGTCAATTTAGAATCAGCGCTTAGTCTAAGAACTCCCAGCTCCATCTCTGCACCGGGATTAATCAAAAGTCCGTTTCTCAGGTACAACTGGTTGCTTATGATCATTCTTGCCGATAAAACAAGGTGGGTATTACAAGAGATGTTATCTTGTATATATATGTCTGTATTAAGATTAGGCGAGGGGACTGCATTGGCATTCACCCATGCGTTGCCATTGTAGACCTGCCACAGATCTGGGGTTTCCCAGGCTCCGCCCCACTTGGTACGATAATCTCCGGTATTATACGCAAGAAGATCAGAACCAATAAATCCTGAAATCAGGCATAATGCCAGAGCTAGATAAGTCTTTCTGTTTGTCATGTTGTTCCTCCATGAGCATTGAACATTGTAATACTACCCATTTCCTCTTACACACAGAGATCTGATGGCGAAATTTTTAGCAGGGAGAATACTGTCAAGTGATAAATTATCAGAAAAAGCTAATGGATTAAAACTAAAAGATTAACAAAGTGGTAAGGTGCTGGAGTGCCAAGGTGCCAAGCGTAGCAGTGGAAGCGTGGAAAGGTGGTGGAGTGGGTATGTGGAAAGGTGTAGTAATGGAAAGGTGGAAAGGTGAAATAGTGGAAAGGTGGTGGAGTGGGTATGTGGAAAGGTGTAGTAATGGAAAGGTGGAAAGGTGAAAGGGTGGAACACAATCTGTCCATACGTCCATATCGCGCAGCTTTCATTCTTCATTTCCATGCGATGACCATGCGATGACCATGCACTTGCCCGGGGATCGAATGGGCAGAGCATGATAAACAACTATGTAGCAGACCTGTTTACTGGATTGCAAACGTCCTCGTTTGCAAAGCGACGAAGTCGCTTGTTCTTGTTAACTACGAAACTGCGTTTCGTTCGACACGAGGACGTGTCGAATCCCAGAAGTGCTCGTTTGCAAAGCGACGAAGTCGCTTGTTCTTGTTAACTACGAAACTGCGTTTC
>CAZSST010000178.1:0-4097 GCA_964609575.1 uncultured Candidatus Cloacimonas sp.
AATATTACCATGCAGTATTGGACAGCATTCCTTACAGCGAGTGGGGCTTCATCGAACAAGGTGCTCCCACTCTGGAAACCCTGTCTCACTATCCCCTTATCCTGTGGCATGCCGATGATTTCTCCGAACTGCTGATGCTGAATGGCCTCGATACCATCAGTTCCTATGTGCTGAGTGGCGGTAAGATCATCATCAGCGGCTGGAAGTATCCCAGCATCTTCAGCGAAGGCTTCATCGCTGAGTTTCTGAATGGGGAAGCACCTATTTATCATAATGGTGCGGTGTTGGACTCGCTTACCGCATCTCCCGTTTGGGGTATATATTATCCCACGCTGATTCCCGATCCGGCCAAGCTTGCTGCTTCCTGGAATGGCAGACTTCCCATGAGCTATACCTTCTCACAATCTTCGGGAAATCGGGTGTACGATGCCTGCATGACTGAAAACGGTGAACCAGTTTGGGAATTGGGAGCCATAAAAGTAATATGTGGAAGCTACTTCGGTGAAATGGTTCTGCTTGGTTCCCCCCTGTATTTCATGCAGGAAGAGGGAGTGAAAGGCTTTTTACACAGTATTATTCCCCAGCTCTATCCCGAAATTTATGGCCCCAGCGAACCTGTTCCCTTTAGCGTAAATATCTATCCCAATCCCTGTTCACCGCCTTATAATCTCACTTTGTGGCCAACGGAAGGAGTGATTTACGATGCCACCATCTACAACCTGAGAGGACAGCAGGTATTATCATGTAGATACCTTCCCACCGGAGATGGAGAGATATATCCCGCCCTGGATATACCATATGGTATGCTGGAAAAGCTATCTTCGGGAGTATATCTTATAAAGATGAAAACTATCAAAGGCACCAAGGCAGCGAAATTCGTTTGGCTGCGTTAGGAATGGCTTATTTTAACATAAACACAACAAAAAAGGAGTTACAATGAAACCACTACGTTTGATCCTGGTGCTAATGGCACTAACCGGCATGTTTCTGCTCAGTTCTTGCGGCGGCGATGATGATGACAACAACAATGGCACCCAGTTCCAAAGCTGGGAAGACTATTGGGAATATGCTCAGAATCGCGAATGGGTACTTTTTGCCCATGTGTTTGATGGAGAGGTAGCAAAAGACGGCAACATGTATGTTTATTTGTGGGCGGATAAGCTCCCGGACAATATCAGCGCCTCTGATGAGGTGGAGCTTTCCATCAATGGAGTTCCAGCCCAGGTAACCCTGGAAGGCGAAGACGGGTATTTTTATCTTTACACTACCAGCGTTATGGTTCCCGCTGCGAATACCGTAACCGTGGAACTGAAACGCAATAACCAACTGGTAATGAACAAGATGATTGATGTTCCCGCCACTCCCGATTTTACCACTTGGGAAGTTACTACTCCCGATGCTGCTGCCACCATGGCCTGGACCGTGGCTAACGATTCTGAGTATCAAGTGCTGGAATTTTGGGGTGAGTATCTGAGTGACGACGATTATGTAACCTATTTCATGGATCCCGCCATTCGTTCCAAAACTGTCCCTGCCAATACCTTAAACCTCGCCGGATACAGCTATTGGGATGCCTATATCAGCGAAAATAACCTTGTGGAACATGAAAATAGCACTCTTATCGCCCAAACCTGGGATGATATCTATTCTGATCAGCCCGCTTCCAAAGATGATATTGTGGCCCGCATCAAAGCCATGCACCTCAGGAAGGTTAATCGTTAGTTATTAATATGTTAATGGCGCAGAAGGCATAAAAACAGATGTCTTCTGCGCCATTTTTTTATCTGCTATTGTTGCTGCTCACGGGAAGTTTATCTGGATATGCTTCACTTCCGGATACTTTTCCAGGTGTTCATGAATCTCCTCCGCCACGTTTTCCCGCCAGGTATCAAAGCTTTGCATATTCATATCGATTAGCACTTCGCCATTATCAAAGCCCACATATTTCACCATTTTCAGGCTGACGATATCCTCTCCCACCTGGGGATAGATGATCTTTTTCAGCTCTTCCACGATGGTTTCCTTGCTAAAATTCGGCACTTCTTTCAGGCCATGGGCAATTTCATAATTTGAAATGGCGGTTTGCAGCGTATCTGCCGCCAGCACACTGCAATGCACTTTCACGGGTGGCAGGCCGTCCAGGGCTTCCATGGCGTCCCGCCAGGTGATCGCTTTGGCCTCATCCAGGGTTTTCCCCTTGGCCAGTTCGGTGATGATGGAGGCCGTGGCAATATTGGAAGCGCAGCCATAGGACAGAAAGCTTACATCGCTAATCGTTTTATCTTTCTCATCCACTTTCAGATACACGGTTACCTGATCGCCGCAGGCAGGACTGCCTTCAGTGGCCACGGCATCGGGATTTTCCATCTTACCTACGTTTTTGGGGTGCATGAAATGGTCTAAAACTTTTTGTGAGTACTGCATTTATTTCTCCTTGTGAAGTGCGTTATAAAGCGGGCTGCGCGCTCTCAGCTCTTTGGTGATGGCCGCAAGGGTATCCACCGTTTCGTCAATTTCCGCCCGGGTGGTATAGCGGCTAAGCGTAAATTTCATTGATCCATGCGATTGCACATGGTTTTTGCCCATGGCCATCAGCACATAATTGGCCTTTAAGCCCTGGGAAGCGCAAGCGCTTCCAGTGGCAACGGTTATCCCCTTGGCATCCAACATCATGGTGATCGCTTCCCCTTCGATGTAGGCAATGCTGATATTGATATTATGTGGGGCGCGTTTCTCTCCCCGGGGGCCATTAAGCTCTATCTCCGGAATTTCGGCTTCCAGCTTTGCCAACAGGTAATTACTCATTTCCCGCAGTTGTTTGGTATTAGCCTCAAAATCCTTAAAAGTAAGCTCCACTGCCTTGGCAAAGCCCGCAAGCAGCGCAATATTGATGCCGCCGGTTTGCAGATTATCGATGCGTGCCACCCCGTGCAAAGTCTGCGCCAGCTTGGTTCCCTGCCGCAGATAAAGGGCTCCGGTGCCTTGCGGTCCGTGAATTTTATGCCCACTGATGGCCAGGGTGTCTATCTCCAGGGTTTTCATATCCAGCGGCAGTTTTCCATAGGCCTGACCCGCATCCACGTGGAAATAGATTTTATGCCCGGCATTCCTTAGAACCTCTGCGAATTCTGCCAGCGGCTGAATGGTGCCCACCACGTGATTAACGGCGGTGGTCATAAACAAAATCGTATCGGGCCGGATGGCACTTTTCAGTTCTTCGGGAGAAACAAAGCCCTCGCTATTTGCGCCCAGATAACTAAGCTCAAAGCCTTGCTTTTCCAGCCAGGCAGCATTGGTGAGCAAATCGGGATAATCCACCACGGAAACAATGATGTGCCTGCCCTGGGAAGCATAGGCATTGGCCAGGCCTTTAATCGCCATGTTATTGGCCAGGGTTCCGCCACCGGTGAAATGAATCTCCGCAGGCTCGGCCTGCAGCGAAGCTGCCAAGGTGTTTTTGAAGCCTTCCACCGCGTCATTGATGGCCTCTCCGGTGCTCACGAAAGTTCCCGGATACCAAAATTTCTCCTCCAGATAGGGGCGCATGGCTTCCAGCACTTCTGCGGCTGGCTTGGTGGTGATGCAATTATCCAGATAGATTCTTCCCGCACTCATTTCTTATCTCCTTGCCACTTACTGTAAATATCCTCAAGGCTAAAGCCGGACAGCAGACGATGCATCTCGGCCCCCAGCTCACTAAAAAAACTCCTTAGCTCACAATTTCCCTTGGGGCAAAAACGATTGGAACCGCTACTGCAGGTGGGATTTAGAGAATCATCTTCCACGGCACTCAGGATTTCTGCCAGATGAATAAGGCTGCTCTCTTTGGCCAGAGTGTAGCCTCCCTTTGAACCCGCACTGCTGCTTATTAAACCAGCCGTTTTCAGGTTTCCCAAAAGCCGTTCCACATATTTCTTGGGCAGGTCCTGGTTCTCACATATTTTTTGCGCGCTTATCGCCTCGCCTTTACCACTCGCGATCTCCAGTAAGGCCCTTATCGCATATTCACTTCGTGTAGTTACCGCCATTTTCTTCTCCTTGGTGGCTGTCTGTAATACATACTAATTTGATATGCATTCCCCGTCAACCCTTTTTTT
>CAZSST010000179.1:0-1921 GCA_964609575.1 uncultured Candidatus Cloacimonas sp.
CGGCACTCCAACACTGCCCCACTTCCCCATTGACACCCCATCCCCCTTCATAATTCTGGCAATATGGATAAAGATACGCCCGTAACCAATCCCAAAGTCCTGATGGTAGGCCTCAACAGCAGCTGGAGCCAAAGCACTCCCGCACTGTATTACCTGCGGCAAATGATAGTGGATTTACCCTACCGCGTGGAAATAATGGAGCTAACGCTAAAGGACTTTCCACTGGATATTCTCCGCCAAATTGTGAAAGCGGCGCCGGATATCCTCTGTTTTTCTGCCTACATCTGGAATCGCACTTTGTTGCAAACCATCATCCCTTCCTGCCGCAAGCTTTTGCCCAGGGCATTGATTGTGATCGGAGGCCCCGAAGCCACACGCATTACAATGCAGAATAAGGATAAGCTCTTTGTAATCTCCGGCCCCGGTGAAGCAGCCTTTTTAGCTTTGGCAAAACATGAGTTTAAGCGGCTGCCCCCCTATGAGAATCTGCCTCTGAACGCCGTTCCCTTTCCATACATTCGGGAGGACAAATCTCAGCTGCAGGGCAAGCTTGTTTATTACGAAGCCTATCGGGGCTGTCCCTACCACTGTGCTTATTGCCTTTCCGCTCTGGATGTGCGCAATGAAGCCCGTTTTGATCTAAATAAGGCAGAGGATCTTCAGCGGCTGAATTGCGAGCTGGACATGCTTATGGCCCTGCAGCCCAAAACCTTAAAATTCATCGACCGCAGCTTCAATACCCAGAAAGCCTTGGCACACCATATCTGGAAGCATCTTATTGATCATAACTGGCCCTGTGATGCGCATTTTGAGATTTATCCGGAACTGCTGGATGAAGAAGATTACCGCATTCTGGAGCAAGCGCCTGAAAATAGAATCAGATTTGAGATCGGGGTGCAAACCACGAACGACG
Source organism: uncultured Candidatus Cloacimonas sp. (assembly GCA_964609575.1). Taxonomy (GTDB): domain Bacteria; phylum Cloacimonadota; class Cloacimonadia; order Cloacimonadales; family Cloacimonadaceae; genus Cloacimonas. Next base: position 914 of record CAZSST010000179.1, read on the forward strand.
CCATTGCCAGGGCCTGTGGCAGAAACAGCAGCTGGAAAAAGGTGCGCAGCGCTCTGATAGAGCTAAAAAAACGCACCAAAGTGCGCATCCATGCCGATCTGCTATCCGGTTTGCCGGGTCAGAATCTGGAATCGGTAATCACCTCCTTGAATGAACTGGCACAAACCCTTCCCGATGCCATTCAGCTGGGGATGCTGAAGATTTTGCCCGATACGCCGATGGAAGCCATTGCCCATGCCAGAGGGTATCACTGGGATGAAGAACCGCCCTATCAAACCCTCAGCTCGGATGCCCTGCTCTCCGACGATCTGTGGATTCTGGATGATTATGCGCATCTTTTGGCTCTTTACTGGAACAAGGAAGAATTCAAGGCTCAGTGGGCAGATATGCTTTCCCGGCACTGCCTGCGCTACATCCTGAATGAACTTATCATGATTCACGAAATGCATGGCTTTCCCCTGCATTCCATCTCAAAAGAGAAACGCAAAAGCGTTATGCAAACCCTGGAAATTACTTTGGAGTTGTAAACATGAAAGAATCAAAAGCTTACCTTGCCTATTGCGGCTTAAACTGCAAAATGTGCAGCATCATCGCCACCGTTCCTGTGCAGGCAAACACGCTGTATAACACCATGAAAGATGATGGCTGGGAATATTGGGGTGCGGAAGTATATCCGGAATTTGAATCCTTTTGGAAGGTTCTGAAAGACCTATGCACAAAGCACGAAACCTGTCCTGCCTGCATCGGTGGGTGCGGCAATCCAGAATGCCAGATTCGGATTTGCGCCCAAGCCAAAGGCCTGGAGGTGTGTGCCTTTTGTGAGGAATTTCCCTGCAAGCTACTTGCCGATTTCAGCAATGCATATCCCTTCATTCTGAAAAATAACGAAAGGATAAAAGAGATCGGCATCGAGGCCTGGCTGAAAGAACAGGATGAATTGGTGGCCAAAGGGGTAACCAACCGCAATCAGATGTGATGAGTCTCAGCGGGACGGCATTTTAGATAGAA
>CAZSST010000179.1:2021-4046 GCA_964609575.1 uncultured Candidatus Cloacimonas sp.
TACCATCGCCTCAGAATGATATCAGAGTCCCATCGGGACGGCATTTTAGATAGAATACCATCGCCTCAGAATGATATCAGAGTCCCATCGGGACGGCATTTTAGATAGAAAGCCATTGCCTGATAATGACCTCTGAGTCCCTACAGGACTCATATCAACGTTTTATCCCCAGTCTATCTAAAATGTCGTCCCTACAGGACTCATAAACATTTTGCTTTATCACAAACCCACCAATAAATTGCTGGGCTGGGGGCATACGCCTTACCGTGCTCCGCACTCTGAAGGAACCCCAACACCCAGAAACCCACCAATAAATTGCTGGGCTATGGGCATGCGCCTTGCCGTCCTTGGGACTTTTCGGCTGCATGTAAAAAAACGGAAACGTTAAAAAAAGCCCGGATGTAATACCCGGGCTTTATATGTTTAGTTAATTTGTTAGTTAGTCGTTCTGGCCAAAGATATAGCCAAGGTTCACCATGATGCCAGTGTTTTTTACAGTGTCATCATCTTCGGCGTCCTTAACGATATTGGTGAGGCCCATATTGTAACGCAGACCGGCCATGAAGCTCTTCATGAAGATCACGTCGGCACCAAGATTGAGGCCGAATTCCATGCTTTCCATGTCGTCTTTCACATCGGTATCGCTGTCTTCATTACCATACTTTGCGCTCATCAGCATGCCCAGGCTCGGGCCAAGGTAGGGCTGAATCTTCATGGTGGGCATGGCGACATTATACTTCACCAGCATGGGGATTTCGATATAGCTGGCACTCCAGAAGGGATCGGTGGGTAAATCATAATTGGCACCCTTCATGGTGTAAAGAAGTTCGGGCTGAAACAGGATGTTCTCCGCGATGGGATATTGCATCATAGCGCCTGCATTAAGACCGAGCTTCATGGTATTGTTATCGACATTTTCACCGGAAATATTGGCCATATTCAGGCCAAGGCGTGCCCCAAAAACTGGTTGGGCGACAAGCATACCTACACTAAGTGTAAGTATAATTGCGACTAATACGATGTTTTTCATACATCACTCCTTTTCTTTTTTGTAATAGCCTCATCACTGAAGCTTATTCAAATATAACTGATAACTCGCAAAAAGAAAGCGGTAACGGATAGTATTTTTTAAAACACGATAATCACACTATATTCTATTATCGGTGTTGATAAATACATATCTGATTAGCTGTCAAGAAAAAAATCGCCAAACTGTCAATATTATATGTTTTTAAGCCCATGAAGTTGAATCCCGGTATTCAGATATGTAGCCATAACTGCTTATATTTATATGCGATTATGATCTCATGCCTTTTGCTGCGCCATAAAGCCATGTTTTTTTCTTTTGCCACCGGCCTTTTGTAGATTTTCGCCCACATCAAGGCTAAGCTGCATCTGCCATTTGCACATTTGCTGGTTGACAAATTTGCCGCTTGATTCATGATGCTGCACAATAAACAAACCGGGAGGTAACATGATTCAAGCCCGTCCCCGTCCCACAGCCAATCTCAAGCTTGATCTTGGCAAAATCAAGCTGAGTAAGCTGAGCGCCATTGTTTTGTGTTTGCTTATCTTTGCCTTTGTGCTCTATTTTGTGATGCCTACCCTGTCCCTGCGCTTCACGGGGTGGATTGTGCCTCTGATCATTGTTTTATGCCCTCTGATCTTCATCCCCAGGCTTCAGAAACCCGTCAAATACATCGCCATCGTTATGGGGGCATGGTTGCTTATCAGCGCCATTTTCTCCAGCGGGATCTTCAATGCGGGAAGGTATCGCCGCCTTATTGGTGAAGTGAAAAGCACCGAATTCAGCGAGCTGGTTTCTCCGGTAAATCTGGATCAGGTGCCCATCATTGATCAGCATTTTGCCGCATCGCTGGCCGAAAAGAAACTGGGCGAGGATTTTGCCCTGGGCAGCAGGGTTACCCTTGGTTTCCCCACCATTCAGAATGTGGATGGCAAGCTCTTTTGGGTTATTCCCCTTCTGCATAGCGGCTTTTTTAAGTGGCTGGCCAATACCGCAGA
>CAZSST010000180.1:0-4035 GCA_964609575.1 uncultured Candidatus Cloacimonas sp.
CTATCATCTCAGCGGTAAGCTACATCTAAGTGGCAGCTCACGTTTTATCGGCGAGGAAGACCATTTGGCAGGGCAGTTATCTGCCAGTTGTCTTTTTTCTCCCGTGGCACATGCCAGGCTAATAAAGCTGGATATCAGCGCTGCGGAGGCCTTTCCGGGTGTTTTTAAAGTAATCACTGCCACCGATATCCCGGGACAAAACCAGATTGGTCATGTGATAAAAGACGAACCCCTCTTCCCTGAAGAACGCATTATGTACGCAGGACAGCCCCTGGCAATGGTGCTGGCAGAAGATAGCGAGGTGGCAGAGCATGCCGTAGGACTTATCAAGCTGCAATATGAAGAGCTTGGTCCCATCCTGGATGCCGAGGCTGCTGATGCTTTGGGCCAGCTGTATGTGCCCGAAAGAAAGATCGAAAGTGGGGATATCAATACTGCTTTAGCTGAGGCTGAGCACACTCTGGAAGGCGTTACCCACACCGCAGGACAGGAACATTTTTACATGGAAGGTCAGCGCTCCATAGCCATTCCCTTTGAAGGTAGCCGCATAATGCTGCATAGCGCCACGCAGAGCACCATGGAAGTTCAGGAAGTGGTTTCGCACTTGCTTGGCCTTCCCGCGCATGATATCGTGGTGGAAGTACCCCGTTTGGGCGGTGCCTTTGGGGGCAAAGAACGCGCTGGAACCATTTGGGCCTGCTTTGCCGCGCTGGGTGCCTTTGTAACCAAGCGCCCGGTATTAGTAAAACTCAGCCGCGACGAGGACATGAAGGTAACCGGAAAGCGCCATCCCTTTAGCAGCAAGTGGAAAGTTGGCTTCGATAACCAGGGCAAAATAACTGCCTTTGATCTGTTGCTTTTGGCCAATGGCGGTGCCTATGCCGATCTCAGTGTGGCGATTTTGGAACGGGCTATGTTCCACAGCGACAACGCCTATAATATCCCCCATATCCGCATCAGAGGTCATGCCTGCCGCACCAATCTGCCGCCCAATACGGCTTTTAGGGGCTTTGGCGCACCCCAGGGCATCTTCGTAATCGAAAGTATCATCGAGCAAATAGCCACCAAGCTACATAAAGATCCCCTGGAAATCCGCGCTATAAACGCCTATAAAAATGGCGACATCACTCCCTACCAGCAGGAAATAACCGAAAGCCCCGTGGCCTCAATTTTCCAGCGCCTGGCTGCCAAAGCGGATTACACCAGGCTGCAAGCCGAAATTGCCGAATACAATGAACAACACCACCATCATAAACGCGGCCTGGGAATAGTCCCCGTAAAATTTGGCATCTCCTTCACCACGGCCCTGCTGAATCAAGGCTCCGCGCTGGTTTGGGTGTATATCGACGGCAGCATATCAGTAAGCACCGGCGGAGTGGAAATGGGCCAGGAACTCAGCACCAAGGTTGCAGTGGCAGTATCGCGCGTTTTGGGTGTGCCGGTGGAAAGAATAAGGGTGGAAAGCAGCAATACCCAGCGCGTGGGGAATGCCTCGCCAACCGCCGCATCCACGGGTAGCGACATTAATGGTAACGCCGCCAGGATCGCTGCCGAGAAGATCAGAGACCACCTCAAGGAACCTGCTGCCGCGCTGCTGAATAGCAAAATAGGGCAGGAGATCTTCCCCGATACGATTGTTTTTGATGCCGAGGGCATTTTCAGCCCCAAATATCCGCATATCAAACTCAGCTTTGCCGATTTGATCCGCTATGCCTATAACGAGCGCATTCCGCTGGCTGCCTATGGTTACTACCGCACTCCAAATATCTGGTTCGACCGCGATAAAGGGCAGGGAAGGCCTTTCCACTATTACGTTTATGGCGCTGCTTTGGCGGAAGTGGAAGTGGACTGCCTGCTGGGTGAGCATCATATCCGCAAGTTCATCATCTTGCATGAAAATGGGCAAACCCTGGCCACTGAGGTGGATTTGGGACAGGTAAGTGGTGCCGCGGTGCAGGGCTATGGCTGGTGCACCATGGAAGACCTGTGTTGGGACGCCAAAGGCCGCTACACCAGCGCCAATCCTTCCACCTACAAGCTTCCCGGAATCAGGGATTTACCGGAGATTTTCGATATCGAACTGGTCCCTTCGCAGTCCCTGGAAGCCAGTGTTTTCGGCTCAAAAGCAGTGGGAGAACCGCCTTTGATCTACGGTATGGCGGTGTTTTTCGCTTTGCAAAACGCGGTGCAAGCAGCCAATCCCGGCGCGCAGTTAACGCATCCCGCTACTCCGGAAGCGATACTAAAAGCACTGAAAAATTAAGAATTAAGAATTTAGAATTAAGCTGCGCTGAGGTTTCAGGTTTCAGGTTTCAATAGTAAAAGGTGATAGATTGAAATCCAGACATAGGTTTACGGTTGAAGGCCGCTCTCAGTGATCTGAATGACTTCTGCTCAGTGAATATCCCCCAATATATGCCCTTTAGCGCAGCCTTCATTCTTAATTTTTAATTCTCAATTACCATGCGATGCCCATGCGATGCCCATGCAATTACCCGGGGATCGCATGGGCATCTCATGGCAAGTGATTATGAATCATCAGATTACCAGAGACGGTGATTGTAACGCGAAGCATCCGGATGGCAAAGTTCCGCGTATGCAAAGTGGCAGATTTGCTTTTGCACCTAATACCCATGTTCAAATAGAGTGGTAAGGGGTTAATCCCTCCCATTAAGCTTGAGAGAGAGCCTGAAGCATTACTGAGAGCTTTTGTTTATTTCCCAGCTATCTTAATTCTTAATTCTTAATTCTTAATTTCTTAGTTTCTGGCAATAACGCGATAAAACTGCCGCGCTTGCGTGGGGCTAAGGATAATGCTATGGGTAGAAGTCTCTTGCAGCGGGGTATCCGGCCAGTTATTGGGATCATCGCTGGCATAAACTTCATAGGCGGTAGCGGCGGGAAGGGCAGTCCAGGAAAGGTTTATCTGGCTACTCAGGGTGGATATGGTGAGTTCCGGGGATTTTAACACCCGGCTAAAAGACACGCTATCCACAAAGATATTATAGCCATTGGCGCTGATGGCCTTGAATGCGGCGTAATAATCTCCGGCGATGCTGATGGGCAATGTGAAGCTATATTGATACCAGCCTGGGATACTTACCACCGGTTCCAGACGGCGATTGCGGAAGATGGTGCCCAGCAACACAGGGCTTCCATTAAGGTCGGGAGCGGAATTCAAGTAAACTTCCAGCCTGTCCTGCTGAGTATAGGCGTTGCCATCGCGATACATCCAGAAGCTGATAGTGTGGGCATAACTGATAGGATCGGCAACCAGCATGCGGGGGCTGGCGAAGCTCGCTGCTGCTCCCACGGGAGCTACATCGCTATTGTAACGCAACATTCCGGCGCCGGATTGGGTGCTGCAAGTGGGATTGGTACCGCTGGCTACGCGCTCGAAGCTGAAGGTTCCGCTAAGCGCTTGATTTGTCCAGCCATCGGGTGGAAAATAGCTGGGATCGAAGCCTTGTTCATAGGGATTGATGCTAAAATCGATGATGGGGCCGCCTTTGCGGAAGGTCATGGTTTCGCCTGCGGAGGAACTGATCTCACAAAGGTAGAGGTTTCCAGGGCTTCCGTCCTGCAAAAAGGGGCTGGGATTGCTGTTATTATCAATGCGGGTGCGTCCTGTTTCGATGCTGAAATTGGCTGAACCGACGGTTCCATTGGTGGTGGTGGTGCCATTGGGGCGGTAAATGTAAAGTTCATCGGGGGGACCATCGGCATTGCCATTGCCACAGGTGGTGTCGATGCGATAGATAAGCATGCCAGAGCCAGGGATAAGGCTTTCAAATTCGCCGGCAGGAGCTTTTTTGCGATATTCCACCACGTAATATTGATCGGGATCATTGGAGGGGATCTTGTAGGCAATGCCGGTGCTGGAGGTGGAAAGAGGATTGAGGGAATACACTCCATCGGCGGTGATGGTGGGGATCTCATATATCCAGTGGCCATATTTCCATTTCATGAAGGCGGTCATATGCTGCGGGGGATTTTTGTCCGATTCCATGATGTCCCAGGAGCCTGCGGGATCGA
>CAZSST010000181.1:0-4004 GCA_964609575.1 uncultured Candidatus Cloacimonas sp.
CACCCCAGCACTCCATCACCCCAGCACCCCAGCACTCCATCGCCCCGATTATTTTCCTTGACGGATGCAGCCCTGCCAATTACTTTACAATTACCATGAAGTATTTGTAATATAATAGCTTAGTTATTTCTCAAAGGAGGAATTATGAGAAAGACGTTATTTATAATGTTATTCGCACTTTTATCACTCGGTGCGATGTACGGCCAATACGTTGTAAACTTTGAAGGAGCTACGGAAGTAAAAACATCCTATACTTCCGCAACGGTAAATCTCAGCGGAATGGATTGGGATATGACCGAATCCCTGATTGGTACCCTCGCTGCGGACTGGAAGAATGGCACAAAGTCCGCCAGAATGCGTGGCTATGGCACTTCGGTGATGTCCATGCTGGCCGATAAAACCACCGGACTGGGAACGCTGTCGTTCCAATACCGACGCTATGGCACTGACGCTCAGGTAGATTGGAAAGCTGAATACAGCACAGATGGAGGAACTACCTGGTTTCAAACCGGATCAGTTTTCACCGCTCCCGCATCTGATGAAGTGCAAACCTTTTCTTCTGTTGTAAATGTAAGCGGAAACGCAAGGATAAGAATCAAACGTGCCACTGAAACGGGTACTACCAATGCCCGCTTGAATATCGATGATATCACTTTAACTGATTATTCCGGAGGTGCTACTCCCACCATCAATATATCCGGAGCCCTTAATCCTTTTTCCACCTACACCGGAACCCCTTCTGCCGCACAGAGCTACACTCTCAGCGGCAGCAACCTTACAGGCAATATCAATGTTGCCGCCCTGGCTGGTTATCAATATTCCACCGATAACAGCACCTGGCTTAGCTCTCTTGCTCTGGCCAATACTTTCGATGGACCGGTTTATGTACGTCTTGCCGGAACCACTGCGGGAACCTTCAGCGGAGATATAGTTCACACCAGCACTGGCGCTACTGCGGTTAATCTTCCCGTTAGCGGCACGGTTACCGATCCTGTTCCCACCATTACCATAAATGGAACCCTTGATCCCTTTACCGCCATTGTGGGAACTCCCTCCGCTTCTCAGGATTATTCCCTCAGCGGAGCATTCTTAACGGGAAATATTACCATAACTGCTCCTGCCGGATTTGAGATGTCCCTGGACAACGCCACAAACTGGCAACAAAGCTTTGGAGTTGCCGGAAATTCTGCCTGGCCAATTCCTGTTTATGTACGCCTTACTGGTTCTGCCCTTGGCACTTATGAAGGGTATATCACCCACACCAGCACTGGCGCTCCGCAGGTAGATCTGGCAGTCAGCGGCTCAGTTGCCGATGCGGGTCCATCCATGCTGCTGGAAGAAAATTTCCCCTATGAAGTGGCGACCTTCCTCACCAATAATGGCTGGGTGGCGCATAGCAGTGCCGGAACCAATGCCATCGTAATCGGTGAAGGCAATCTCAGCTATCCCAATTATCCGCCCGTGCTTGGTAACAAGGCAATTGCCTACAATACCGGCGAGGACGTAAACCGTACTTTTAACAGCCAAAACACCGGAGCGGTGTACACTGCATTTGTGGCAACCATCACTTCTGCCACCGCGGTTGGAGATTACTTCTACCACCTTAGCACCAGCCCCTTGAGCTCTTCGTTCTATAGAGCCCGGATTTATGTGAAGAAAAATGATACAAACAACCTCAGCTTCGGCATCGCCAATGCCGCTTCACCACAGTATTCTGATTTTATATATAGCCTGAATACCGCTTATCTCTTCCTGATGAAATATGAATTTGTGGATGGGGCGAATAATGATGTGGTAAAATTGTGGATCAATCCCGATTTCTCGGGAGCAGAACCTGCAGCACAGCTTACATCAACCGATGCCATAACCTCCGAGCCCGGTAATATCGGTTCCGTAGTTCTGCGCCAGGGTGGCAGCAGTTCAGGCGCTGCATTCGAAATCGATGGAATCCGCGTAAGCAATGCTTGGACCACCCTATGGTCCGGAGAAGCTCCCCCCACTCCCGTGATTTCAGTGGTTGGAGAGCTTGCCCCCTTTGCCTGCTATGTGAATAATCCTTCCGAGGAAATCCAGAGCTACACCGTTGGCGGAACTGATCTGCAAGCCGGAATCACGGCAACTGCGGATACCGGATTCGAGGTATCCCTGAATGGCATAGACGGCTGGAATAATTCCGTTTATGCAGCGGGACCCTATCCGCAAACCATCTACGTACGTATGCTGGCCTCCTCGGTAGGCGAATATTCCGGAAACATCGTGCACACCAGCCCCAGTGCCACCCCTGTGAATCTGCCCATTTCCGGGGAATGCTTCCCGCCTGATGTTACCTGGAATGTCACCAATAATATGACCGATTTCAATACCCAGGCCGGAACACCTTCCGCAGCGCAATCCTACACCCTTAATGCGCTTAATGCCACTGGGGATATTACCGTTACTACCAGCGCTCCCTATCAATTGGGAACTACCGCCAGTGGCCCCTGGATGGAACTATTAACCTATGCCAGCACCTACAATGGCCCCGTTTATGTACGCTTCAATCCCACCGGCGCCGGAACCTTCGGTGGTACCATAAACCACAGTACTGCCGGGGTGGGTGATTATCAGCTGAACGTAAATGGCACCGCTACTCCCGCTCCGGGAATGGCTACTGACCTCTTCTTCTCTGAATATATCGAGGGTGCCAGTAACAATAAAGCAATCGAAATCTTCAATGGCACCGGTGGTCCTGTTGACCTTAGTGATTATAAGGTCGAACTATATGCTAATGGAGCCACTGCACCTGGTAACACCCTGGTCTTAACGGGAACCCTGGATCACGGTGACGTGTATGTGATTGCCAATGCAAGTGCCAACGCTACTATTCTCGGATTAGCAGACGTAACCTCCACGATAACCTACTATAATGGCGATGATGCCTTAGCTATTAAAAAGATCAGCACGGATTCCTATGTTGATATCTTTGGGGTAATTGGACAGGATCCAGATTTAGCTTCAACACCTACCCTGGGTTGGATAGCCGATGGTGGATATGCAACTGTTAATAAAACTCTTGTTCGTAAACCAATCGTATCGCAAGGTATTTCCGTAAATCCTACAATCACTGGACCCAATGTAAATACCGATTTTGTTACTCTTGCCACCGAATGGGATGTATATCCTATCGATACCATCAGCTATCTGGGTTCCCATACCTTCAATCCCAGCGGTAATCCCATGGCTGCCACTCCCTCTTTTGATCCTCCCGCCGGAACTTATCTTAATCCCATTAATGTGGTTATCACCAGCGCTACTCCTGGAGCCACCATTTATTACACCACGGATGGCAGCGTTCCGGATAATACTTCAAACCAGTATATGGGAGCAGTTCCCATCAGTGCTACCACCACCCTAAAAGCGATTGCCTATGCCCCGGGATTCGATCCTTCCTCAGTGGCGATTGGGATCTATTCATTTCCCACCAATGTGATTGATATCGAAGCGCTGCGTGCTATGCCTGCCGGTGCCACTGTTTATCGCCTCACCGGTGAAGCGGTGCTAACCTTCCAGCAGGCAACCCGTCATCAAAAGTACATTCAGGACGCTACAGCGGCAATCCTGATAGATGATGCAACTGGCATTATCACCAGCACCTATAACCTCTATGATGGCATTACCGGTATTACCGGAACGCTTACCCTATATAACGGCCTGCTGCAGTTTGTTCCTGTGGCTGATCCTGGTGCTGCCACTTCCACGGGTAATGTGGTAGTTCCTGCCGTTCGTACTTTGGCCACCATCACTTCCGATGACCAGGCCAAGCTGCTGAAGATAATGAATGTAACCCTAGATGCCACGAATGTTAACTTTGCCGCTACGGCAGAGAATATCAATGCCACCGATGCTTCCGGCACAGGCGTAATGCGTACCTTCCCTGCCACGGATTATTCGAATACCGCTATTCCCACAGCTCCTGTGGACATCGTTTGCCTGGGCGGACAGTACCAAACCACCATGCAATTCAG
>CAZSST010000182.1:0-3990 GCA_964609575.1 uncultured Candidatus Cloacimonas sp.
CTTAGCGGGGTTTCCGAAAGATCCTGTCCCATCGGATGTGCGGATCATCGTATAGTTTATTAAATTCGATGCCCTTGCTCCAGAAGATGAGCCATGGCGTGCCAGTGATGTCCTTACGCTCCAGAAAGCCCCAATAGCGGCTATCTTCTGATACGTCACGATTGTCGCCCATCACAAAATAGCGGCCTTCGGGAACCTTGATGGGGCCAAACCAATCGCGATTGAACACGCTGCGCACTGCAGTGGAATCGCCTTGCACCCGGTAGGGCTCATACCAGGGATTCATGGCTACATAATCGGGATAATTTTCGGGATAGCGGGTATCTTCGATCACACGAGGTGAGGCAGGCGGGCTGGGAATGGCCATGCCATATTGCTCTTTGCCGGTGGTATATTCTTTGCCATTTACATACACGATCTTATCGCGCACTTCCACAATATCTCCCGGCATGCCGATAACGCGCTTCACCACCATCTTGCGGGCATAATAGGAAAGGTGAAAGGCGGTTAAAGGCAAGGGGGGCTTCGCGAAACTATGGGCCTTGTTAATGTAGATGGGGTGAAAGAGCTTAATGAAATCGTCCTTGCTGTTCTCGTGCTCGGGAGTGCCTTCCTCGATCTTGGGATAGCGGAAGGTAACGATATCGCCCCGCTTGGGATCGGTGAAATAGTATTTAAGCTTGTTGGCAACCAGGTAGTCACCCACCAGCAAAGTTTTTTCCATGGAGGAGGTGGGAATCAGAAAATTCTCAAAGGTATAGTTGCGGATGATCATCGCCACCACAAAGGCAAACAGAATGGCTTCCACCCAATCCTGCACCACGGGTTTATGCTTGCGGAATTTCTTGCCTTCGGGGATGGGAGTAACCCCGATTACGGGAGTATCAATCTTGTTCCTATCTTGTTTGCTGCTATACTTTTGCTTCATTATAGAGGGATGTCCTTAATCATTTTTGGATAGTAGGGGATACCTTCAGCACAAAGTGCCTAAAATGTCAAGATCAAATATCTTGGGGATTATCAGAAAGCCAGCATCAATAAGGCTTCGATATCGGCGCGGCTGAATTTGCTAACGGCTCCAATACGGGGAGTGATGGCAATTAAATCCACAATTTGCGGCAGTTCACGTTCCCTGATGCCAAGGTCTCGAATCGAGGTGGCCATTCCCCAGGAAGCAATCTTATCGCGGAAACGCTGCACCGCTTTGGGAACATTATCTTCGTTCCACACCTGGTGAGCCCAGCGGAGAAATGGAGTGCTGTCTTTGTCGTTCATATATTCTATCCAGGCAGGAAACACCACGCCCAGACCTTCACCATGGGCTATATCCGGATGCAGGGCAGAAAATGCATGCTCAATCTGATGACAGGCCCAGTCTCCCCCCTTCAATCCAACTCCGGAAAGACCATTCAAGGCCAGCGTAGCGCTCCAGGCAAGGTTTCCTCTGGCAATCAAATCGGCAGGATTCTGCTGCAATCTATCGGTCATTTCCACTATCGTTTTCAGCAGCGCATCATTGATAGCCAGAGTGCTAAGGGCCTTGTTATCGGCAAAATAGAATTCCAGAATGTGGGCCATGGCATCGATAGCTCCGCTGGCAGTTTGCTTGAAAGGCAGGCTGCACTGCACGGCTGGATCGATAATGGTAACCTTGGGATACACAAGCGGTGAGAACATCCCCCACTTCTGTTTGGTATCAGAATTGGTTATCACGGCATTACCATTCATCTCACTTCCCGTGGCGGAGATGGTTAGCACTGTATATAAAGGTAGGGCCTGGATGATTCTTTCGCGCTGCGTAAAGGCAGACCACACGTCGTTTAGATACACTCCCGCAGCTACGGCTTTGGCGCTGTCGATCACACTGCCTCCTCCTACTGCCAGAATTGCTTCCACCTTGTTGTCCTTGGCCAGGGTGATCATTTCCCGCACCTTGCTGAGAACGGGATTGGCTTGCACCCCCCAAACTTCGGTAGCCTGGATGTCTTTGGCAGACAAGGCTTCCCGAACCTGGTCATAAACGCCATTACTACGGATTGAACCCCCTCCGGCCACCAGCAGAACATGCTTGATGCCTGCTTCACTAAGCTCTGAACCGAGCTTTTTGATCATCCCCTGCCCAAAATGAATCCGGGTGGGATTATGGAAACTAAAGGCCTCCATGTTTATCTCCTTCTATGCATTGCCTGTTTCTTTCATGTGCATTTATTGTAAAATAATAAGGCGTTTTGTCCTTTTAACAAGCTCAATATTGCTGTACAATCATTTCCAGCTCTCCCGGAGCGTATTGTAACCAATTACCCAGTTTCAGATGTGCATTCAGATATCTGGCCAAATCAGCATCCACAGCCTGCAATTGCTGCACAGCCCGCATTATGGCCAGCACCACCCTCTGCTTTTGTTGCCTCTGCTCATTGGGAAATTCCCTTATTCTGCCCCGCGGACTATAAACCTGCAGCAGATACTGCTCCAAGGCCTCCTTGTCCGTCATCAGATCATCCATCGCAGCATAGTCTCCGTGTTGTTTTGCCAGGGCAATAGCATCTATTATACTACATAAGCGCTGCTTAATTTCATGGATGGCACGGGTATCCGCCAAAGGCTGCGAAGGCAAGAGATCACAGTATTGCAGATCACCATTCTGAGAAGCGTCTGTAGCAGTTAGTTGCATGGAGGAATAGCTTTCATTTTCGCTTTGTTCCAAATGCCAGGGACGAAATATCACTCCCGGATACTCCAGCAAAGCACACAGATATCGCCATCCCTTTGTTTTCTTGAAGTAATACACACTATCACCATGCACAAACTGCACCTGTTTTTTGCCGATCCTGATTCTGCAACAGGCTTCCGAGGATGCTTCATAACTGAGTTTCATAGCTTACACCGTCCTTATCATTATTCATATTACATTAGTAGTGCTTACTATTTTACAATAATTCAGTGTTGCTTATTTTGTCAAGTTCTTTCTATTGTGCTTATACATTCATAATCCCTTCGCATTATAGTAAGCTGCCATCGATAGGGTCAGTTGCTTTGAAGTCTATGAGGCCATATAAGTTCAATTGAAGCATATAATTTTTTAGCCTTATGAAAATCCAGCTGCATTACTCGAGTGTAAGTAGAGGCGGCAATCCTGGAGCCAAACCCTTCGTAAAGATAGAGAAGCCTCAGTTTGCTCATTATTTTTCAAGTACTTGAGGCCTTATCCCAAAAGGGCTAAAGGTGAATTGTAAGATAAGTATCTGATATTTTTCTTGACATAAAACCTAAGGCCATATTTCTGAAGACTTTATTGGCTGATGCCAAGAACAGCAGACTAATTATCAAGAATAAACCTTCAAGGAGACAGAAATGACGAAAGCCGATTTAGTAAAGATCATTTCGGAAAACACCGGAATCATCCGCAAAGACGTAGCCGTAGTGGTTGATGCCCTGCTTCAGGGAATCAAAGACAGCCTTGCCAAAGGCAATCACATTGAAATCCGTGGCTTTGGCACCTTCAAACTGAAAACCCGTAAACCCCGCGTGGGACGCAATCCCAAAACTGACGAGAAAGTTCCGGTACCTGCTCGTACCGTTCCTACCTTCAAGTTCTCCCGCGAATTCAAGGGTAACGTTGTAAACGTAAAGACCAAGAAGTAAGAGCTGAATTATGCCTTGCGGAAAGAAGAGAAAGCGCCATAAAATAGCTACCCATAAGCGGAAAAAACGTCTGCGCAAAAATCGTCATAAACATAAATAGACTGCTGATGTAGCAGGATATTTAAAGTAATAATAACCGCTACCTTTCGGGGTGGCGGTTTTTGGTTTTCTGGATAGGCATGGAAGTAATGGAACTCTGATAACCAGACTACCAGATAATGATTCTCTCACAGATTTCACAGATTGCACAGATGGAGAATGGAACTCTGATAACCTGATCGACTTGATTTACCTGATAATGATTCTCTCACAGATTTCACGGATTACACAGATGATTTTGATTACTGA
>CAZSST010000183.1:0-3928 GCA_964609575.1 uncultured Candidatus Cloacimonas sp.
AAAACATCTGCACCTTCGGTTACCGAGATGTTAGAAATTATCAGCGGAGCAGCACCGGCATTGGTAATAGTGAATTGCTTTTGGGCAGTGCCGACAATATCTACCTGACCAAAATCCCATTCTTGGGGATTGATAAGATATCCAGGACCAGTTGGTGCTTGTACCATGGTAATCATCGCTTCCCAACCTGAAGCTTGAACTCCACTATCCGAAGTAAATCTAAAGGTTAGCGCACCATTTGCGCTTGATGAAACAAAATCCGGGATTGTTGATGTGCCAGAATAGGTTCCCAAGAGGGGTGCGGTAGTACTATCGCCATTGTAGATATACAGGTAATCATATCCGCTTTCGGTATTAAAACCAGTGAAACTGGACTGAATTAAATACCCAGCAGGAGGATAGAAGGTGTAGGTGAAGTCCTCATAAGCTGCATAACCTAGGTCTATACCACCAGAATCGTAGAAGTTCCAGCTTTCGCCCAAGGCAAGAGTCTTGGCTCCATTAGCCATGTTTACGAATGGAGCCACACCTGCTCCGTATAAGATTACATCATAATCTGCCTTGGCACCATAGCTCATTCTCAGGATGGCATTGGAACCACCAATGGCAGGGGCGGTGTAGCGAACGGGAATTATCACCGATTGACCTGCCGTAAGGGCTGCAGGAAGATTCACGGGATCATAGCTGAAAGGTTCGGGATTTTCACCAGCAAAGCTGATATTGGCTTCTGTAAGATTCAGCGTGCCAAGTCCATTGTTGGTAACAGTTACGTTTTGCCAGGTAGAGGGAACTCCCACAATGTTATTGCCAAAATTCAGATTGGTAGGGCCATAACTGAATACTGGTTCTGCAGGCAGAAAATCTATGGTTACGTCATCCACAAAGACAGTCCTGTAGGTGCCGCCTAAACCGTGCTTAAAGCCAATCCTTGTATCGCTTCCGGCGTATGTGGCCAAATTGACAGTGTATTCGGCGTAAGCAGCGGTAAGGGTAAAAGTTTGAAAAGGCGTGAATACATCGTTTATGTCCACCGTCCCCACCTGTAGAGCGTATCCGGCACCGCTTCCTCTGGCCCAGAATCTGGTAGTAAGGGAATTCAGAGCAGGCTGAAAAGGAGGAGTTGCAGCCACTATATTGGCAGTATTATCACCGCTGTTGTACATGTATATGTGGTTGGGAGCAGTATTTGGGGTTGTAGTCCAGGTTTTCAGCTCTGCATAGGTTGTATTGGCCGTTAGTATCTTTTCCCAACCCGTAGGAAAATCTGGAGCCGCAACAGAATCGAAATTCTCAGCATAAGGCAAATCGCCAGCAAGGATTGTAGGATCGTCCATCACCGTGAAAGACCATACGGGTATCTCACTAATATCCGAAGCATAGCCATTGTCATTATACGGATCTACCTTCCAGTAATAGGTTTGGCCATAGGTTAGGGAACCTGGAATGTATGTAGTTCCAGGCTGTAAAGTGCTTACATTTGTGGTGGGAGGATTGTCTGTTCCAAAATAAACATCATAAGCAGTGGGACTGCCACCACCGCTTTGCCAGGAAAGAGTGGGGTAATTGCTGATATCGATTGCTGCATTCCCAGGTGTCGGATTAACTGCTGGTAGGGGAGGATTCACAGATGGG
Organism: uncultured Candidatus Cloacimonas sp.; assembly: GCA_964609575.1. Lineage (GTDB taxonomy): Bacteria > Cloacimonadota > Cloacimonadia > Cloacimonadales > Cloacimonadaceae > Cloacimonas. Next base: position 1,633 of record CAZSST010000183.1, read on the forward strand.
AAACTAATCATAAGATTAGGGCGGCTACTTCCCAAAGAAAGATTCCCTGCAGGAGGAGTAGTGTCTGCATAGGCAGATAAATGCATGTTTGTGGCGGTTGAATATCTATAGGAAACTGAACCTCCAGCACCACCGCCACCGTAATTATTCTCGCATAAAACCAATAGATTATCTGTATCATATTGGAAATCTGTGATGTCAAACGTCTTCCAACCGGTAGGTGTCATGGCCGTACTTGAGTCATACACAAGCGTTGCGTCCACTATCAAATTCGCCCATGTATCTGCAGCTAATGTAGTGAAAGTTACCGTTTTCAAGTAGATTTTTACGGGTATATTTGAAGCTCGAGCAGTAGATATGTACCAACTAAGGCTCATAATCGTCCCCGTTGTTCCGATCTCAGTAGAAGTATAAAGCGCAGCACTTCTACTATAACCCCAATTTGTATGGAATGGGTAAGAGGAAGTTGATGTGCCTGTGCCAACGATAACATCATCTGCCCATACACAAGTGAACATTCCCAGTAACAATACCAGGGATACGAAGAACATGAGTTTTTGTTTCATAAATCTCTCCTTTATATTTTATAAGAGTTTGGAAATAGATTTCAGAGATGGTTTAATGGGGTAGTTCATAGTAAAAATGCCAGGGCCTGCAGGTATGCAATCCTCAAAAAAGATCGAAAAGTTCACGGGACTCACCAGGAGTGCGTTACATAACATCTTTACCACCTTAAACATACAAATAATAATACAACTAATCAGAGCAGGGTAAAATCCACTCAAGTGCACCATGCACATCTTCCAATATTCAGTCAAGAAAAACTTATGAAATTAAAGATAAGGATCATGCATCTGGAAAATATCCTAGTTTAATCCCAAAAAGTACTTGGATATGAGAGTAAGCGGATTATACTGTCATAAAAGAAAATAATTACATAAGGAGAATAACCATGACAAAAAAAGTACAATTAACTATCATCTTGGTGCTTATGCTGGCCTTTGCCGGCTCTGCTTTTGCTTTGGAGCACACAGTAGGAATCCGGGGAGGCGTTACTCTGCCTTTCCATGATATCGATGAAGACGCAACCATGAAGCTGATGGGTGGCATCAGCTATGAAGCCTGGCTGAAAGATTATCTCAGCCTGGGGATTGCACCCTATTACACTGGCATGGAAGCAGGCGAACCGATTGCCAATTACAAAGCCAGCGTCATTGGTGCCGATCTCAATTTGAAGTACCGCCCTGTGAAGAAATTCGCCTTGAACTATCCGGAAAGCACCATCCGCAGAATTTCTCCCTTCGTGAATCTGGGGATTGGTTTGGCTAATTACAGCACTGAAGGCAATATCGGAGCCACCGATTTTGACGAAAGCAAGGCCGTTTTTGTAGCTCCCAGTGCTGGTTTGGGCGTATCCTTTCAAACCAAATGGGATGTGAATGTAGATCTGGGTGCCCAGTTCGAACATCCCTTCGATGATAAATTTGACCAGATCGACACTAAGGCCAACGATTCCTATCTGATGCCTTATTTGGGAATCGGCTACACCTTTGGCAGCAAAAAAGCCAAGGAAGTGGTGCAGAAAGTGCAGCGTACCTTATTGCGTGACCGCATCAGTATGGAGCAGGATTTTACCCTTAAGGGCGTGCAATTTGAGATCAATAGCGCCAATCTTACTCCCGAAGCCAGAAAGATTTTGGATGAAGTGGCCACGGAAATGAAGAAGTATCCCAAAGTGAAGATAGAAATCCACGGACACACCGATAATACCGGCAGCAAAGAGCTGAATGACGCCCTTTCCCTGAAGCGTGCCGAATCGGTGAAAGATTACCTGATCAGCCAGGAAATTGCTTCCGAAAGAATGGCTACCCAAGGATTTGGGTTTTCCCGTCCCATTGCCAGCAACAATACAGAAGAAGGCAGAGCGGAAAACCGCCGCATCGAATTTGTGATCGTTAAGTAACTCCCTCTGCGCTAAAAGGTTTGCGGAGGGAGGTGCTCAGCTCCTCACCTCCGATTTTTTATTGGTATAAATAAAATTCACTTGACGGATTTGCAAAACAATCTAGTATAGCTATAGTGGAATATCAAGATATACGAGATCCAGGGCTGATCATATAAGCCCAAGTAAACTATTTAAAGGAGATACAATGAACAAGTTCCTCAAATTAGCATTGTTGATGACACTCCTGATCGTGTCGGCTTCTGCGCTATTTGCTCTCAATCAAACTGTGGGAGTGCGCTATGGCTTGTCCTATCCCATTACTGATCAGGGCGGAACAGACAGGATCCATCC
>CAZSST010000184.1:0-1261 GCA_964609575.1 uncultured Candidatus Cloacimonas sp.
CAGCTGGATCTTTCAAATTCGGATGAGGTGGCTCCGGCCATAATAGATCTTATAAACAAGATATATCCCTTGCATCTGCGAGATATACTTATTATTGAACTCGATAGAAAAACCACCAATGCGTGATGCCCCTAATCAATCTATGCTTTAGCTCCCCTACAATTTTCACCCTCCCATGCCAACTTTAGCTGTGCCAATCTGCTATGCATCCCGGAGGAAGACAGCGAGCCGCACTTTACTCTTGACAAATATCAAGGGACAATGTTATCATGTTTGGACTGGAGTTTTTAGGACTCTGCCTAGGCGCCAAAACGTAATTTGATAAGAAAAATAGATACACACAAGGAAGTTAAGCAATGCAAATTAGGAAATTAGACCAGATGCTGGAGTTTCTGGCAGCACGCCCCGAAAACAAACGCCTGGTTGGGGCTTGGGCAGTGGATGCGCATACCCTGCAGGCTGTTCATGAAGCGGTATCCCGCGATCTTATCGATGCCACCCTGGTGGGCGATGAGACCCTTATCCGCAAAGTATGCGCCGAACACAAGCTCGATTGCTCTATATTCAAGATCGTGCACTGCACCAGCGATACCGGCAGTGCAGCCAAAGCAGTGGAGATCATTAATGCCGGTGAGGGTGATTTCCTGATGAAGGGACTGCTTTCTACAGACCGCTATATGCGGGCGATCCTGAATAAAGAGCGCGGGCTAATGGATCCCGGAGCGATTCTGTCCCATGTAACCGTTGCCGAACCCAAAACCTATCATAAGCTATTGATCTTTGGCGATGTGGCCATCATTCCGCTTCCCGACCTCAATCAGAAGGTGGCGATCACCAATTATCTGATCAAAACCGCGCAGTTTCTGGGTATCGAGACCCCTAAGGTTGGCATTCAGGCCGCTTCCGAACAGACTTTGCCAAAGATTCCTTCCTGTGCTGACGGCGCGATTATCGCCAAAATGGCACAGCGTGGCCAGATTAAAGGCGGCATTGTGGAAGGACCCCTGGGTTTTGACCTCATCATCGACAAAGAAAGCGCCATGATTAAAGGCATCAAAAGCGAAGTATGCGGCGATGCCGATTGCATTTTGTTCCCCAATATCGAAGCGGGAAACGTATTCTATAAAACCATAGTAAAGCTGATGGACAGCGAGCTTTGCGCCATCGTGATGGGTGCCAGAGTGCCCTGTGTGCTCACCTCCCGCGGCGATAGCGAAACCAGCAAACTATATTCGATCGCCCTGGCAGCGATGATGGCCTA
>CAZSST010000184.1:1361-3857 GCA_964609575.1 uncultured Candidatus Cloacimonas sp.
TGCTCTGCAAAATGGCAGAGCGTGGGCAGATAAAGAACTGCACTATCGACGGCCCTCTGGACGTATTTTTAGCCTGCGATCCCGGCAGCCTGCCCGTAAAAGGAGTTAGCAGCCCTCTGGAAGGCGATGCCGATATCCTTATTTTCCCCGATCTGGAATCTGCCAATAGCTTCTATAAAGGCCTTATGCTCTTTGCCGAAGGCGAATTGGCAGGCCTCATCCGCGGAACTACCAAGCCCGTGGTAGTGATGAGCCGCAGTGAAAGCGAAAACAGCAAATTCTATTGCCTGGCTTTAGCCTGCATTATGGCGGAGGAACGAAATGAAACTAGCAATTGCCAGTGATCACGCCGGATTCGAACTGAAGGAAGCCATTAAACAGGCTTATCCCCTGCATGAGTTCGTCGATTTTGGCACCGATAGCACCCAATCCATGGACTATCCCGATACCGGCTATCCTGCCGCCCGAGCCATAGCCAGCGGAGAATGCGCATTTGGCATCCTCATCTGCGGCAGCGGCATTGGCATGAGCATCACCGCCAATAAGGTTCCCGGCATTCGTGCCGCGCTATGCATGCTAACCGACACCGCCAAACTCTCCCGCATGCATAATGATGCCAATATTTTGGTGCTGGCAGGACGCTTCACTGCCATTCCCTACGCCCTGGAAATTGTGGCTACCTGGCTGGAAAGCAGCTTCGAGGGCGGACGCCATCAAAACAGAATTAATAAAATAACATGTGGAGAAAAACCATGAATCACATCCTGAAATCCGATCCCGAACTCTATGCCGCCATTAGCAGCGAGCTGAAAAGACAGCGTGAAAATCTGGAGCTGATCGCTTCCGAAAACTTCACTTCCCTGGCAGTGATGGAAGCACAGGGCAGCATCTTAACCAATAAATACGCCGAAGGTTATCCCTACCGCTGGAGCAAAAAGACCGGCCAGATCAATTACAAGCTCTATGGCCGCTATTATGGCGGTTGTGAGTATATCGACGAAGTGGAACGCCTGGCCATCGAACGCGCCAAGCAGGTTTTTGGCGGCGATCATGCCAACGTGCAGCCCCACAGCGGTTCTCAAGCCAATATGGCCGCCTATTTCGCACTGGTAAAGCCCGGCGACACCGTTCTTTCCCTGGAGCTTTCGCATGGCGGACACCTCACCCACGGCCATCCGCTGTCCTTTTCCGGCCAGTTCTATAACATCATTCACTATAACGTGAATAAGGAAACCGAGCAGTTCGATTATGATGAAATCGAACGTCTGGCCAAGGAACACAAGCCGCAGATGATTTTAACCGGCGCTTCCGCCTATCCCCGCAAGATCGATTTCGCCCGCTTCCGCGCCATTGCGGACATGGTGGGTGCCAAGTTCATGGTGGATATGGCGCATATCGCAGGTCTGGTGGCAGCCGGATTGCACGATAACCCCGTTCCCTACGCGGATGTAGTTACCAGCACTACCCATAAAACCCTGCGCGGACCCCGTGCGGGCATGATTATCTGCAAAGATGAGTATGCCAAAGATATCGATGGCAAGGTATTTCCCGGCATCCAGGGCGGTCCTTTGATGCACGCCATTGCCGGAAAAGCCGCAGCCTTCCACGAAGCCTTGCAACCCTCCTTCAAGGCCTATCAGCAGCAAGTGATCGCTAATGCCCAGGCTCTGGCCAAAGAACTTAGCGCCAAAGGCTTAAGGCTGGTAAGCGGCGGAACCGACACGCACCTGATGCTGCTGGACATGGGAACCGAAGAAGCCGGCGGACCCAGCGGCAAGAAAATGGAAGAAGCCCTCGATATGGCCGGCATCACCGCTAATAAAAATACCGTTCCCTTCGACACCCGTAGTCCCTTTGTAGCCTCGGGAATCAGGCTGGGAACCCCGTCTGTAACCACCCGCGGCATGGGTTTACCCGAGATGAAAACCATTGCCGAGCTCATCTCCCGCGTGCGTGAACACCATGAAGACGAAGCCTATCTGGCCAGTATGAAGGCCGAAGTAAGGGCTTTAACCGATAAATTCCCGCTTTATCCCGAGCTGGGATAAGCGCTTAATCCTGAAGGGATTGGAGTTCAAAGGGTTTCGATAAACTCATGCTAAGTATCAAACCTGCAAACCCTTTGGACTTCAAGCCCGGCACTATCTTAGATAATGGCATGAAGTCCAAACGCCTCTCCAAGCGGGTAGCATCTGCCAAGTGCGATAAGGCGTTTGAACTCCATTCCATTCTTTTCTCTGATTGTCCCCATGCGCCTCGCAGCCTTTGATTTCGGTTCCAATTCCATCAAATGCCTCATCGCGGAGGTGGCAGGCTGTCAGATCACCGAAATCCTCAATCTCCGTGCCCAGAACCGCCTTGCCAGGTGGCTTACAGATGGCGTTTTACCCGATGCCGCGATACAAGAAAGCATCGCCTTGCTTCAGCCCCTTTTGGCCAGTTGCCGCGAACTGGAGGTGAAAAAGCTGCTCGCTGTGGGCACAGAGGCCCTGCGCA
>CAZSST010000185.1:0-3819 GCA_964609575.1 uncultured Candidatus Cloacimonas sp.
AGTAGGTCGCCGCCATCGCCAGCGGCTTTTTCTTTGGTGCTGGAGTGAGGGGGTGATGGAGTGATAGAGTGATGGAGTGATGGGGTAGGTGGAATAGTGGAAGGGTGAAGTACGGTTTATCTCAATTAAATATCTTATGGGCGGTTTGTATTACAAAGCCGTGCATAATCCCCTGCCTGCTATTGTAGTCCATGAGGCCCTATAAGTTACACATCAGCAAGAAGTAATTTTGGCCTCATGTACTCCAATAGCATTATTCAGGTTTATACTGGGATGATTTTATTCAATACAAAGAAAAAGGGGAGGCAGATGCTTCCCCTTCTATATTACATTACAGCAAAGTACCTATTTGAATAGCTCTTCACCGCTGAAGCTACGATAGGGATCGAAGCTTTTAAGGACTCTGTGATCATCAACGGTAAGAGTATTAGTGATCATTCTAGTAAGTAATTCTCCCATTCCGGGTCCCAGCATGAAGCCCTGTCCACACATCCCCACGGCATTAAACAGGTTTGGCACTTCCTTGTAGATACCCACAATTGGAAATCCATCGGGAGTCATGGGATACTGTCCTCTCCAGGTGCGGCGCACTTTCAGGTTTCGCAAGCGGGGATAGAGCTCCAGCATGCGCTTGCTGCACATGGGCAGGAAGGTTGAAGTTGAACGGCTATCTATGCCAAGGATAGCGGGCTCGGGGGTGATACAAAACACCACCTGCCCTTCATGATTCTGATAGAAATAGAAGTTAGCAGATCCCGGAGCTTTTCGCATGTCCACTACCATGGGTCCACAGAATCTGGCCACAGGTTCCGTGATCCCCGCTTCATGATTATCAGGATACACGGGGATATCAAGCTTCACCATCTGGCCGATCTCTTTAGCAAGGCTGCCAGAAGCGTTGATAACCTTGTTACACGCATATTTACCTTTATTTGTAATAACTTCTGTTATCATATCGTTACTACAATTGAATCCCGTTACTCTCTCATGGAAACGAAATTCCACTCCGGCTTGATAGGCATGACGGAAGTAAGCAGATGACACCAATAGGGGAGAGCAGGAACCGTCTTCGGGAGAGTACGTGGAGCCCAGCAAGCCATCCATCAGGATTCCGGGAACCAATTCATTATATTCTTCCGGCGAAACCCATTTAATATTCAGTCCAAATCCCTTTTGTATTTCCAGCAGTTTCTTCAGACTGGCAGCATCCTGTTCCCGATAGGCCGGATAGCTGTATCCATTGCTCATCCAGCCAATATCATCACCCATCTCTTCCTGCCAGGTGCGGAATATCTCAATGGAACGCAAGCACACGCTGATCTTGCCAAAATCGGAGTGAGTTGCCCGCACGCCACCTATGGCTTTTTTATTGCTAACCTGGCCCGGGCTGTGTTCAGGATCAATCACCAAAACTGATAGTCCCTTTTTAGCCAGATAATAAGAGGCAGGGAGGCCGATTGAACCGGCACCGATTACGATTACATCATATTCTTTGTTCATTTTACACTCCCATCGGGAAACTTGGATAAGGGTATCTCAATAAACAGGGGACGTTTGGTATTGGGAACCACATCCGTAACCGGGATGCCTTCTTCGCGAAGCAGTCCTTTGATCAGCACTTCACATGTTTTTGCCCCGCAAGGACCCATTCCGGCACGGGTTATTGCCTTGATATGGTTTAGATCACTAATTCCTTTGCGGATTAAGGCACGTACCTGGCCAACACTGACCCGTTCACATAGGCAAACCATGGCATCATCTGCCAGGCGTTCGGGTACTATGGCATCTGGCAAAGCAGCGCTAATCTCTGTTTTTTGGATTCTGAAGCTGGCCACCTGTTTGGCGATAGCTTTGGGAACTTTGAATTTAATGATCTGGCAATGCTGTTTCGGATAATCTTGAATCGCTTCCACGGGATAACAGCCCAGCACAGTGGCATCAATATCCATCAAGGGCAGCATATCGCCTACCTTCACGCTGTGATTGGAGACTTCATAAACAACGCTTACAAAAGGATTAAACGCATCTTTACGATAATCCACCAGAGTAATGGCCAAGCCAGGGCAAATCAAAAGGCATTTTCCGCAGCCGATGCATTTGCCTCTGTAAATAGGCACTGCCATTAGAGAACCATCTTCCGTATGGATAGAATTGGTGGGGCAAACAGTGGTGCAGGGATTGCAGGGAATCTCTTGCAGACAGTGGATGATGGGGAAGACTCCCTCTTCGGCAGGATTGTTTTGATATTCCTTGATAATGCCAGGATGAGCTTTCAAGGCCTCCGCTTTGGCATACCACTCTTGCGGCACGGGATTGTTCATATCTCCGCTAAGTTCAGCAGCAAGCTTCAATCCTGCAATCTTGCCATTGAACATGGCTGAACTGGCTTCGGCTATTTCCAAAGCGTCTCCAGCAGCTACTACGGGTAATCCGGCAGCTTCAGCTTCCAGAGTGAACTCACTTAAGGGATCAAGACCCACGGCGATGAGTATAGTATCGCAGCTAAAAGTCTTTTCAGTTCCAGCAATGGCTTTGAAATCTTTGTCGATGGCAGTGATAGTGATGGACTCCACACCTTCGCTACCATTGGCACAAAGAATGGAATGAGAGGTATATATGGGCACTCCCAAACGTTTCAGTTTGTCTGCATGCACCTTATAGCCACCGCACATGGGCATTGCTTCTGCCAGGCCCACAACCTGGATTCCGGCTTGCAGGGCGTGATAACCTGCAATAAGACCAACATTTCCACCGCCAATAATAAACAAACGTTCTGTGGGACGTACCAGATCGCGATTTACCAAGGTTTGAAAAGCTCCTGCGCCATAGATGCGGGCAAGGTTATTTCCTGGAAAGCGCAGGAATTTCTCCCTGGCTCCGGCAGCATTGAGAATACGTTTGGGGGTAACGATCTTATATACCCCATCTTTCAAGATGCCCACTTTCTGATCGCTGAAAACAAATACGGCGGTGCTATTCAGCCACACGGTGATACTTTCATAAGCCATAACTTCAGAGGCTAGAATTTTTCCAATATCATGGCCACGAGTTCCTGCCCGGCTATCCTCTTCGGAGCCGAAAAACTTATGAGTTTGCAGCACCAGCTTGCCGCCCAGAGCATTCTTATCGTCTATCAGCAGTGCTTTTATGCCTTTTCTGCCCATTTCTATGGCAGCGGATAAACCTGAGGGGCCACCGCCAATGATCAGCACCTCTGTTTCCACATGTTCCAAAGGTTCGAATTCCTGAGGCTCATCATCCTTGGCCAATTCCGGAAGGCCATCCATGCTCTGCACGATCATGCTTTCTTTTACAGCGGTCATGCAAGATTTTACTGCTATGCCATTTGCTATCACGCTACATTTTGCACATTGGCCATTGGCGCAAAAAATTCCTTGAGCTCCACCATCTTTGTGGTGATAACCAAAAACTGATATGCCATTAGCAACCAGCGCTGAAGATATCATCTCGCCTTTCCTGGCCTTCAGCATTTGTCCGTTCCAGTAGAAAGAAACTTCATCCATCTCCGGAACGCTTAAGATGGGATGATTGCCGATGCGGTTTTCGATAACCGCCATAATAAAACTCCTTCACTGAGCGCAATTATATCCTGATACGCTCATCCATAGTATTCATTTGGCACGAACGTAATTTCTCGTAGAGCTTCCTTGTCAAGAAAAAGCTAAAATAACGAGCTCAAATATAAGTTCTCACCCAAACCTGCAAATCGATATCACATGTCACAGTGGTCGTATGGGTTTATGAGGCAGAGAGATAGATAAGACTGGCTTTGGATTGTGTCACAGTGGTCTTTGGACG
>CAZSST010000186.1:0-3776 GCA_964609575.1 uncultured Candidatus Cloacimonas sp.
GATTGGACAAATGTTTCCTCTCCTCTTTTTAAAGCCGCCAATTTATACATCTATGGCACATCCAGAAATGGTTGGTTGATCACTCCTCCAGTGGCAATCCCCGCTTCTGGTTATGAACTGAAATTCGATATTGCCTTAACCGATTGGAATGGCACCGTTCCCCCAGTGGCCGGTGAGCAAGCAGATGATAAGTTCATCGTGATGGTAGATGATAATCCCAATATGAGTTCTCCCACCATCCTCCGTGAATGGAACAACTCAGGTTCCAGCTATGTGTTTGATAATGTATCCAATACAGGCGAAACTCACTCCATCAATCTTGATGCATACACCGGAACCGTTTACTTTGCATTCTACGGTGAATCAACAGTTGGCGGTGGCGATAACGACTTCTTCGTAGATAACGTTATAGTGCGTGAAGTCCCCTCTGCTCCTCAATTTGTTGTCAATCCCACATCCTGGGATTTTGGCCCGCAAGCTGTTAATGGCACTGTAACCAAACAATTCACCGTTGGCAACAATGGTGGTGGTGTAATTAATCTCAGCAGTGTGGTGGTTACCGGAACCTATTTCACCCTTACCACTCCTCCTGCGGATATGTCTCTAAGCGCTGGTGAAAGCACAACCTTCACCGTGCAGTATGCACCCACAGCAATTGGAACTCACACTGGCAACGTTGCCATCACTGATGGCAGAATGGTTACCAATGTTCCGCTTACGGGTTCTGCTGCTCAGCAAGTAACCATGACCAATGGTTCAACCACCCTGGCAGTTGGTGAAAGCTGGAACTTCTTTGATTCAGGTGGTGCTACCGGAACCTACATGTCCAACGAGGACTATACCTACACCTTCTATCCTCCCGCGGGATATCGAATCAATGCAGATTTCAGCTCATTCAATACTGAAGAAGGCTGGGATGATCTGGTAGCCTTTGATGGGGTTGATGCTACAGCAGCAGTCTTAGGCGAATATACCGGTAGTTTGAGCCCCTTCACAGTAACCGCTACCGGAGCCATGACCTTTGTATTTACCTCCGACAGTAGCGTGCAATATGATGGATGGGTGGCGCAGATTTCTCTGATCGCCCTGCCTACCGGCATGCCCGAAGCTGTTACCCTGGATACTCCTGTCAATGCCGCTACCGGACTTCCTGTAGCAGGATTCGACCTCACCTGGACTCCTTCCATAACCGGTGGAACTCCCACCTATTATGGTGTGTATATGTCTATGGATGAAGCCAATATCTACGGTGACTATTATTGGGAAACCACCGATACTTCCTTCAATCCCACTACCGCCGCTTCCAATCCCCTTACCTTTGCCTTCGATCAACGCTGGTATTGGACAGTGGAAGCTTTCAATAATGACGGCAGTGCGGTTGTTGAACCTGCAAACTGGTTTGAAATCCAGAGCGACCCCACCGTTGCTCTTCCCTATACTCAAGACTTTGGAACAGATACCACGTGGCCACTGAACTGGACACAAACCTCCACCGGCTCCAATATCTGGACCGTATCCGCCTCAAATGTTGCTGGCGGTACTGCTTCCGAAATGAAAGGTACCTGGGTATCCTTGGATGGAATCACCCGTCTTGTTTCCGCTCCTATCAATACCACTGGTGTTTCTGCCTTTGCAGTTGCCTTCAATACCATGTATGATGATTACGGCGTGGGAATCACTGCCAAAGTTCAATATAGCCATGATCTCACCACCTGGACAGATACCCCCTGGGCAATCGTCAGTGGCAGTGGCAACGTTAGCGGTTACCAAACCGTTATCATCAATGGCATTGCTGCCCCGATGACCTATGTGGCCTGGGTGCTGGATGGAAATCATTTCCAATTCGACTACTGGTATGTGGACGATGTTGCTATGAGCCTTCCTCCGGAACACGATGTAAGCCCCATTAGCTGGGATGTCCCTGTGGAAGTAGTGCCCGAAAACACTCTGGTAACTCCGATGGTAACCGTTGGCAACAATGGTCTGAATACCGAAAGCTTCGATGTTACCTGCACCATTGGCACCTACACCAATACCCAAACCGTAGCCGGACTGGCTGCTGGTCAAACCCTGCAAGTGAGCTTCTCAGCGCTTACTCCTGCGCTGTGGAGTGCTAATAATGTAGTTGTAACCACCAACCTCACTACCGATATGGTGGCTGCCAATGACACTCTGTTTGCAGTGCTGATCTGCCTGGATCTGAATACCAACGCACTGGCCAATAATGCCCAGACTGATGAGTATGTGCAGTTCAATCTCTCCGATCCTTCCACCCTTACCGCTCTGCCCAATGGCTACTCCGGAAGCTACTTCATGTCCGGTGCTGATTGGATGAATGGTACCTGGAAGACCGTGGAATATGATGATGGAACTCTTACTACCGATAACTACTACCAGATCGATCCCATCACCGGTCTTTCCACAAACCTCGGCGAACCTGGACAGGCCTTCATGGGTATTGCCTATAATGATAATAGCGGCGTCCTATATGGTATCGCCAGCACTGGTTTCCTCCACACCATGGATCCGCTTACCGGTCTTGCCGGAACCGGATCATCCCTGTGGTATAACCTTTCTGGCACCCCTACCAATATCTCCGACATCGGTGGCTTGATGATCGATATCGCTTATGATAACTTCACCAACACCATGTATGGCATTGATCTTGGTAATGACTGCCTGTGGGTAATCAATCCTGCAACCTATGAATTGACCTTGGTTGGATTCTTTGGCATCGATATCAACTATGCCCAGGATGCTGCCTTTGATCAAAATAATGGCTTGCTCTTCCTGGCCGGTTACAGCAGCTTCGGCGGTCTGTACTGGATCGACACCACTTATGGTGGAGCCTATCTGGTTGGCCCTCTGGGAACCAATGCATACGAGTGTGATGCCTTTGCCATTCCTTATGGCGAATTTGCAGCAGCTCCGCAAGTAACCATCTCCGGAACCGGTTTGGTAAGCTGGACTCCCGTGCTTGGCGCCGTTCAATACAATGTTTACAGTGCTGATGATCCTTATGGAGACTTCACATTGGAAGCAAGCGTAATCGGCACCGAATACACCGGAATTGCAGCAGCCAAGAAGTTCTACAAAGTTACTGCAGTGGGCGGTCGCCAAGCCAGCAACCGTCAGGAAATCAGATCAAACATCGAGCATAAGCCCGGACAACTTCGCACTGAAAGCAAGTATGAAGCCGGCATTGCCCCCAGAAACTTCAATCTCAGAAATAACTAAGTTCGCTTAGCTACTACCAATATAAGCCCCTGCCTCGGTAGGGGCTTTTTTTCCCTTGACGTTTCTTTTGCATTTTATTCACCTGTTTTTGAGAGTCATATGAGTCGCGTAATTTGCGCTAAGCACATATCGACAGATGAATTAGCTTTACGCAGTTGATTGTAACTGCAAGGAAAGGGAGAAATGAAACAACGCGTGCTATATTGCATGCTGGCAGCCCTGATGCTGTCCATCATAGTACCCGTCTATGCGCAATTATCGGAAGATTTTGGCACCACCACGGCCGCCTGGCCACTCCCCAATTGGAGCCAATTGATAGGCCTTTATGGAACCAATCTCAGCCCCGGAACGCAGTGGTATCAAGATGACTGGCTAAATATCAGCCCCATGGCCAATAAATGCGCCAAACTGAATATCTACGGAACCCTGCGGCATGGCTGGCTGGTTACTCCTCCCGTAACCATCCCCGAAGCAGGTTACGAACTGAAATTCAATCTCGGCTTTGTAATCTGGAATGGCTCCACCTCTCCTGCGCAAGG
>CAZSST010000187.1:0-3738 GCA_964609575.1 uncultured Candidatus Cloacimonas sp.
GCGTTGGACCTCATTATTGCCCAGACTGGGAAGATATCTCCCCAAGAGGAACTGCCAGCTCCCAGACCAGTGATCATCGGCATCAGAGCCGACGCTGGAATCGGTAAAAGCAGGCTGGTCTATGAGTTTCGGCGCTCCAACAGCGATAAGGCGGAATTCATCGTGGCTGGCTGTGACGGAGTGAGTCCCACCCCGCTGCACCTCTTTGCCCGTCTGCTGGAACAGCGTTTTGGTCTGCGGACCACCGAGCCGGTGGATGCAAAGCTCGCCAAACTCCAGGCCGCGTTATCCGCTCTGGAATCCACGGCCGAAGTGGAACTGCGTGCCAGCCTCAAAGACGCCTTTCCTCTGATCGCCTGGCTTTTGGAAATCAGAGTGGCTGATCCCCGGCTCAAACAAGGCGGCAAAGACTTGCTCCAGCATCTGCTGCTGGCTGTCAACTCAGTTTTGGAAGCCGTGACGGTCCAATGCGCCGAAAAGGGAAAGCCTTTGGTGCTGGTTCTCGACGATCTGCACTGGCTGGACGACAGCTCTTCGGCCGTTCTGGAGCATCTGGTGAACCGCTTCTCCCAGAGCAAGTTGCCCAGTCTGTGGCTACTGCCCTACCGGCCCGAATTCGATCCGCCCGCCTATCTTGCCAGGATGCGAGGTTTCAGTGAACTCAGCTTGGAACCTCTGGACGAAAAATCCATCACGGAACTGGTGCTGAAGCATACGAGGCATCTGGACCTTTCGGAGCGCAGCATCGAACAGGTGGTATCCCTCTCGGCGGGAAATCCGTTTTATCTGGAAGAGTGGTGCAACTATGTGAGCAGTCTGGGTGAAACTCAGTGGCAGGATATGCCGGTTCCGGCCAGCCTCAATGCCCTCATTCTTTCCAGACTGGACAGCCTTCCTCAGGTGCTGAGAGTGCTGCTGCAAAAGGCTTCGGTGATCGGCCAGGAGTTTTTTGTGGAGATCCTCAGAGAGGTGGAACGCAACCTTGAGGACCCGGTGGATGTGGATGCCACCCTGGCCACCCTGGAAGATCACAGCCTGATCGTCAAGCTGCTGGGATTCGAGTTTTCCAGCTATCTTTTCAAGCATATCACCACCCGCGAAGTGGCCTATCAAACCATTTTGGTGGAGAATCGCAAGATGTTGCATCAGCTTTGTGGCGAGGCCATCGAGGAGCTCTATCCGGAGCGCAAAGAGGAATTCTGCTACGTTTTAGCCGAGCATTTCCAAAAAGCAGAGATCAGGGACAAAGCCGTTAACTACACAGAATTGGCCGCATTAAGCGCAGCCCGTGTTTATAATAACCGCCAGGCCATGCAGTTATACACCAATCTCCTGAATCTGCTAAGCCCGGAAGCAGCGGAGAAACGCCTGGCCATTCGCATGAAGATTGCCGATATCAAATGGCTGATGGGAGAGTGGAAAGAATCCACCGAAGCAGCGATGGAAGTTTTAGCGGAGTCAGAAAGCGCTGGAGCGGATAGAATCAGCTTCGAAGCCCTACGTTTTTTGGGGATTGCCGCTTTCTACAAAGGCGATCTGGAAGGTGCTTACCAGCGTTTTTCTCTGGCCACCAGGCTCGCAGAAAAGCTGCAGGATCCACTGCTCATCTGCGTTGCCACCGGTAACTTGGGAAATTGGTATTATCAGAAAAGGGAATTTAACAAATCCCGCGAAATGCATCATCAAAGCCTGGCTATGGCCGAAAAACTGGGTGAAAAGCAGCGGATGGCCAAAACCCTGGGGAATCTTGGCCTCATTCTGGTGGAAGAAGCCAGGTATGATGAAGCTTTGGAGATGTTCCATAAAAGCCTTCAGCTTGCCGAAACGCATCGCTATCTTAAGGAGCGTTCCACTGCCCTGGGTAATATCGGCTATACCCTTATCCTGAAAGGTGATATGGATGCTGCCCTGCCTCTCTTGCAGCAAAAACTGAGCCTGGCAGAGGAAATGAACGATCTCTTGGAGCAGATAAAAGCCCTGGGAAATATAGCTACTATCCACCTTGCAAAAAAGGATACCGCCGCAGCGATATCCTCATATAAAGTAATTCACCGGCATCGCCTCTATCTGGGCGATGAAGCGGCTGCAACCAAGGTGCTTGAACTGATTAAGTCCCTGGAAAATCCTGCCTTACCAGTTTAGGCTTCCTCCCCCTTCGATCTCCATGGGGCTCATCTCTTTCCAGATTCCCTTTTCCTGGTTTTTAATGAAATAGAAATTGGTGTTGATGAGATTGGACATCCAAGGTTGTTGCGCAGTTATGGTAGTGCGTTTCACCTCTGCGGCAATCTGGGGAAAAAGGGCATTTATCCCTTCTTCCGAAGTGCTTATCTGGCGTATTAGTTCACGCGTAAACAGGCTTACCTTGCCAGTGCTGTTTGTTACTCCCTTTCCGGGTTGGGCGGCGCTGAGAATGGCTTGATTGCCCACTGCAGGGCTAACCGTTACAAAGCTTTTAGTGCTTGCTTTGCCGCCACTGCTGCTCCAGGGACGCGATGCTTCCAATATGATCAGCGAGGATATCGCCCCCTTCACTTTTTGCGCCAGAGTATTAAGGCTATAGGCTGTTTTGGCATAAGTTTGCGCCGTGGAAAGATTCAGTCCTGCCGGAGCAAGGTAATTAATCCCATTCTGGTTGGTGCCATGACCGCTGAAATAAACCACCACCTCATCCAGGGGATCGATTTTCACGGTAAAGCTATCCACAGCAGTTTTAAAAGCCTGTAAATTAAGATTCTTATGCTTCCAAATGCTGAAGCCCAGGTCACTTAACGCCGCAGCCATGCTATCCGCATCACTCAGGCTGGTGCTTAGCGTGGTTCCCTCATACTGCGAAATGCCGATCACCAGAGCCTTGCGATCTGCAAACAGGCTTCCCAGCATGATCAGCAGCAGGCTTATTACGATCAGTTTCTTCATGATTTCCTCCCCTTCTTCTCATTAGGGTAAATATTCTTCCTGTTGCTATACAACTGGGGAAGCAATTCCCTGTCAATTTCTTTTTTTGCCAAAGGGGATGATATTGCCTGATTCATGGCTTTTCAGGTATCGTAACAATACCAGCCAAAGGACTACGTGAGCAGCCTGTTCTGATACTTTGAAAGCTCCTCAACCTGGGAGAGGATACCACATAAGCATCTTTCATGCGATCCCCATGCGATGCCCGGGCCTTTGCCTGGCGATTGCATGGGCATCGCACTTTTAAAAAGTGTTACAGTATAAATCCTTACCCCAAACGTCAAATGACCCTCTGTGTGCGGCTTGGATTGAGAGACACCCAAGTGCAAGCCCCAACCAAGACCAGCATCGGACTCTGGGGTATAGACGATCAGCATATCTCATCCACCATCCAAAAACAGCAGTTATTCTGGATCGGGAATCACTTCGAAGATGACATCAGGCAGAACTTCGCAGACACCCTCTCCAAAGCCATCGAGCAGGGCTATACCAAAGAGATGCTTGCCGATACCCTCAAAGACCAGTTCAATGACCTGGCAAACAGATCATCCAACTACTGGCAGGGACTTGCAGAGCACACTGCCTTGAGAATCAGAGAGTTCGGAAGGTTACAAGGCTACAAGAAGGCTAAAGCCAAATACTACAAGCTCGTGGTTATCCTGGATGACCGCACCAGTGACATTTGTCGGGCTCTGGCTGCCCAAGATAAGATCTATCCCCTGAACGATGCCCATAAATAGCCGTCATTCCGGATTGAGTTCGGAACCTAGGCACTGGATA
>CAZSST010000188.1:0-3725 GCA_964609575.1 uncultured Candidatus Cloacimonas sp.
TACATATTCCTCCGCCACATCTACAATCGCCAGTTCGATGGGTTCGGTAATCTTGCCATCCTTTTCTTTGAAAAGCACTTGAGGCTTGGAAACTTGAAATTCATAGCCTTCCCGCCGCATATTTTCCATCAAAATGGAAAGCTGCAATTCGCCTCTGCCTTTCACAATGAAAGTATCACTGGAAGCTGTTCTTTCCACAACCAGGGACACATTGGTCTGCAATTCGCTTTGCAGGCGTTCCCAAATCTTATTTGAGGTAACCCACTTGCCGCTGCGTCCCATGAATGGGGAATCGTTGATGATGAATTCAATGGCGATGGTAGGCTCGTCGATACTGATACTTGGCAGGGCGATGGGATTGTCCCGGGTGGCAATGGTTTCGCCGATATCGATCTTTTCCAGCCCGGCAATGGTGATGATATCACCCGCATAGGCAGTTTTGATCTCTTTCTTCTGGGTGCCTTCATACACAAAGAGATTGGTAACCTTGTAATAAATCATGTCGCCATTGCGCTTCATGAGCAGCACCTCATCTCCGGTATTCACGGTGCCATTATGAATCTTACCGGTCCCCATTTTACCCAGGTAATTATCGTATTCAATGGCGGAAGTGAGCATCTGGAAAGGCTGATCGACGTCACCGGTAGTATCCGGAACTTCCTCGATAATCATATCCAAAAGGGGGAAGATGTTCATGGGCTCGTCATTCAGTTCCGTAACCGCATAGCCATCCTTTCCAGAGGCGTAGATCACGGCAAAATCAAGCTGATCGTGCGATGCATTCAGCTCCAGAAAGAGCTCGAAAACCATATCCAGAACGTCATAGGAACGCGCATTATGCCTATCGATTTTGTTTATTACTACGATCGGCTTCAGTCCCATCTCCAGGGCATTTTTCAGTACATACTTGGTTTGCGGCATGGGACCTTCAAAGGCATCCACCAATAGCAGCACGGAATCCACCATTTTCATGATGCGCTGAACTTCTCCGCCAAAATCAGAGTGTCCCGGAGTGTCAACAAGGTTGATCTTATAGTCTTTATATTCCAGGGAGGCACACTTGGAAAAGATGGTGATCCCCCGCTCTTTTTCGATGTCATTGGAGTCCATTACTCTCTCCACCAGGCGTTCATTGTCTCTGAATACTCCGGCTTGACGCAGCATGGCATCCACCAGGGTGGTTTTACCGTGGTCAACATGGGCTATAATGGCTATGTTCTTGATTTTCTGCATGATTTTCCTTCGGAATTGCGTTAATAGTGCGCCACGATTATGCAGGGGGCTTATCCGTCAATGGAAAGTGAGAGTTTCACTGTGAGAGCAAGCTGTGAGAGTTTCACTGTGAAAGCATGCTGTGAGAGCAGGAGTCATTTGCACCACGGTAAACTAGTAATATGTATATAACTTAGAAGGTACAAAGGACTCATGCGCACCTTATTCTTTTCCCCCCTGATCGCATGAGTCCTTCGCGCCAATGAACTTGGGTTGATAATACTTACCAGGATCAGGCGCGAATGACTCCTGCCACTGTAACTTGAACTTTTCATGCTTCTTTCCCACTGCCATCCAAGAACCATCCAAGACCAACCTGGGTCGCGATGAAGGAAGGTTCTGGGAAATATAACGCTTAGGTGTATAGGTGCGATTCTTAGCTTGACAGATATTAAGCTAAGGATATTTGTAAATTCGTTCATCAAGGAGGTGGATGATGAAAACGATGAAGCTTTTATTTTTGCTGGTTATCGGGATCCTGATTTTATGTGTAACACCCATGAATGCTAATCCTCTAACCGCTGCCAGTGAAGTGAACTACCCTACGCGCACTATCCTTGAACTGGTGCAAAATGGCGGTTGTGAAATGCCTTTGGAAGGTGGAGAAATTCCTGGATGGATGGAAATTGTGGGAAGCAACTGGACGCAGCGAACCGCTAATCCCAATCCCTATGAGGGATCAAACTATTTCTTCGCGGGTGCAGGCGCCTCGGCAGAACTAATCCAGGATGTGGATGTTACCGGGCATGCCGCGCTTATCGATTCAGGAACCAAGCAATTCAGCTTCTCAGCATGGGTTCGTTCCTGGGATCAAGCTCCCTCTGATATTTCGCAGATCATCCTGGAATATCTGAATCATGATAAAAGCTCGGTGCTGGCTACTTATGATCTTGGCCAGGATTCCAATACCACCATCTGGACGGAGAAACTCCACAGCGCCAATGCCCCGGTTGGAACCCGCTATATCCGCATCCGCCTGATTAGTATCAGACGTTCCGGAACCAACAATGACGGCTATTTTGATGCGGTGTCTATAACCACGGATATTCCCGATGTGATGGCTCCCTCCGAACTGGAAATCCTTATTCAGGGCAGTGATGTGGCCCTAAACTGGGCTCCTGTAACTACCGATACCACCGGAACTCCCATTACTATTACTGAGTACCGGATTTATGCATCAGATCAACCGTATTTCGTTTGCGAAACAGCTAATCTGGCAGGTACCAGTATTCTTCCCAATATCGTTCTTTCGGGACATGGTACCAGTTCCAGGAAGTTCTATAAGGTGATTGCGATTGCGGCTGAATAGATCGCTTGTTTAGCGTGGTTTAACTGATTACAGATTCAGCAAAGCCAGGCTGATGGCCAAAAGGCAATACATGGCAATCTCTCTTCTGGCCGGAATGCGTTTCCAGAACAAGGCATCGCTGACAATGCTTACCAGCACGATGCCGCTGGCGGTAACGGGATAAGCGATGGCTGCAGGAACAGATACCAGGCCTTTCAGGAAAAAAACCGTGGAAAGCCGATTCGGAATGCCCAGTCCAAAGCCAAAAAGCAGGGGCAGCCAGCCCAACTTAACCTTGCGGATGATTATCAGAATGAGGGTAAAAAGCAGCGCTGAGCTGAAGATAATCCCTATCCAGAAAGCTTCCGTGCCGCTGCCCCATTCTTTGTAAAGTTTCAAGCTGAGATCGGTGAGTCCCGAAACGGCGAAGAGCCCTGCCAGCCATAGCAAATTGCGGATGCTGCTCTGATTCGGCTTCAGAATAAAGGCCAATAGCGCTAAGGCAATGCCCACGAGATTGATTACTTTCAACCTTTCTGCAAAGATAAACAGCGAAACCAGCACCGGGATGATCATCGCTACGCGCATTACGCTTACTGAGATGGCCAGGCCATTGATCACGATGCTGCGCTGATACACCCAGAAATTTGCCAGAAACAGCGCTCCCGCCGATATTCCCAAGCCCAGATCAAAGCCACTTAGCGTGAAACCACCTATGGGAACAGAGATGAAGCTAAAGAGTGCTGCAACAAGGTAGTTACCCAGAAAAACGGGTAGCATGGCAGAACGGGGATCGTTATCCTGATGGTGTTTCAGCCGGCCATAGAGCATCAGCAGATTAGCTATGGCTACTGAGCAGAGAATGCTTAGAAAGATATAAAGCATTATTCGCTCTCTATCATGAAGTTGCTAGCAACAAGCACTCTTCGCAGTTTTCCAGATTCGGCTTGATCAATTCCCACACGGTACTAACTTCCGTGGCTTCGTCCATTTTGTGGAACAGTTCTTTGTTCTGCAAGGTCTTGGCCAACATCTGCAGGATATGCAGTTGCGCATCGTGATTGTCTTCGGGAGTGAGGATAAAGAATATCCAGCGCACCGGCATATTATCGGGGCTATCCCATTCCAGTCCATGCTTATTCTTCACGATCCAGATCATGGGATG
>CAZSST010000189.1:0-3680 GCA_964609575.1 uncultured Candidatus Cloacimonas sp.
CTTCCTTCCCCAGAATTCCTATACCACAAAGCTGGATTGGGATGAGAACTATATCTATGCCTATGGGAATGACAATATCTCTATCTATGCCTATAATATCACCGCTGCGGAAGATGAACTCGCGCCGGGGGTTAATGCTTTTGTTTGCTATCCCAATCCCTTTAATAGTGTCATTAATATTGAAGGTGAGCTTAGCAAGGGCGGTGAAGTTCAGATAAAAATCTATAACATCAAGGGACAATGCGTTAGAAAGTTATTTTCGGGAAGAATGGACAAGGGAGCGATGTCCTTTGGCTGGGATGGCAAAGATAATACAGGCCGAGATATGGGGAGTGGAGTGTATCTGGTTAAGCTGCAATCTCCGGAGGGAACGGAGCTTTACAAGATTTGCAAGGCAAAATAGTTTTGGTAGCAGGAGTCATTCAGCCCACGGTAAACTATATGCTTACTGTAATCTCTACGGGCTGAAGGACTCATGCTGGCACAATAAATATTTACGCATTAGTCCTTTACGCCTAATCACAGGGATAAAAACTGCCAATTAGGAAAAGGCGTAAATGACTCCTGCTTAGAAAGTTGTTTACCTCACCTCAGTGGAGGCTTTCACCTGATAAAACACTTTGGCAGCAGTAGCCGGAGTGCTGTACCCATTTGTAGCAACCGTTTGCACCAGAGTCCAGGGGCCTTCGGGAGCACCGGCTGCATAAACATTGTAGCTATTGGCTCCGCTTATGGCAGGCCAGGAAAGATTTACCATATTGCTGATCTGATCATGGGCAATGCTGAGCACCGGGGAAGCCAGGAAGGGGCCTACGTAAATGTTATTGATCATTATATCGTTATCGGCATTGCTGGTGGTGGAACCTGCATACCAGGCGATTCTGATGCGTCCCGTGTGCTCTGCAAGCGGAATAACTACCTGTTCTCCCGTAATACTTATATCATTAAGAACATAGGGTGAACCGGCGTTGTTCCATTCGCGCACGATATTGGCAGTGCTCCAGCTATAGCCATCGCCAATGAGAACCACCATCCGATCATCCACACCTGTAAGAGCAGGCGGAGTACCTGTTGGGGGCTGACCATACTTCAAAAGCGCCAGATCGAAGGATAGAGCATAGCTATCATCGGGAACATTTAGCAGCGGCGAAATAAGCCAGCCATTGGTGGAACCCCAAAGATTGTGTTTGGCAGCTTTATCGGGATTGGCAGCTATATTCAGCCACTCGTCCGAAACCCACATACTGCTGCTGGGATTGAGGGTAACGGGATCAGCCAGCAAGCCGGTCATAACGCTCCAATCGTCATTGGGTGGAAATTCTGCGCCATCCATGCTTTCCGTCCACGGGAAGGCCGTAATGGAAGGATCAGCCATGGTGGTGAAACTCCAGGTGGGGCAAGCAATGGCATTACCAAAGGAATTGCGGGGGATCACTCTCCAGTAATAGGTGGTGCTGTAATCCAGCAAGGCTGCGGGAGTGTAGGACGTGGTGGTAGTAACCAGATTGTTTTCAATGTAGATAGCAGGACTGCCACTCCACATCGTAAAAAGGTAATCATTGGGGCTACCGCCACCCGAACTCCACAGCAGCGAAGGATTTATGGATACGTCGGTGGCACCACTCACAGGAGCTACCACCACTGCGGGATTGGGAACATCGGTTACCGGAGTAATTATGCGGATATTGGGACGATTGTCGTACCTGGAGCCATCACTGGTGGGGAAAGAAGTATCTGAATTCTTATACACACACATATCGTTTGCATAAGTGTAAGCAAAATAAGGAGGGCCAGCGGTTTTGGTGCCATCGCGATTTTCCCAGAGGATTTCCAGGCTGTAATTCACGTTCTCATCCACTACGGTATTATGCTGATAAGGGGTACTCAAGGTAATTTCCATCCAGCCGGGGCCATTCCAACTGATGCTGCCATTATACACTTCGGTATAACCTGCTATTCCGGGGTAATTATCCGTGGAGCTGGTATAGGGATAATTGTAGTTCATCCTCATATACACTCTTTGGTTATCGGTTACATAATTGTTCCACGGGCCACCCGAAAGCTGGAAAGCGATCTTTTCGATGGTGATCGTTCCTGTGGCTCCAGCAGCCTGAAGCTCCACATTGGTATAGATAAATTTGCTCCAGCCGTAATTGCTGTAGCCATAAAAGGGAACATTCCTTTCGGTAGAGGTGCCGTCGCCGATGGTGTAATCATCGGCGAATAGCATGGTAGCCAGCACCAGGGTCAGGAGAAAGAGTAGAAGTTGCTTAGGCATTATTACTCCTTATTTTACCAAAGTTAGTTTGCGATTCAGAATCTTCTTGCCGATCTGCATTTTAACGAAGTAAATTCCGCTACCAACTTCTTTGCCATTGGCATCGGTGCCATTCCAGCCAATCTGATGGATACCCGCAGTTTTGCTTTCGTTTACCAGGCTTTTCACCTTCTGGCCTTTCAGGTTATAAATCACCAGTTCCACGGGTGCAGCTTTGGCCAGGGAATAGCTGATGGTGGTATGGGGATTGAAGGGATTGGGGTAGTTGCCCAGGATGGCGTTCTGGGTTACAGGAACTCCGGGATCGTAATTTGCGGAGGGAGTTACCTGGAACCAGTTCATCAGATCGGTCATAAATTCGATGCTTTGAGCTTCATTGGTAAGTTGAGAATAATCGAAACTGAAAAAGAAGGTACGGGCTGTGGGCGTTTCTGAAAAGGTGGCACAGGAACCATGGTACAGGTATGCTTGTCCATTCACGGGGCCATCCTCAAAGAGAAATGCGTTTTCAGCACCAATTTCTGGATAGGGAACCTGGTCGACCATCCAATCGGGAACGCCATCATCGGCCATTATGCAATCGGGGCTATTGGCATACACGGGATATTCTGATCCGGGAGTGGCGATAGGCGAACTCTGAGTGCAAAGAATAGTGCCGTTCTGATAGCTGTAAACGTCGGGACCGGCAAGGCCATTGGTTCCGCCACCCTGTCCCACAACAGCAGTAGGTACGTAATGTGTGCGGAAGTAACCACGGAAGAGCTGCACCATGCTGTCGGAATTAGGATTCCCGTGCTGAGTGGTTGCCCAACCGTCTGAGGCAAGCAGCACGTTCCTTTTGTTAGCGGTGGTGCCATTATCCAGATAGTCCATCAGTGCTTCGGATAAATGCAGAGTGTAGGCATCATGGCGTCCTACATTGGAAATCACCAGAATGGTGGAATAGCTGGCGGGAAAGCTGTAATCGTCATATTCTTCGTAATTAAATACGTCGTAGGCAATATCCAGCGCATCAAGACGGGCCTTGTACAAGGGCAATTCTGTTGCCTGGTAATCCTGACGGCTTCCATAGGCAATCAATACATCTGTATCGGCGCTGGGCAGCACTTTGAAGCTGAAGTAGTCTGCAGGCGCAGTTAAAGGTAGAGTGCCACTATTGGTAAACTCATCCTGGGCAGAAAAGTAATAATGCACATTAGCACCCAAAGGCAGATCGGGCATATTGAAGATGAAGGTATTGCTACCCCCAGCAGTGCCATTCACTTCCTGCCAGGGACCACCCACAGAGTAATGCAGCGTAGCGGAAGTAATGTCATTCAAATCGATAATCTGAGCCATAAGCGTAGGGGTGGTATCAAAGGTATTGCTGATGGGTACATAGGTAATAAAGGGAGCTTGTTCA
>CAZSST010000190.1:0-1304 GCA_964609575.1 uncultured Candidatus Cloacimonas sp.
GGGGCATGTCGATATAGGCAAGCACCCCGAATACTACGAAGATCAGCAAGGCCATAGTGACCATCACCGGTCTTTCTATAGATAGTTTTGCTAGAAACATAATTCTAAATCCTTGCTTATTCGATCACGCGCAGTTTAGCGTTTTCGGTAAGCATATTTATACCTTCAGTAATGAGAATATCGCCGGGATTAAGGCCGGAAGTGATCTCATACTCCAGAGAATTGTCCAAGCCAAGCTGAACCTGGCGTTTAATGGCTTTGCCAGCTTCATTCACCCACACGTAGTAATCGCCATTTTCCATAACCATGTGCTGTCTTTCCACCACTATCACTTTGGGTTTGGAAAGCACTTCTATGCCGATGTCGGCAGTAATGCCGAAGCTGATGTCTTTCTTCAGTCCCGGGAAGCTTGCTTCCACGCGGAAAGCCTTGGAATCTTGATCCATGGCCATGGCAATGCTGCTAATCCTTCCGGTGATGGTCTTATCCTGCCAGGTAGCGGTAACTCTTGCGCCTTTGCGAACCTTGGCTATTTCCGTATCGGGAACCATGATTCTGGCTTTGTATCCGCCTGTTGAGGCCACTGTGAATAGATCCTGTCCCGGATATGCCTTCTCGGAAGGATTCACCATGATGTTAGTAACAATGCCGCTTAAGGGCGCACGCACATTGATCATCTGCTCGCTGGCATTCAGATTCGCCTGCGAAACTTTATATTGAGTTTGCACGTTCTCATAATCCTGAAGGCTGATTGCTCCCTGATCATAGAGACGTTTCATGCGGTCATGCACTGCAGTGATGCTATTGAAAGCGCTGGTAGCCTGTTCAAATTGCGCAGCGGGAGTATTGATAGGGAATCTAACGATCACATCACCCTTGGTAACTCTATCACCAACTTTGGCATTTATGGCCAGAATTACATCGGAAACCATGGATTGTGCGGTGGATTCTTCGATTCCACCCAAAACCGCATTATAGTGCAGGAATTGTTCAAAGGTACCCACTTCCACGCTATCCACGCGTACCGGGATGCCATTTTCGCTCTGCAGTTGTTCCATGCTCTTGGCGTCCTCTTTCTTTTTGGAGCAAGCGCCAAGTATGCTCAGCATAATCACCAGGATCACTATTATCATATATCTGTTTTTCATTCTAATCTCCATTTACAGGGCTTCCCCGATAGATTTGGTAAATTCCCGTTCGGCTGCGATCACTTCATAGATCGAGCTCAAGTATTGCAATTTGATGGAAGAGAGCATGATCTGCGCATCGAAAACTTCCAGCTGGATGCCCACGTTATTTTCATA
>CAZSST010000190.1:1314-3569 GCA_964609575.1 uncultured Candidatus Cloacimonas sp.
CTCTGCCATCTGAATATTTTGCCTTTGCACTTCATAATTTTCCCATGCATGCTGCAGCTTTTGATGCAGTTGCTTGATCTGCAGCTCCACCAATTCACGGGTATCCCGCAATTGCAGCCTGGCCTTATTAAGGTCATGCCGGGCATAATTTATCTTGGCAGTATTCTGAAAACCGGTAAAGAGGGGCATCTGAAAGCCAATCCCTACGGACAGGCTGGTTCCAAAATCATCAGCTTCGATCATGAATTCATCGGCTGCGGTGTACAAAGCCCCACTGGCGGTAAGCGCTACGTTGGGCAGGTAATTTCCTTTTTCGGCCTTCAGTTGAATCTCCCGCATCTGCGTAGCCAGATTTACCAGCTCCAGATCCTCGCGATTTTGCAAGCCCTGCGCCTGTGCATCTTCCAGGCTGATTTCACGCTTTGCCGGAGGGATAAATTCACCTTCGGGGATAGCCGTGGGATCATCGCTGCCAATCTGACGGCGAAAGGCAGAGAGCGCCAGATCATATTGGCTTTCGGCGGCCAAAAGATCCGGTTCCAATTTAGCCACTTCCAGGCGTGCCCGCAGCACATCAAATTCTGAAACCTGGCCTTCGGTGCTAAAAAGCTCCACCCTGGCCAGATGCCTGCGTGCGGTTTCCAGGCCTTCGCGCTGAATGTCCACCACTCTTGCTGCCAAAAGGGTTTGATAGAACATATTGGTGGTCTGGAGAATCACATCCTGTTCCGACACGCTGTAACTCAGCTTCTGAATGGTGCGGTAGCGGTCTGCAGCGCTGATGCCATTGAAGATCTTGCCTCCGGAAAAGAGGATTTGATCCAGCTTCAATTGCGCTGCCAGAGATCCTTCCTCGATGGGTGAGGAAGGGATCATACCATTCACGATTCCACTCATCACGTCCGCCAAAGTATTATCATTGTCGCTGGCGGTGGTTTCATCCAGCATGGAGGCGATATCCATCTTGGGAGCTTTGGAGCTTTCGGGTATTCCCGTACTGGATAAGGTGTAAGCTCCCTGTAAGCTAAGCTGCGGATACAGCATTCCCCAAACCTGCTTGTAAGTTGCGTCTGCTTTGTACTGCTCTTCCCTGGCCATCAGCAGAGTTTTATTGTTTTGTTTGGCCATTTCCAGGCTCTCCGGCAAAGTTATTCCCGATATAGAGATAACTGCGCCTAAAGCCAGTAACGCCACTATCCATCGTTTCATTTGTTTCCCCTTTTAACGATTCCATATAAGAGTATCTGGATGAGGATTTCGTGATCTGCCTCCACTCGTTCCAACATCTTTTTCATATCTATTATCTGTACGTTTGCATCCCCCAAAAGAAACCAATCGGCCATTACCTCACACAATTTCTCGGGGGCGATATTCACATTGATCAAATTCTCGCGGTATCCGGTGGCCAGAATCGATCCTATCAATTCTTTCATCCGAATCCGTAACTGAGTGCGAAACTCCATCAGCCGTTCCTGGTAATTAACGGGCAGATTCTTTAATCCTTCGATCAGCACCGGCATTTGCTCATAAATGAATTTAATAGGGATATGTAGCAACTCACTCAGTTTGTTTTCAAAACCTTCCACCCTGTCCAAATGCTCCTGAAGCATCGAAAAATAAGCTTCGGCTTTGTTCTGGATCACGTTTACAAAGAGATCCTCTTTGCTGGGAAAGTAATAATATACCGTTCCCTTGGCGATCTGCGCTGTGGAAGAGATATCATCCAACGAGGTTTTGCTGAATCCATACCGTGAAAATAGTCCATCGGCAGTATCAATTATCAGTTGTCTTTTATCCTTTGCTCTGTTCATAAATTCCTTTTCATTCTTATATAAGATTATATTGCTGTTAGTTACGTATTCATCATTGAATATCTGACCCATTGTGGCTAAATAGTCAAACAGGTCAAGACAAAATTTCTGGCAATCCCGTGAATAGGGGAGGAAGTCGCAGTTCAAGATTATCTTTATCCCGCTTACCGGTTAGCTGCAATCACTATCCTGCAGCCCTCCAAGATTCTCCCTTTATTGTGATCTCGGATGGTTCTCGGATGGTTCTCGGAGGGTAAAGAGGAAAACATATTGGAGAATGTACCCGGGAATAGGGATGTGTAGCTGAAATAAAAAGGCTCTTTTTCAAACTAAGTGGGAACGTGACTACATGCATATAGTGGTGGTCTCTGAATCCCATCCTCATGGCGCATTGGAATGCGCCAATACAACAATCTGATGTTTTTGGCAAATTGTGGAATTTAA
>CAZSST010000191.1:0-3550 GCA_964609575.1 uncultured Candidatus Cloacimonas sp.
TACAATCTGGCCAATGGCAGCTATATCTATCAGCTTAGCGCTGTATACTCTGTGGGTGAATCTGCTTTGACGGCACCGCTTAATGCGAATATCGAGCTGGCTTATCCGCCTTCCGGACTCTCTGCCATAGTAACCGATGATAGTATTGCCCTTAGCTGGTTTGGCGTTAGTGATCCCGGTGGCCTTATCAATTACCGCATCTACCGCAATGGCATATTCCTAAGCACTGCCACCACCTTGCAATACCTCGACAGCGCTTTGGCCAATGGGGATTACAGCTACTATGTAACCGCCATGTATGCTGTGGGTGAATCTACACCTACCAATACTGCCTCCGCAACTGTGGAAGTACGCTATCCGGCTACGGCATTACAGTTCAATGTGATCGACAATGATGTATTTCTTAGCTGGACTGCTCCAGTAAACAGCGGTGGCTTGCGCAATCTCACCGGTTACAAGATCTTCCGCGACAACATCCAGATTGGAACCGCAACCCAAACAACGTACACCGATCTTGATCTGGGAAATGGCACCTATCAGTACTATGTGGTGGCTTCTTATAACAGCGGTGATGCTGCTCCCACAGCTCCGGTAAGTGTGCTTATCGAAATTCTCTATCCTGCCGCGAATTTGCAATACCAGGTAAATGGTGCCTCCGTGAGCCTTTCCTGGGATGCTGTACCGCCTTCGGGTGCCACTCTCCTTGGCTACAATGTATATCGCAATGGATCGTTACTTATTCAGACCACCATTACCAATTATACAGATATTGGCTTGAACAACGGCAGCTACAGCTACTATGTTTCTGCACGTTACGCCAGTGGTGAATCCCTACCCACCAATACCATAGTAGCAAATGTGGAAGTGCTATATGCTCCTTCGAACCTGGTGGCGGTGGTAAACAATGCCAATGTGAATCTTACCTGGGCTGCTTCTCCCACAGGCCCTAGAAGCCTTTTGGAATATGTGATACTCCGTAATGGCGAATGGGTGGGGAATACCGAAACAACAAGCTTTACAGACGTTAATCCCGGTAATGGCAGCTATAGCTACACGGTTCATGCAGAATATACCAGCGGGACTTCTGCACTCTCAAACACTGCAACGGCCAATGTCCTGGTTGCTTATCCTCCTGTGAATGCTTTCCTCCAGCAAGTAACCTACGACGATTCAGTAACCATTACCTGGAATGCCCCTGCAGATACAGGTGGTCTTACAGCATATCGCGTATATCGCAATAGCAATATCATTTACACTGGAATGAATCTGTTCTACACCGATCAGGATATGGCCAATGGGAACTATACTTATTACATTACCAGCATGTATGGCACTTTGGAATCCACACCCTCTTCGAACCTGCCCGCAGTGGTGATGGTAACGTATCCCCCGCAAAATCTTACCGGTTCAATCACTGGTAATAATGTGAGTATTAGTTGGGCTTCTCCCTCTGATCCGTGGGGACTTACTAACTACCGCGTGTGGATGAATTCAGAGCTGCAAATGGAAACAACCAGCACCACCGCAACCATTTCCGATCTGGATAATGGCACCTATAATTTCCAAATCACTGCCATTTATCCATCCGGACAATCAGCTTATTCCAATACCTATACAGCCGAAGTGATCGCTGCCTATCCTCCGCAAAATGCCACTTGCACGGTTAATGGCAACGACGTAAGCATCCAGTGGAATCAACCGCAATATATCAGCGGGCTTACGAATTACCGGATTCTGCGCGATGATGTGCAGATCGGCCAAACTACCTCCCTCAGCTACCAGGATAATGACCTTGCCAATGCCAATTATCATTACACCGTGGTGGCGGTATTTGGCACGCATCTATCCAATCCTGCGGATGCCGGAACTGCCCATGTGGAAATCATCTATCCTCCCACGGCTCCCATGGTGCAGGTTAATATCACGGACGTCGTTTTCTCATGGACTGCTGTGGCCGATCCTGGTTTCCTGATGTATTACCGGATTTTCCGGAATGGCACTCAGATAGCGGAGCTTAATAATCCCGCCTACACCGATGAAGATCTTAGTAATGGCACTTACAGCTACACCGTGCAAGCCGTTTATCAAGCAGGTTCCAGCGCTCAAACTGCTCCTGCTGTGGCAGAAGTAATGATTCCCTACCCTCCCCGGAATCTCAGTTACGAGGGTCCCGGAAGCGTTATTTACTTGTCCTGGCAAGCTCCTGTCGATATGGGCGGATTCTCCGAATATCGTGTTTCCCGAAACGGGACTTTGCTTGGAACTACTGCCAGTACTTCCTTTGTAGACACCATAGTCCCCAATGGCCAATACACTTACCAGGTGGCAGCAGTTTATAGCAATTCCCAAAGCGCGGCAGCGGAAGTGAGTTTCGAAAACATCATTGCCTATCCCGCGCAGAATCTCACTTACGAATTGCAGCAAAATCGCTTAAGCCTGCAGTGGGAAGCCCCAGCTGACAGCTATGGCCTGGTGGAATATCAAGTGATAAATGGCTCCGGAACGTTGCTCGCAAAGCTGAACACCGATCAGACTTCATGTATCTTTGATGACCTGTCCAATGGCATGTATCGAATCTGGATTCGCACTGTATATAGTGGCGGTGTGATGCTGGGGATTCAGGAATTCACCTGGATCAATGTGCTGGTGCCCTACACCGTGGAAGGCCTTAGCATTGAGGCAGTATCCGATTCCAGCCTGGTACATGTTGCCTGGGTAAATCCCATTGATCTGGTTGGTTTCACTACCTTCCGCATCACTCGCAATGGCATCCAGATCGCGGAAACGACAGAGCTCAGCTACACCGATACCAATGTGCCCAATGGCGGTTATCGTTACGGCGTGGCAGCAGTTTATGGAGATTTGGTTTCTACCGAGCTCTGGGATATGTGCGTCATCCATCTGGCTGCACCGGTGCGAAATGTGCTGGCGGCTGTGGATGGCGAAGCTTATTTAGTCACTTGGGATGCGCCAGTTTCCCTCAGTTTGCCGGATTATTACGAAGTATTCTTCCTGGTGGATGGACAGCAACAAGCTCCGGCTTCCTGGACCTATGTAGCCCGTGTGGATAGCTTGGTGCCGGTAATTGACGAAGCTCATGGCGGCCTTAATAACGGCGATTTCCTGTGGGC
The DNA here is from genome assembly GCA_964609575.1 of uncultured Candidatus Cloacimonas sp. Taxonomy (GTDB): domain Bacteria; phylum Cloacimonadota; class Cloacimonadia; order Cloacimonadales; family Cloacimonadaceae; genus Cloacimonas. The sequence continues at coordinate 3,132 of CAZSST010000191.1, forward strand.
AGTATATGCCATGTGGAATAGTGGTGATGGCCTTCCCGCTTTCTCAAACATCCTGCATGTGGAGCCGATAGTTCCTCCCATTCCGGAAGTAACCAAGCTGAAAGGCAACTTCCCCAATCCCTTCAATCCTCACACAACTATTAAATTCGACCTGCATCAGGATTCTCCGGTGAAGCTATGTATTTACAACAGCCGCGGACAACTGGTACGCAAGCTCTATAGTGGTAATATGTTGGCTGGAGAACAGCAGCTACCCTTCGACGGCAAGGATGATAACGGCCGTCTGCTTTGCTCCGGTTTGTACATATACCGTCTGGAAACCAAAGGCTATACCAAAACCAAGAAAATGATGCTGATGAAGTAGGTGAGAGCTACGCTGTGAGAGCGCTTCGCGCAGGTGAGACCTGCGGAAGTGAGAC
>CAZSST010000192.1:0-3511 GCA_964609575.1 uncultured Candidatus Cloacimonas sp.
TCCGCAATCCGCAATTTTCGGAGCAGCATCCCCAGGCACTATTGGTGCTGGCGGATTTTGCCATCAAAGATAAGGACTATTCCCAGGCGCAATTCTGGCTGGATAAGATTATCCGCGAACATCCCAAAACCAAGGAATTCAAGGAAGCTTATTTCCTCTTTGGTAAGAATTATTATGAGCAGCAGGACTATGCGGCATCCCGGGAGGCCTTCGTCAAGATGCGTCATGCCCGGCGTATCGATAAGGCGATGAAGCTTGATGCAGACTACTATATAGCTTTGAACGACCTGTATCTGAATGAAAATGAGCGTGCGTTATCAGAAGCCAGAAAGCTGGTGAAAATGGAGAGCCGTCCCGAAAAGCTGTCATCTGTACGGCTGCTGCTGGGAAGAATCCTGATGGCTACGGGTGAACATGGCAAAGCGCTGGCAGAAATGGAAGCGGTTACCAAGAATTATCCCCGCACCGAAGCCGCTGCCGGAGCCTTTTACTTTCTGGGTGAATACTACTATTACCTGAAATCGGATATCACCAATGCCATTACGAATTACAATCGGGTGCGCACTGAATTTTCCGCTTCGGAATTCGCCACGGTGGGGCAAAATAAAGCCACAGCGCTGAATAACGTGAAACCCAATACCACCCTCAGCTCCGAAACCGCGCTAACCCAATTTTTAGATTACCACTATCTGGCTGCGGAGAGCTTTGTGGGAACCCTGGCTCTGCCGGATTCGGCGGTGGCCAGCTATCGCAGAGTGATCGCGGAACGGGATACCCTGGTGGCATTGCAGGATTCACTACGGCAGGAGATGGCTTTGCAGCAGGTTAGTCTGGATAGCCTGGCACTGATCGTGGAAGATACTCTGGCAGTGGCAATGGATACGCTGCAAGTAACAGAAAAGGTGATTGCAGACACCTTGCTGGCGGAACAGGCAGAAACTGCGGATTCGCTTCTGGCAAGCGGAATCGTGGCTGTGGATACCCTGGCAACGATGCAAGATAGCACTGCTACCGATCCCGGAAAGGATGCAGAGCCGGAGGCCAGGCCAAATATATCGCAACAAAAGCAGGAACTGCAAACCAGGATTACTGCACTGGAAGCCCGTATCGCCAAGATCGATGAATCGCTGCTGCGTTTTGATAATGAGATTATTCCCTTTTGCCTCTTTGCCCTTGGCAGCATGAGGCACAGTAGTGATCCGGAGCACCCAGAAAGCCAGGCTGTGATGGACACCCTTCAGGATAAATATCCGGCGAATAAATATACCAAAGCCTTCAAAGCGCTGCTTGCGGGACAGCCCATCCGCCTCATCGATCCGCTGGTGGAAGAGCAAGAAGCGATTTTAGACAGCCTTTTGGGGATGGTTTCCACTTCCCCTGATTCGGCAATTGCGGGGCTGGAAAGGCTGCGGGAATCACCCGTTCCGGAAGTTCAGCTGGCTGCCAATTACCGCTTGGGCTGGTATTACAGCTTTGAAGTGGCGGATACCATCGCTGCCAAGGCCTATCTGCAAGAAGTGCTGGATAATACCGCCTCCGGAGAATATGGCACCACGGTCCGCAAGTTTTATGATGGAAATAAATACCTGCTGTGGGGCGCTGAGGTATTTAAGGATTCCCTGGTAGCAGTGCCGGATAGCGTTATATCGCAAATTACGATTACCGAGCCTGATTCTTTGGCGGATACTCTGCAGGTGGTGGTTCCCGAAACGGAGACGCTACCGGCGCCTGAAGAACCGGAATTGATCCCGGAGGAAAAGGCTCCGGAAGCCATTCCCGATGCAAAAAAAGAAGAGGAACAACAGCTTGAATGAAGTTCCTCACCACACCCATTTCCGGGCAACATCTCTATCTTAAAGCTGTAATCCTGATCACCGGCCTGGTATCGGGACTGGACAGCTCTATATCACAATTGCCAAAGGAAGGCGCACTCCTTATTCTCTTTATGCTCCTGGAACCTGCCTTGTACCGGTCATTATTCAAAGCCATCAGAACGATAGTGCCCTTTCTGGCTGCGTACTGGGTTTTCAGCACGCTCTTTGGCCAGCTTTTCCCCAAGTCTATATTCTTTACGGTGCAGGTGTTATATCTGGTTTTAGTTAGCGTATATGTATTTTCCAGGCCGGATTTCAGCGCTTGGGCCTATGATTGCCGCCGGCTTCGCAAGCTGAAGGGAATCAATACCTTGTTTGTTTTCAGCCTCAGTACCCTGCTTTTTGTAAGGCGGTTCTTTGCCGGATTCTCGGCTATTCGATCCCAAGGTGGGGCCAAGCTGCCACTTGCTGAGGTTGGGAATGTTTTTCAGAGCGTGGCTGCGGAAAGCGGCAAAATAGGTGATGAAGTGCAGCGAATACTGGAAAACCAACCGCAGGAAAAGCCACATCGCTTTCTTGCCAACGCCTTGGGGATCGTGTTTCTGGCGCTGCTGGTGATCGTGCATGGAGTATAGATGTCTCGCTGGCTGATGAAGATTTGCTATGATGGCACGGCTTATCACGGCTGGCAGATTCAGCAGAATGGGATAAGCATCCAGGCCGTGTTGGAAAGGGTTATTGCCAGATTCGCCGAAGCGCCCGTTAAGGTGGTTGGTGCAGGCCGAACCGACACCGGAGTGCACGCCTGGGGACAGCATGCCCATTTCGATTATAATGGATCCATGCGCCCACAGCAGATGCTGCTGGCCTTCAGAAGATGGCTGCCAGAAGATATTAAAGTGCTGGAAATAAGGCAGGTAAGCCCCGAACTCAGTGCCCGTTATCAGGCCTATGAACGCAGTTATCTGTATCTATTGGCCAAGCGGCAAACCCCTTTTAACCGGCTTTATACCGGTAATATTCCCTATCTGAAGATCAATATGAAGCTAATGCAAGAGGCAGGGCAGTTACTGCTGGGTAAGCATGATTTCTCTTCCTTTGGCCGTGCCAATCCCGAAGTGCCCAATAGAATCTGCGATATTAAAGAACTGGAGATTACGGAAACGGAAGATTGCTTTAGATTCAAGATCAGAGCCGACCGCTTCTTGCATAATATGGTGCGCCGCATGGTGGGTACCCTGGCCAATATCTCCCATCAAGGCCTTGTTCCTGAAACCATTAGCGCCATATTGAATGACACCTGTCCCCGGCAGAATCTGGTGATTACAGCTCCGGCTTCCGGGCTATATCTGATGGATGTGAAGTACCCTGCAGAGTACTTCGAGCTGTATCAACCGGATGCAGATAAGCCCATGCAACATAATGAACAACCCCATTTTGAGGTAAAAGATGAAATATAATATCCCCCGTGGTACCTTCGATATTCTCCCAGCCGATAGCTATAAGTGGCAATTCCTGATGGCCAGCTTTCGCAAGTTTGCCTCCAGCTTCGGTTATGAGGAGATAAGCACTCCCATCTTCGAAACGGCTGATCTCTTTGAACGCAGCTCCGGAGAGAGCTCAGACGTGGTAAAAAAAGAAATGTATCGCTTTACAGACCGCAAGGGACGTGAATTTGCCCTGCGTCCCGAAGGCAC
>CAZSST010000193.1:0-3500 GCA_964609575.1 uncultured Candidatus Cloacimonas sp.
TGAATTGGTTCTTCAGGAATTTGCTTATGGTTCCCGCCTTGGCAGGAGATTCTACTATTATCAGTCCTTTTGGCATACTTTATCCTTTGGATTAGAGGGTTAATGGGTTAGCGGCAGAGCAGGGAGACCACTGCTCTCCGGCGTTGCTTTACGTATACTCCCATTCACTATTTTTACTTCCTCTTTTACTCTTTGTTTATGATATGGCGGTACGGAGACCGCCACTACGTTTTATTATGGCGGTACGGAGACCGCCACTACGTTTTATTATGGCGGTTTGGAAACCGCCATTACAAGTTATGCGTCATCAAATTCATGCTGGCCGCAGCATTTCTTATATTTCTTGCCGCTGCCGCAGGGGCAAGGATCGTTGCGTCCCACTTTAGGCGCCACGCGAATCGGTCGGGCTTTTTCTTCGGGGGCATTGCTAAATTGCGGCGGAGCGCTCATATTGGTATTGAAATCACTTATATTCTGCTGCTGGGCATTCAGGAAAGCGCTCATATCTTCGTGAGACATATTGGCATGCTTCAGCATATCTTCCATTTGCTGCTGCGAGAGGATATAGGTGGTAAATACTTTGCGGGTAACCCCTTCCTGAATACGCCCAATAAGGCTTTCAAAGAGGTCATAGCTTTCTTTTTTATACTCAATCAGAGGGTCTTTATTGGCATAGGAACGCAGGTGCACACCGTCCTTTAGCAAGTCCATTTCATGCAGGTGATCCCTCCATTCATCGTCCACCACTTCCAGCAGAGCACGGCGTTCGATATTGCGCAATTGTTCGGCACCCATCTGGCTTTCTTTTTGTTCATAAGCCTGAAGGGCAAAATCGGTTAACGTATTGCTGAGTAAATCCAGATTCAGATGATCGCTTTCCAGATCGGCCGGAGTTACCTTCAGGTTCAGATTTTGCTTGAACCACAGGCAAATCCGCTCCAGATCCCAATCCTCTGGATAGCTATCCTTGGGGATGCTTTGGGCGATAACGCCGCTGATGGTGGAGGTAATCATCTCCAGAATTTCGGGCTTTAAGTCATACCCTTTCAGCACGCTGCGCCGGTAGGAATATATCACCTCACGCTGCTGGTTCATCACTTCGTCATATTTTATCAGGTTTTTACGGATCTCGAAGTTATGCTCTTCCACGCGTTTCTGCGCTTTTTCCACGGCTTTGGTCATCCAGGGATGGCGAATCACGTCACCACTTTTCAGCCCCATCTTCATCATCATGGGCGCAATGCGATCGGAACCGAAAAGCCGCATCAGATCGTCTTCCAGGGAAAGGTAAAAACGCGAGGTTCCCGGATCGCCCTGACGTCCGGCACGACCACGTAGTTGTCTATCGATACGCCGGCTTTCATGGCGTTCACTGCCTATCACATGCAAGCCATCCAAAGGCAAGCCATAAGGATATTCTTTGGTAAGCTCCATGGGCAGGTTGCGATAGCTTTCAGTGCTTCCTTCCACCACGCCTTTGCCAAGCTTGATATCTGTTCCGCGTCCGGCCATATTGGTGGCAATAGTAACTGCTCCAGGCTGGCCTGCTCCGGTGATGATCTCTGCTTCACGCTGGTGTTGACGGGCATTCAGCACATTATGCGCGATGCCTTTGCGCTTTAAAAGGCGGGAGAGGATTTCGGAAACTTCCACGCTAACCGTTCCCACCAGCACGGGCTTATTCTTTTCGTGCCAATAGCTTATCTCATCGATAATGGCCTGGTATTTATCGTTTTTATTCAGGTAAATCATGTCGTCATGATCCAAACGTGTAACCGGCACATTGGTAGGAATCGCCATCACCGGCAGCTTATAAATCTCCATAAATTCTGATTCTTCGGTAATCGCCGTACCCGTCATTCCCGCAAGCTTTTCAAACATGCGGAAATAGTTCTGCAGAGTAATTGTGGCAAAGGTTTGGGTGCCTGCCTCGATCTCCACATTTTCTTTGGCTTCCAGGGCCTGATGCAGCCCATCCGAAAAACGGCGTCCAGGCATTTGGCGTCCCGTAAATTCATCCACGATGATCACTTTGTTGTCGATCACCACATATTCCTGGTTGTTTTCAAAAAGCGTGAAAGCCTTCAGTAACTGGTTTATGTTATGCAGCTTTTCGCTTTTATCCATGAAGCGATTGGTCTGCAGTTCCTTCTGGCGCTGCTTTTCCGCTTCGCTGTAGTTCTCGTTGTGGTCAATATCGTGCAAAATCTCATCCAGGGATTGCACCACAAAGAGGTCTTTATCTTTATGCGCGATCAGATCACGCCCTTTTTCGCAGAGGTCAACGCTGTGATGCCGCTCTTCCACCACGTAGAAAAGCTCATCGTCCAGCTCATGCATCTTTTTATCACGCAGATAGATACCTTCTACATCCGAGACCATTTTCTTCAGCTCGCCATCCTGCATCAGCTTCAAAAAGGCCTTGTTGCGAGGGGCGGCACGCTGCACTAAAAGCAGGTTTCTGCCCAAACGTTCGTTATTGGAATTGGGATTATCTTCTCTCAGATCATCCCTGATTTCGCTTAAATATCGCTGTGCCAAAGCATTCTGGCTTTGCACCAGTTGCGCAATGGCCGGACGCAGCTCATGATAGAAATTCTTGTCCTGGGCAATGGGTCCGCTAATGATTAGCGGCGTCCGCGCTTCGTCCACCAGGATGCTATCCACTTCGTCCACAATGGCATAATAGAAGTCCCGCTGCACCAGTTGTTCCGAAGCCACAGCCATGTTATCGCGCAGATAGTCAAAGCCAAATTCGCTGTTCATCCCGTAGGTAACATCGCATGAATAAGCTTCTTTACGAGCGGCAAAATCCATGCCGGTGGTAATGCAGCCCACTTTCATGCCGTGAAAGGCGAAAACTGGAGTCATCCATTCGGCATCGCGGCTGGCCAGATAGTCATTCACGGTTACCAGATGCGCTCCACGACCCACCAGAGCATTCAAAAACAGCGGCAAAGTGGCCACCAGGGTCTTTCCCTCTCCAGTGGCCATTTCGGCGATTTTGCCATCATGTAGCGCCATTCCGCCTATAAGCTGCACATCAAAGGGCACCATATTCCAAACCTGTTCGTGCTCGCGAACCATAAAGCTCTGTCCCACGATGCGGCGGTAGGTATCTTTCACAATGGCGAATACCTCGGGCAGAAAGTCATCCAGGGTACTTTTGGTGAGCTTTTTCAGGTCTTTACGCACACTGTCTATCTGATTGTCAATGTGGCTGCGTTCACTATCTTCACTCACTTCGCGATAGTTCTTTTCCAGGGTGGCCAGCTCCGTGCGCAGGGGCTCCAGTTTGGCCGCGATTTCCTGACGTATCTCTACAATCCGCCCCTGAATTTGTTCGTCTGTATATTGCTCCAGACCCTGGTAAATGCCATTTATCTCATTTACCAAAGGCTCGTAATGTTTCAGTTCCTGGCTGCCTTTGTCTCCAAAGAGCTTCTTCAGAATTTTCTCTAACATGCTTTTTTCCTTATTCTTATGCCTACTTATGCCTC
>CAZSST010000194.1:0-3499 GCA_964609575.1 uncultured Candidatus Cloacimonas sp.
CTGGATCAGGAGCCGCTGGAACTGCCTGAAGACGTGATGCAAACGCAAGCCTGGTGGATATCTATCTCGCCTCAAACCGTGGAAAAGATCCGCGCCATGGGGCTGTGGAATAACGATCCGATAAACTATGGCCCCGGCTGGGATAAACTTGCAGATAGCATCCGGGAGCGGGACATGCAGCGCTGCCGCAATTGTGGCATCGCGGGGGAATTGGATGTGCATCACATCATCCCCTTCCGCAGGTTTGAGGATCCCGGGGAAGCCAACCATCCCGATAATCTGGTGAGCCTCTGTCCCCGCTGTCATCGCCTGGCAGAACTGAGAGTGCATATCCAAAGCGGCCTGGCAGCCTTAGCCTATCTGATCGGCAATCTGGCTCCCTTTTTCGTGATGTGCGCTTCCAAGGATATCGGCGTGCATAGCGAGGATAAGTCTCCCCTGGCTCTGGGTATGCCCACGATCGCCATCTATGACAAGATTCCGGGTGGCATTGGCCTCAGCCGCAGACTCTATGATCTGCATAGCCGCCTGCTTTACGCTGCCATGGACAGGGTGAAAGGCTGCACCTGCGAGAATGGCTGTCCCGCCTGTGTAGGCCCTGTGGCGGATAATGGTGTGGGAGCCAAGCAGGAAGCCATGGCGATTCTGAAGATGATGCTGGGATAAGTAATTAAGAATTAAGATAGCTGGGATGGATAGGCAAAGCTCTCTCTGATTTTCTTCTCATTTTATCCATAGTGTCCATTGCTAATCGTACATCGTACATCGTAAATTGTGGCTCTCTTTCAAATCAAGTGGGTAAGAGGATTCCATCACGCTGATTGGAGTTCAAAGCGCTTAGATAATTTATGCTCTTATCCCTATGCATAATAGCGCTTTGGACTTCAAACAGCTGAAGTAACGAACAGCATGAAGTCCAAGCGGCTATTCAAGTTACTGTTAAAGTCTAGAGTTATTTAAGCCGCTTGAACTCCATTCCTTCAGTTTGCCAATACTACCCACTAAGTTTGAAAGAGAGCCTAAATTGTAAATTGTAAATTGTAAATCCCCTTACGCCCAGCTTTCATTTTTCATTTTTCATTCTTCTTTCCCATGCGATGCCCATGCGATGCCCATGCAAATGCCCGGGGATCACCTGGTCATCTCATGGGCAAGCTTCAGGATTTTTCCCACTCTCACTCCGTGCTTATCTCTCTGCTGAATAATGTAGATACCTGCTGCGCAATCCAGTCCTTGGGTGTCCTGGCCGTTCCAGCTGATCTCGATTTCCCCTTTATCCGTGCCACGGTATGCATGTGACCACACCTTTTGTCCCTTGAGGTTATAGATATTCAGCTGCAGGGGTTCAGCGCTCTCTTTCTGGCAGCGGATGGTGGTAAAGGCTACAAAGGGATTGGGGTAGTTACCAATTGCTTTTGCTACAGGTAGCAGCTGCTCTTCGGAAGAGGAAGGCAAGCCAGTTTCATTAAAAATGTAAAGGTCTTTGCCTCCGATCCACTTGGTATTATCAGCATCTACATACAGCGCATTGAGCTGATTTCCGCTGAGGGGAGAATTAGTTCCGTCAAAAACCTGCCACTGTCCCTCGCGGTAAGAATATAGTACGCAATTCGGAAAAAAAGAACCCACCCACACCTTGTTATTGTGATCCACTGCCACACAGTTTGCATGGTTTTCCAGCAAACCGGAATTGGTGGTGTTGAAATGTATCCAGGTGCCATTATGGAGGTATGATAATTCACCTCTGGCCACCCACACCGAGCCATCTGCGGCAAAAGCAAAGTCTTTGGCATTCGTGATCTGGGGATAGGCAATAAACTGGCCATTGAAATAGCGGCAGATGCCATAATTGCCACCGATCCAGATCCCGCCTTCATTATCTTTCTTTATTGTCTTGGTATATTCCAGGTTTATTCCCGCTTCGGCACTGCTCAGCAACGACCAGGTGCCATTCTGATAGCGGGATACGCCCTCGCTACCTCCTATCCAGACTCCATCGCCAATAGGACAGATGGTTTTCAGATTGCCGGTGGAAATCCCCGCCTGGGTTTGACCGAAGTGCTGCGTTCCATCATCGCCAATACGTAGCAGTCCCACACAGGTACTAACCCATATATTCATCTGGCTGTCCTGCGCCAAGGCCCACACATGGTCACACTGCATTTCGGTATTGTACATTCCAAAGGCATCCACCTCATCCTCATCGATGGATATATAGCCCCCAATGCCATCACTATTCGAAGTGGCAATCCACAGCTTGGAATCGAAACCCTTGAAGATGTCCTGCACGTAACGGCTTGCCAGAGGTAATTCACTAATGGCAAAGAAGGTGGCATTTTCGCCATCGAATTTCGCCAGGGACTTGGGGGAATAGGTATCCCAAAATACAATCCAAATCCGTTCAAAATCATCGATAAGGAGATTACCGAACCACAACGTGTAATCCGCAAACTGGGTGCGGGGGTAATGATGATAAACGCCGTGATCGTCCATAAGCAGATTATCGTTATTATAGTACCAGATTCGCTGCATGGCATCCACATAAACTCCATTTAACCGGGTAAGGCTCACCCCATTGATGATGGGATAGTTTTGCCAGGTATTGTTCTCATATTTCGCCACGCCATCATAGTTGCCAAACCAGCCGGTGCCATCCGCTTCAAAGGCGATGCAGTAAACCCAATCATCCGGAAGGGTGGAATTTGCTGCCGTGAAATTTGTCCAGGTGCTGCCATTGTAGCGCCACACGCCGTCATCACTGCAAATCCAGATATGATTATTGGGAGCAACCGTAATCCCCCAAGGATGCGTAATGGGCAGAAGATCAGAATTGGAGGAGTTGAATACTGTCCAGACGGTGCCATTATAACTGTAAACCCCTGAAACGGTAACCATCCAGATAACCCCGGCATTGTCTGCGGTAAGGCAGTAAACGGGTTCAAAGGGAAGAATGGAATTAGTGCTGTCAAAATATTCCCAGGCAGTGCCATCATAATGGACCACGCCGTAACTGCCACAGCCCCAAATATCGCCGTTCTGGCTGGTGCACAGATTCAAGATGGTATTCACCTGGGATGGAGCATTGAAATTGTCATACTGAGTCTTGGCTCCGGTATCGGGATTCCAGCGCATGATACCCGCGGCGGAAGATATCCACAGTTCCCCATTCCGGTAGGCAATATCCGATGCGCCACCAGCTGAACGGTAAACATGCCAGTTGGTTTGCTGGCCGATCAGCAGGGTAAGCATCGCGGTAAATATCACAATTAAAAACAGTTTTTTCATCAGAACCTCGCGCATCAAGTAAGCTTTGATGTATTACAAACAGGAAGCAAGATTTATTCCACTATGCGTTTTAATGGGTTGTTAATTGATCAGTTAGTGATCCAGTAAAGAAGAGAGGACTGACTTCATGATGCTTCTGAGAAAAGTGGACAATACGGAAGCCTGCAACCATACACTAGACTAATGTTCTACCTTTCCACTTACTTCATCACTT
>CAZSST010000195.1:0-3423 GCA_964609575.1 uncultured Candidatus Cloacimonas sp.
CTTCATCTTGTTCTTCAGCGCAGCTTAATTCTTAATTCTTAATTCATAATTCCATCAAAACCGTACTATAAATCCCAGCACCCCATAATGCACCGCAGCAAAGGTATAAACTTCCCCGGCATCCGAGCCGCCTTCCAGAATGCGATATCCTGCTTTCACATCCAGCTTGTCCTTCAGATTATAAACTGCTCCCAGAAATACATCTTCCGCGCGGCCATAGGGTGAGCCAAGGCCTTCTGCTTCCAGCACAAAATCCAGATCGGGACTGTAGCGGTAGCCCAGATCAACATTCAGCAGGGGGACAAATCCGGTATTAGTTTTGGTGGCCATTTTATTGCCGGTGGTTTCCAGCTTGATCTCTGCGTCCCTGATCTTTCCGGCTGCGCCCACGCTGCGAATGAATCCCAGCACTGGTTTATCGAAGATGTAGTGATATTGCAGGCGATAGGAATCAAAACGATAGCTTACGTCGATTGGTTCACCGGCAAAAAAGGTTGTGTCCATATAACGGATGTGGCGATTGAACTTACCCTCACCCTTCAAAGTTAGGGGGGTGGCCATCAGCGAAATCTGGTGATGGGGCGCAGGCCGCCAATGTATATTCAGCCGGGTATGCAGGGCTGGTTTTATATTCAGCTCATCTTTCAGCGAAAATTCATCGTGATTATCATCATTGGGTATCTTGGCATCGTTATATCCGGGAACTGCAATTCCGGTCTCCACATCGATGCTCAGGTCTATTACTGCATTCAGCATCAATGAGATGCTAATCATGGTGATGATGATGATGTATCTTTTCATATTGTTTTCCTCTATTCATATTATAATAGCAATAGCTTTGCAGGCAAGCGGCAGCTCATATATACTGCCATAGTCCTCCATCTTCCATTAGCCAATGCCCATGCGATGCCCATGCAAACGCCTGGTGGTGGCATGGGCATCGCATGATTAATCTATACAGCGGATAAATCTACCGCCTTTGGTAGAGAATCTGATTCTAACCGCGCAGCTCTCACAGTGAAACTCTCACAGCTCTGCCCTCACTATTTCATCAGCATCATCTTCATGGTACGGCTAAAGTTATCTGTCTGCAAACGATACAGATACACACCGCTGCTTACTTCCCGGCCACTATTATCCCTACCGTTCCAAACCAGATTATGGCTTCCACGGATTAGTTCGCTATTCACCAGGGTTTTCACCAGCTGACCCTTAAGATTATAGATTTCCAAACGGACTGCACCGGCTTTACCCAGGCTGAAATTGATATTGGTTTCGGGATTGAAGGGATTAGGAAAGTTTGGATACAAGGCGTTTACCGGGGGGACAGCATCGATCTCATCTTCATTATCTGTGGCCGTGCCGGTGATAATACGGATGTTATCGATAGTCCAGCCAGGATCGGTTAGATCAGCATGGATGGACACATCAACCAGCCGGAAGCGCAGATAAATGCTTTGTCCCGCATAGGCATTAAGGGGTACAAATTCCTGACGCCAGGTGTCCCAACGTCCGCTCTTGGTCCACAAAGCAGTCCAAGAAGCGCCATCAGGGGAGATTTCCACGCTGCAGGGGTCCCAGTCCCATTCGGTGTAAAGGTGTGAATCAAAGATCAGCATGGGATTGCCTGTGGCGGGGATGGAAACTGGCTGCAAGGTTTTTATCCACCAGTCGCAACCCATTTCATAGAATCCCCAGCCACCCCAGCTATCGGTGATGGCATAACCAGAGGTGGAAAGCTCATTTTGCCGTGTCCAGGGCCCATTCCTTTGCCAAAGCGTGGTGCCGCTTTCCCAGGTTTCTCGGAAGACCGTGGTTTCGGGGCTAAGCTCAATTCTCCAGAGATAGCTATCTGGAGTTATATTCAGGGTGCCGATATAGGGATAATAGCCATTTGCGTAAATCTGAACAGGATATTCTCCCTGAAAGCCGTTATACTGATATTGGTCGTTCACGAACAGAGTGTCGGGATGATCTCCTCCGATGATAATCCTTGCCGAAACGGGCGTGGTGCCGCTGCGAACATCAAAGACCACCATTCCCGGATTCTGGGGCTGCATGCTGATATTCACATTTGTCCACACTGTGTTCAGCACGTTCACGCTGGTTAACACTGTATCGTTATAGCCTTTCTTGCGGGCACGGATGGTGTATTGACCGGGCTGCATAGAGCGATAGTATTTTCCTGTGGCGGCAAAGGACTTGCGAGGCGTAAACCACGGTGCTTTATGCTGTTCCACAATTATCTCCGCTTCCAGAGAGGCATTGCTAACGGCATCTTTCACGTTGCAAACCAGCATGGCGGTGGAAGGGACAGCGGAAGAGAACATCAAGGCGCGGTTCAGCATCCAGCGTACGCCATTGCTGCAGCGGTTAACGGTGTCTACCATAACCAGCGAATCCGGCTGAATGGTGCTGGTGCAGCATTCGATAAGCAGCGCCATGGTGCCGTATTCCTTATACATCCAGTCATGAAAGGCACCTCTGCGGCTGAGATTGGGATACACTTCGTAAGTGGCAGTTCCAGCTTCGTTGATAATCTGGCCCCCCACTCCCTGTCCAATGCTGGCAGCCAAAGCCAGATCGGGACTGGGACGCACTTCTTTCCAATTGAAGGGATAATATACTTTTTCGGAGAAATTGCCGGTGCGGGATTCGTGCCAACAAAGGGAATACACGAATTTATACTGATCACAAAGCGCTTTCAGGGCACGGGTTTCAGTTTCGCTGAATTCTCCGGGGCCACGGTAATAATCATATACTTCCCAGCCTCCAGGCTGCCAAAGGCTGTCCCCATGACACCAGTTGAAATCAAAATTGCGGTTTATATCCACTCCGTCCAGGTCATATCCGGTGCTGGTGGTGTAGTCAAACACGCTGTTATTGTTCATATCCCGTTTGTTTTTGCGGTAGGTTACATCCAGATTTGAAGTTACTACTTCGTGTCCTTCGGGATTAAGGGTGGGAATAAACCACATATCAAGCTGCGCAATCCACTGATTATATGGCGGTTGATTGCGATTTGCGAGGATTTCGGCGATGTTACTCATACAGATTTCCACGCCCATCACTTCTTCGGCATGCACCTGACCCACAAATAGCAAGGCTGGTTCATCTTCATCTGTAGCGGCATTGTCGCTGATCCGGAAGGCGTAGATAGGCATACCGTCCTGCTGCGAATTGCCAATGGAGATCATTTTGGTGATCTGGGGATACTGAGCATGCGCGGCATTAAGCTCTGCAATTACCTCGGTGTAGGTGTGATAGCAGGTGGGCAATTGTGCTCCCAAAAGCCAGGGCACCAGCAGCAACAAGGCCATCACCGTATATTTAATAGCTTTCATAGTAACTCCATTTGATATTGGTTCGCGCTTTGTAATGCAATAATTGCACCAATCCGGAGAACGATTTCTGGGCGGGGAT
>CAZSST010000196.1:0-3327 GCA_964609575.1 uncultured Candidatus Cloacimonas sp.
TCTATCAGATTACCTTAAAACGATCTTATGCCAATTTCTCGCATATCTTTTTCGTAAATGAACGATTACAGCGAAATCTGGCCAGATTGGTGACGCTTAAAAGCAGTTCCGTGATCGGCAATGCCCTGCCTGAATTCCGCGAAGTGGATGTGCCAAAAGAATATATAGAGTGGCTTGACAAGGATGCCTTTCGGATCATCGCCGCAGGAAATCTGGTGAAAACCAAAGGCTACATTTACCTGCTGAAGGCTGTGGAAACGCTTATTAATCAAGGCCATGCCATTCAGCTTGCCATTGTGGGAGAAGGACCTGAACGTTCATTACTGGAAACCTATATAAACAAGACCAAGTTACAGGATCAGATACGGCTTTGCGGAGCGCTGGATAATGCCATGCTGCGCAGTTATTATAAATATTTCGATGCCTTTGTGCTGCCAAGCTATAGCGAAACCTTTGGCATCGTATATCTGGAGGCGATGCAAGCCGGATTGCCAGTTGTGGGGGTTATAGGACAGGGGATCGATGGGATCATAACTGAAGGGATTTCGGGTCTGCTGGTAAAACCCCAGCAGGTTTCGGAACTGGCTAAGAAAATCCTTTGGCTGATAGATAATCCTGAGGCTCGAAGAACGATGGCTGCCGAAGGTAAAAAGCTGGTGGAAGAAAACTACCAGATGCCGCAATTAATCGCCAGAATCAGGGAACAATATGAAGCCTAAAATCCTGATGATCATTAATGAATTTCCTCCTGTGGGCGAAAGTGGTGTGCAGAGACCCCTGAAGTTTTTAAAATACCTGGATAGAGCCGGATGGGATACATTTGTTATTACTCCTCAACGCCCCCCAAAAAGCGTCATAGACGAGAGTTTATGCCGGGAAATCCCCACACGTACCAGGATTTATAGAACTGCCAGTTTGGGTATGGGTGGTCGCTCTGGTGATCGCTTTTCAGCCTTAAAATCAGCTCCCGAAGCTGGGCAAAGCAGCTTCAGGGGTTTGTTTGCAATAATCTTACGCGGGCTTAATAATATCCTGTTCCCCCTGGATAAACAGCTTGGATGGGTGCCTTTTGCTTTGGTAAAGGCTGTCTGGCTGATCAAAAAGCGGGGCATAACCAATGTGTATATCACGGCTTATCCCTATTCGGCGTTTTTGATCGGGATCTATCTTAAGCTGCTTTTTGGTAATAAAATCAGATGGGTGGCGGATTATCGCGATACCTGGCAATTCGAAAGTTTGCTAAAACAAGCTCCGAAGTGGCGACGTAGAATCATTCGCCATGCGGATGAACAGGTGTTGAGTGCATGCGATCACGCGATGTTTGTAACTGATTACATCCGGGAGCTATATATAAAGGCCTATCCCTGGCTAAGCAAGAAAAGCAGCACCATTACCAATGGCTACGATGAGGATGATTTTAGTAGTTTGCAAGCACGTTCCTGGGATATATTTACCCTGCTGTTTATGGGTAAACTGAACTATCTGGCCACTTCTGATCCCCAGCCCTTGCTGAAAGCCCTGGCGCACTGGCAGGAAACTGATTTTCAGCTAGTGCACATCGGATCGCAGTCCGAGGAAATAAAAGCAGTTTGCTCTGAATATAAGTTCTTTCGCTATGAGGGTTATAAATCGCATCGGGAAGCCCTTGAATATGCACTGGGTGCAGATATTAACCTGATTCTGCTAAACGATACCAGACACTCGGCGGGAATCGTAACCGGCAAGATGTTCGAGCTCCTGCGCTTGGGCAAACCAATCCTGGCTTTGGGACCTAAGGAAGGGATTGCCAAAGAAATGCTAAGCAGAAGCCATGCAGGTGAATACGCTTACATAGGGGACGAGCAAGCCATTTTGACAGCACTGCAAAAACTGAAAAGCGAGCCTGCTAAACATAGGGCTGAAGCTGCCATGATAAGAGAATACTCTCGTGAGCATCTTTGTAATGAGTTGATAAAGCTTTATGAATGACACGTTACGCAAACTGAAACTCCCGCTGATGCTGCTTACTTACATCCTGTATGTAGCGAGAAAAGCTATCACGCCCACCCTGAACCGTGAACCGCGAAAGATCCTAGTCCTCTATCTTTCCGGAATCGGAGATATCATCTGCCAAACGGAATTCTACCGGCAGCTGAAACTCCGCTACCCTAAAAGCGCATTGTGGGCTTGCTTGCCGGCAGCCTTGGTGGAGCTGCAGGATAGTTTTTTCCATTTTGATGGTTACATAGCCCATCGCGGTTACCGGCAAAGCATTAAAGAGATGAATGCGCAAGGCTTTGATCTGATCATTCTGCCTGGATGGGTGCTGAAGGATTCAATTTTGGCCTTGCTTTCCAATGCCAGGGCGATTATTGGATACATTAACGATCTTAGCTTTTCCAATAAGTTTGTGAATCAATTCTGCCTGGAAGGAATAGGGATGAAAATCCCGCGCATAATAACCGATATGGGCAAAACACACCTCAGCGAAAGGTCTAATGCCATTGCCAAAACCCTGGGAATGAAGCCCATATCTGCAGAAGAGATAATCATTACAAGAAACACCAAGCCTGAGAATTACATCGTGTTTCACGCTTCCTCGCAGCTTCAGAGCAAAAGGTGGCATCCCCGAAATTTCGCCGAAGTAGCCAAGTATCTGCTTAGTGAAGGTTTATGTGAACAAATCTACCTGATTGGGGATAAACACGAACAAAGCCTCAATGATGAAATTGCGTATATGTGTGCGGATGAAAGAGTGATAAACAAATCTGGAAAATTAAGCCTGATGCAGAGCCGGGAGCTTATCTCCAAAGCAAAGCTCTTTCTGGGTAATGACTCTGGTCCCATGCACATTGCAGCGCTATTGGGAGTGCCTGCCGTAGGCTTGATGGGGCCTTATCCTCCCGAGATTTGCAGACCTTTGGGAGCAAACTCCCGCCATATTTTTCACCGCTATCCTTGTTGCTGCTGCAATCCGCATTTCTGTGGATTTGCCTATCGCTGTATGAAAGCGATCCAAGTAAGCGAAGTAATTGATCTATCTACAACTCTGATAAAAGAATATGACTAAAATACTGAATATCGTAACGCGCATGAATATCGGCGGTGTGGCCCTGCATGTAGCCATGATTTCCGAACTTTTCAACGATTCAAACTACAGCTCAACCATACTGTATGGCCAAACTCCCGGCAATGAGCAGGATATGCTTTATCTGCTGGACGGCAAAGGACTTCAAACAATCTTTCTTCCCGCCATGAGCAGATCTATCAATCCCCTGTTGGATTTCCGGACGGTTTGGCAGGTTTACCGGGAAATAAAAAGATTAGAACCAGACATTGTGCATACCC
>CAZSST010000197.1:0-3278 GCA_964609575.1 uncultured Candidatus Cloacimonas sp.
CTAAAATGCCGTGCCGATGGCACTCTAACGGTATCTTGTGAAACCAACTTTCTATCTAAAATACCGTCCCGCTGGGACTCGTTAACTAATAAACCTGCTAACCCGTTAACCCGTTAACCCGTTAACCTACTAACCCGTTAACCCGTTAACCCGTTAACCCGTTAACCCGCTAACTCGTTAACCCCGTGAACCTTTACAGCTTGATAAGTTTGCCGCTAAGGTGGCTTTTCCCTCCTTGCAGTTTATAGAGGTACAGGCCTGCGGGAAGGGTTTTGCCGTGGTCATCGCAGCCGTCCCAGATTAGCTCTCCTGCCGCAGCGGGGATTTTGCTGATAATGGTTTTAACTTTCTGTCCTTTAAGGTTATAGATATCTATGGCAAAAATCTCTTTTTCGGGAAGTATATAGCCAAAGGTGGCGCTGCCGCTGAAGGGATTGGGATAGCTGTACACGGAAGATGCCATCGCCGGGGGGATTTCCACGTCTTCAATGTCATCGGGCAGGGAAAACAGCGAGCCCACATAAACAGACCGGCCCATCATATGCTCGTTGTAAAGCCCATAGCGCAGGTCCAGCCAGGTGGCAAAGGCCCGGTTGCCGCTTCCGCAGATGTTTAATTCATGTTGATTCAAACGTTCGGCGCAGAAAACGTGAATTCCATCCGCAGAGGGTATCCCTGCAGGGCTGATCATCCCGTAAAAGATATCAGAATCGGTACCGGACAGGTTATCCACTTCGTAGATAAGGCTATACCAGCCATTTGGGTTTCGATACAGCCAGGGCTCGGAGATAAAATGGCCTTCCTGGATAAAGCTGGCGCCGTCCGTTCCAAAAAGCCGGTTACCCGCGCTATCCAATTTTTGCACATGCACTCGCGGAGTGGGCAGAGCACTCCGGTAGCACAAGGTGTAGGGATCGGCCAGGTTATGGTTGCTAATCGCCATCGTTCCCAAATTGGCGTCCAGCATTATGCCTCCCGCGCTCCAAAGCCTTTCCCCGTCCGGGGAGATTTTTTGGGCATAGATTTCCCCACCTGGATTCAGATTCCTTTTTATGAATACGATCAGATTTTCCCCATCTGCCTGGATGGAGCCGCAGCGATCATCTGCATAAGGCTCAATCACCTGCAGCGGGATATTTCCCCAGCTCGGGATAATGTAGCCATTTGCATCCACACGCCGGGCACAAACTTTGGATATATTATTAAAACTCTCCTCCCAGCAGAAAAAGCGGTTCTTCAGCATGATATTGGAAATGTAAGCGGAAGTGGAGGCAATCGATTTGCCGCCGCTTTCCCAAACCGGAAGGCCATTTACAAATTTCTGGGCTTTCACATAGCGGGTATTTGGTTCTGGGCCACTCTGTCCCCAGGCCATATAGATTTCATCATCCACGAAGTCCAGAACGGGATTACCGATTATTTGCCCCAAAAAATACCCGTAATCGGGAAGCAATACGTCTCCCATGGAATTAACAAGTTGCAGGTAATAATTGCTGTAATCGGAATGGGAAGAATATGAATAGAACACGGCCACATTGTTGCCTGAAACATACACCTGACGTACCCGGGGATATTCATCCGAGGGGGGAAGCAAGCAACGCCCATGTTCCTGCAGCATGGGATTTAGCAGCGCATCACAAATCTGAAAATAGAGGCCGTGATTTTCGGGACGATAATCCTGCCATATACAGAAGAAGCCTTGCCCCTGCTTCTGGATGAAGGGATTATCACAATATCCCCCCAATTGCGAAACGAACGGTAATCCCCCCGCAGCATGGATAGGGATTCCATTGGTATTCAGGCTTTGCAGCTTCAGCATATCCTGGCTTTCCTGCTGGCTAAACCACACGCAATTAAGGCGCTGAGTGCTAAACCAACTGCTGATGGCAGACAGGGATTCATTACGATCGTCCAAAAGCACTCCCCCTTCGGGCCACAGAGCTATGCCACCGGAATTGAGCTTTTGGGCTCTTATGCGCCTGCCCACCCCACTTGCCGCCTCCAGCCAGGTGCAATAGAGAGAAAGATTCTCGCCCTCGCAGATGTTCAGCCAGCCATCCATAAAAGGATACAAGGGTGTAATCGTTATTCCCTCGGGATCCCACAGCGGCTGCAAATTGGCACCCAAGCGCGTGAGGCGATATTGGGTGCCATGCTGGCCATATAAGTAGCCCCAATAAAGCATCATCCCCCCGTCGCTAAGTGGAACGAAATTGCACTGGGTGTAAAGAGTTCCGGGTTGGCCATCCCAGGTAGGCAAAAGCAACGTTTGTGCTGTGGGCAGAAGTAAATTACCCTCGGCATCCATCTTTTGCATGCGCAGAGTGTCCGGATGAGTGTTGGTATTACTATATAAAAGGTACTGACCGTTATTTAGATTCTGCATGCGGTAAACGCAGGTGGGGAATTCATTCGGAACCAGCAAGGGATCAGCATAATATGGACCTCCATGATGGGCAATGCGCCGCATTATGCTTTGCTTGCTTCCGTCTTCAAAGGTTATTTCGTAATGCAGAATGAATCCTCCCGTGGTCACCGGAAGAATTTGCAGAGATTGGATGGGCATATCTTCATAGGCGAGGTTGCGCTCTGTGGGTTGCCACAAATCTTCATGCATTGCCCCCAGGGAACGGCCTTTTACTATACCCTCGTTATTTGGACTGCGATAAGCGAGGTAAATACCGCCCTGCTCGTTTGGCAGAATATTACAATAGCCTTCATGCAGCAGCACGCCGCTATCGGGCCATAAACGGATACCCTGGGGAGAAATCATCTGACCCCAAATGCCAGGACCATCACTCCAGGTAACAAGGTAATTCCCCGTGGAACAAAGATGCATTTCGCGCAAAGCCTGGTGTTCCGGCGCTATGATTACGGCGCAGGGTTCGTCCCACAAAGGTGTTCCCAAAGAGGATAACCGCTGCAGATAGATATCGCGATCACCTTCCACACTGGATAACCAGGCCACCAGCGAACCACCATCCGGAAGCTTCAGCGTGGTGCCAGGATACTGCAGATCATAAGCCGGACGAATGGCATTGATGGCTTGTGCCAAAAGCGCACTGCAACAGATAACAAACACGAGCAGCAAAACGAAGTGTTTCATTTGGAACTCCTTTGCCTCAGAAAGTAAATACTATTTATTCGCAATTTTTGTTCCACTGATGGAACAGTTTTGTAACTACAGGTTCCATAACTTCTTCTCGACCTCTCTACTTCTCAATGTAGAGTCCCAAATGTTGGTGTAAATTCCAACTCATTGTTTCTCTGGTTGTTTG
>CAZSST010000198.1:0-1629 GCA_964609575.1 uncultured Candidatus Cloacimonas sp.
CCAGATCATTATTTATCATTCACTTAAAAGAACTGGATGCCAGCCTGCGCTGGCACGACGGAGGCTTTTTTATTGGGAGAAATGGGCTTTGTCAACAGCCTGCGTCCCGTCGGGACTTGAAAACCAGTATCCTCCTATTACGCTTATGTCTGACCGCAAACATGCCCCTTGATAATCAGCTGACAATTTATTTGGAGGGGATTTGGCAAGAACCAACACGCAACCCAAAAGGATGATGGGAAGGAGAATAACCGCAGGGGAAACCGTTTCATGAAAAAGTGCGGAGGACGGAAGGGTGTCCGACCCAGCTTTATGGAAAAACAGATTGTAATCTGGCGACAAGTTTATCAGGGGAAAGGATGGTGATATTTCCGCTTTTCCAGCTCTCGGAACCGCCATAGATCAGCCATGCTTCAGCTTCGTGGTTCATATTCAGATACTTGTTCAAGGAGCTATGGAAAGACGGATTTATCATTCCGGCGGATTTTATCTCCACTGGCAGGTGTTTATTGGCAAAGCTGATGAGCAGATCAATTTCCAGACCGCCGGCCTCACGATAGTAGTGCAGCGGAGGTCTGATGCCACGATTATGAAAGAACTTCAAGGTCTCTCCCACAATCATGGTCTCGAATAAATTCCCGCGGAGAGGATGGTTCTTGAGATCGGCTTCGTTTCTTATTCCCAGCAGGTTACAGGCCAGCCCGGTATCATAGAAATAAAGTTTGGGGCTCTTTATCAGCCGTTTACTTTGGTTTGAATGCCAGGGTTGCAGCAAATGAACAATATAGCTGGTTTGCAATAATGACAGCCAATTGCCAATCGTTTTGGCATCCACTCCCGCATCATTTGCCAAAGCCTCTTTGTTCAGTATTGATCCCGTTCGCCCGGCACATAGGGAGAGAAACCTATTGAAGGTATCCAGATTTTGCACATTGGTTAGCAGACGGATATCCCTTTGCAGATATGTGGCAAGATAGGCATTATAAAAGGTATCTGGACGCATGTTTTTGTCTATCAAACGCGGGTAAAAGCCTTTGTGAATGAGGCTATCGGTATTTTTGAAATCGCTTTGGGCTTCGTTAAAACTGAAGGGGAGCAATTCAAAAATAGCGGTTCTGCCGGCAAGAGACTGTGATACACCTTGCATCATGACAAATTGATTTGAGCCAGTGAGTATGAATTGTGCCTCCAAGCCGGAGTTATCTACCATAACTTTTATATAGCTCAGCAGCTCAGGAACATATTGGAACTCATCAATAATATAACGCCCCACAGGATCAGATAAGATTGATAATGGGTCTTCCATTAGTACCCGGCGCAATGGAAGTTGTTCCAAATCGAGGTATTTGTATCCGGGAAAGGCCATTTTTGCCAGGGTGGTTTTTCCCGATTGGCGAGGTCCCGTGATGGTAATAATCGGAAATCCCGCTGCTGCACTGAGTAGGTTATCTTGTAAGCATCTGCGCACCATTTTTAGCTCCCATTATTCTGCAAATCCGGAATCAAATTCCTGATTTGCACGGTTATTGGGGATGTGATGCTTGTCAAGAACTTTATGATAAACGTGCAATTTTGAGGTGCTTATAAGTAATGGAAGTGCATTCCAATGCTATTTATGGGGTAATGGCG
>CAZSST010000198.1:1729-3263 GCA_964609575.1 uncultured Candidatus Cloacimonas sp.
TAACTTCTAACTTCTAACTTCCAACACCCCTTTAGCGGACGTTAAAATTATCCATGAACTTCTGAAGGATCACGGCACGGGAGGGATGGCGGAGTTTTTTAAGGGCTTTATCCTCAATCTGGCGAATACGTTCGCGGGTAACCTGGAAGATATTTCCCACTTCTTCCAGAGTGCGGTGATAGCCATCGTCGATGCCAAAGCGCAGGCGGATAACCCGTTCTTCGCGGGTGGTGAGGGTTTTAAGCACTTCATCCACCTGTTTTTTCAGGAGGCTGCGTTCGGCCATGCGTTCGGGGGAAATGATGGTGCGGTCTTCGATGAAGTCCCCCAGGATGCTATCTTCGCTATCGTGGCCGATGGGTTTATCCAGGGAAACGGGTTCCTTGGAGATGGAAAGGATGTTTTTGATCTTTTCCACGGGCATATCCAGAACTTCGGAAATCTCTTCGGGGAAGGGATCGCGTCCCAGCTTTTGCATCAGGCGGCGGGAAGTGCGGTTGATCTTGTTTATGGATTCGATCATGTGTACAGGGATACGGATGGTGCGTGCCTGATCGGCAATGGCGCGGGTGATGGCCTGGCGAATCCACCAGGTGGCATAGGTGCTGAATTTATAGCCCTTGCGATAGTCATATTTTTCCACGGCACGCATCAGGCCGGTATTTCCTTCCTGAATGAGATCGAGGAATTCCAGGCCACGGTTGTTATAGCGTTTGGCGATGCTGATCACGAGGCGTACATTGGCTTCGATCATCTCGTTTTGGGCTTTTTCTTTGTTGCGCTCGGCGCGTTCGATTTCGCGGAGCAAAAAGACCAGTTCGTTACCGGTCATCTTGGTTTCCAGCTCTACACGGCGAATTTTACGACGGGCGTTTTTGATCTTGCGCAGGGTTTCCACAAAGACATTGGGATCCATGCCGGTTTCTTTTTCCACTTCCACAAAGTCTTCATCGCCTTTGCGGGCGCGGCGGCCGTAGGTGCAGATTTCATCGATGGTATAGCGCTTTATTTTGGTGAGCTCGGCAATGCTGTCATAGCTTTCCTCGATGCGCTCCACGAGGCTGCGGATGCGATATACCATGCGCTTTATCAGCTTGTCGTTATAGGACAAATTCATGAAAGTATTGATGATGAGATTGCGAATCTCGTCGATTTCTTCCTGACGATTGGCGGTGCCGGTTTCGTCAAAATCGCAATTATCGAGGATGGTGCCCACTTTTTCGAGATTAACTTCGTTTTCGCGGAGGATTTCACGGAAGCGGTCGATGATCTTCACGTCCTGATTTTTGTCGATCCAGGTGCCGATATCCACCTTGAAAATCTGATCCAGACGCACGCGACGTTCGCGGTAACGATGGAGGAAATTATACATTTCGCGCAGAGTGCTGCCGGACTGGAACACATTCTGATTGATCATCTTCTGATAGGTTTCGATGCGCTTTGCCACACGGACTTCGCCTTCCCGGTCGAGCAGGGGAACGCGTCCCATTTCACGCAGATACATGCGCACCGGATCGTCGTAATAGCGCTTGGT
>CAZSST010000199.1:0-3263 GCA_964609575.1 uncultured Candidatus Cloacimonas sp.
CAAAGAATTAAAAAAACATAGGGGCACAATGAATTGTGCCCAGTCTTTCTTTAACGTAGCAACGTGCTATGGCAGGTTGAATCCCTCTGGTATTTTCATTGTCATCTGGTGTTGCTAAGCAGCATGAAGGTCTATTCTATTGAAAAACCACACCTTTAATCGTTTCCAAAATCCAGGATTGCGCATTATTATAAGTATCCTTGGGAAGAATTATTATGGTCATTAGATTGGTATTCGGATACAGCACCATAACAATTGCATACATTAGGTTCTGGGTAAATTCCTCACCGGTCATATCAGATAGCGCGCTTCCCTCCATTCCATAAAGATTAACCTGAGCAGTTCGATCTCCAACTTGAATGATGCTTTGACCAACCTTATTGCCACCTTGACCTAAAATATCATCCTCAATGTCTAAAAATGCCTCTTGGTTTGCTTCCGGATTAGCTACTTTGGGTATATAGGCTTTGGCTTGATCGGGAAGTGAGAAAGCAACGATATCATCATCGGGGCCTGGTTGTTGTGTTGTTCCTTGAGGGAAGGTAATAGTGTATTTCCCTTGAGGGTCCTTAAATACATTTATATTGGGTTGATCAAATGATGGGAGTTGTTCACCGGTTTCCATTTGAGGAAGCCCGCCTGGAGCAGATTCAATTAAAGGTGATGGATTCAACGGCGGTAAGCTTATTGTCGAATCATCTGCGTTTGCTGGTATAACAATTAAAAAAAAGAGCAACGCTGTAAAGCTAATTAACCAATTCCGAGAACTTCTTAAATAGAGCATTGAATAACCCTCCTTCTAACATTTCATAAATGCATTTAATACCTAAAAATAAAATATTGATTAAAAAGAAGTTTACTTCTGAATATCAACTCCAGCAATAACTGAATCATCGTTGGTTACTTCCACTTGCTGTCCGGCTTCGGGGCCGGCTGTTTCGGTGATGATCACCTTGTTCTGGCTGATCTTGTATTGGATGGTTTTGTCGCCATTGCGGGTATATTTGATCTGCTGTTCAGTTTCATTCATGGCTATAGGATTAGATCCGGTCCAGAATTCGATGGTATTTAGCAACACGACGTCGATGAAACTGGCTGCACTATATACCGGGACGATGTTCATTACCCAGAAAGCGATTTGCTGTACATACTTATCGCTAAGGGAGCCATTCCAGTTATATACTTTCTTAGTAAGAGACATATTGCCATAGCAGCCGAAAAGGCCAACGGCGAGGAGAATTGCCACCAGGGCAAAGCTGATGAGGCGAGTGATTTTTTTCATGATTTCCTTCCTTTTATTGTTGTTACTGTTTTGCATGTATATCACGAGAAGTGAGGTAATAGAAAGCAGGGATGATGATCAGGGTTAGGAATGTGGACACAATCAATCCGCCAATGGATACTATTCCCATGGGTTGATATATCTCTTTTCCCGTTCCCCCTGTTCCTAAAGCCATGGGGATCATTCCCGCAATAATGGCAATTGTGGACATCACAATCGGTTTCAGTTTCAGTTCGCCGGCTTCCAGTAAAGCATCATGCACGCTGTATCCTTCTTTTCTCTTGATATTAACATAGTCTAATATTAATATAGCGTTATTTACCACAATGCCAACCAACATAATAATCGACATCATGGAAATGATATTTAGGGAGAGTCCGGTAAGCAGCAGCGACAGGATAACTCCGATGAGAGCCAAAGGCACGGTGGCCATAATCAGCAAAGGCTGGGCAAAGCTTTCCAAAATTGCCGCCAGCAGCATGTAAGTAAGCAACACGGCTAAAATGAAGGTGCGAAGCATTTCGGTGAAAGTATCAGTCATCATTTCGGCGTCACCACCCCACTTGTATCGGTATCCAGAGGGGAAATTCACCTTATCCAGGCGTGTATTGATCTCTGAGGTGATCTGGCCCAGGGGATGTCCACTGGCAAGGTCGGCAGTAAACACAATCGATTTGAAACGTTCGTAGTGGGTTATCTTATTCACCCCGGCAGCGAATTCTACATCGGCCAATTGCGAAACCAGATAGCTATTGCCATTGATAACCACGCTAATATTCATTATTTTATCAGGGCTGTCCACTTCTTCATCCAGCAAAGCAATCTTCATGTCATATTGATTCCCGCCTTCACGGTATTGAGTGGATACCACTCCTTCCACCGCTGCCCGCATGGCCAGGGCAAGATCATATACAGTGGCACCAATCGATGCCAATTGATCGCGCTTGGGATATAGGGTTAGTTCCATTCTTCCGGTGCGTGTGGATGTATCAAGATTGATAAGACCAGGAACGTCTTTGATAGCATTTAATACTTCCAATTTAAGCTGTTCCAGGCGTTCATTGTCCTGACCCTGTAAATAGAATTCCACAGGGGCGCTACCTCGGGCGCCCATGGAAGCTACACCGCTGACCTTGATTCGGGCATTGGGTATTGCGGAAAGTTCTTTGGTGAGTAATTCGGCCATCTCTACGCTTTTAATATTGCGTTCACTCATGTCCACCAGCTTAACGTCCATACTTGCCAGGTTGGTACCGGTATCGAAATATCCTTGCGAGCCTATGCTGGTAACCGCATGCAGCACTTCCTTGTGCTTCACCACAATATTCTGGATATCTTGAAGAGCTTTGGCGGATTGTTCCAGATTGGAGCCCTGGGGCATTTCCACGCTGATGGTTACATTCCCCTGATCCATTGTGGGGAATAGTTCCATTCCCAGGAATGATGCCAGCCCGGCACTGATGATGAGGACGAATACGGTTCCCAGCAAAATGCTGACGCTGCGTTTCTTTGATTTTAAAACGTAGCCCAGAAATCTGGCATAGAAACGTTCAAATCTATTGAACCAGGCGTCGAACTTCAATCCCCATTTGCTATCGTGCTTCTTCTCGGGAAGAATGCGTGATGCCAGCATCGGGGTAACCGTGAAGGATGCAAAGAGGGAGAAGATCGTGGCAAAGGTAACCGTTAGCGCAAATTCTTTGATGAACTGGCCGATCATGGAGCCCATCAAGGCGATGGGCAGAAACACCACAATATTGGTTAGTGTTGAAGCCATAACCGCCACGGTGATTTCTGCAGTTCCCTTGTCTGCCGCTTCTTTGCGGTTATTACCCATATCCTTGTGGCGGAAGATGTTTTCCAGAATAACCACGGAATTCGCCACCAGAATACCCACCGAAGTGGATAGGCCCATCATCGTCATCATATTCATGGTGAATCCGGCCACCTGCATCAGCATGAAGGTGGAAATAATGGAATA
>CAZSST010000200.1:0-3253 GCA_964609575.1 uncultured Candidatus Cloacimonas sp.
GGGTTAATGGGTTAATGGGTTAATGGGTTAATGGGTTAATGGGTTAACGGGTTAACGGGTTGATGGTTTGGAGCGGCAGAGCTGACACCTGAAACCTGTAACCTAACTCATGTTTCACTTTTCCACCATTTCACTGATGAACCCTGACACCTGAAACCTCACCTATCTTACCAATGCAAACTTTCCCTTTTTGCTATTCCCATCCGCATCGGCCACCACGAAAAAGTATATTCCTGAAGAGCACTGCTTGCCGGATTCACTAAGGCCATTCCAGGCAAAACGGGAGAATTCATTTTCTTCCAGCTTTATCACCAGGGCTCCCGAGGCATCATAAATTCTGCAAGTTCCCTTTCCGAAGGGCATGCTGTCGTCCGGAAGGTTTATGATCTGAATGGAACTATGCTTGGCAGGCTCAAAGGGATTGGGGAAGGCTTTAACGTTATTCAGGGTTGTGAAGGGTTTTACGGTGCGCCCAATCTTTAGGGTATTGAGGCCATCGGTAGTTCCGATTAAAAGATTACCCATCAAGGGATCATAGCCCAGGCTGGTGATGAAATTTGACAAGAGGGGATAATTTGGCTTGAAATAGTTGGTAAAACGCTCTGTTTCGGGATTATACATACTCAGCCCATTGTCCAGGCTGCCAATCCAGATTCGATTGAAGGGATCAAGATAGATGGCAGTGGGAGTAGTACGTACACTGCCAAAAAGCCGTTCTTCATCTACATAGTAAAGAATGTTGTTATCCCATTGGGAGGTATTGGGATTGAATTTAAAGCGCTTGATCATAGTGTCATAACGATACCAATCGCTTTCATCCCACATGAATAGTCCGGTGCTGGCGGCAATCCAATGCTGTCTTCCCTCATAGGGGGTGTCCACGCTTATCACACCGTAGATAACGCAATTGCGAAGATCATTTATAGGTGGGGTAATCCAATAGATACCTCCGGTAACCGGATGGGAATCATGGTTCCAGATGGTTAGGCCTCCCTCGTTGTAAGAGCCAAAGAAATACTGGGAACCGTTGTAATGGGCAAAAATGCCAAATTGTTCGATACTATTGGGCAGGCTGAAGGTACTGATCACCTTGTTATCCCCATCCAGAATGTTCACGCCGCGATTAACGCTGAAAACGATCATTTCATCATCTTTTCCGGGGTAGATGCCACCGATGGTTCCACCCAGCAAACGGGTACCATTGGCATCATAGGGCCCCCATTCCTGAGTTTCCTGATTCCAGTGTCTTAGCCCGAAAAAGCCTTGATATAGCCATTTTCCGTTGGCATCATTATAAATAGTGAGGCCATTCGTCCAGCCTTCGGGACTATTATAAGCATCCCAGGTGCCAAACCACTTGCGGTTTTGCGAATCTACGGCCACTGTGAGAACGTTATCGGTATGGATGGGGCTATTGGTGATATCATAGGTTTGCCAGATACCACCCAAGTATTTTGTAACCCCCATGGTTCCCTTTCGTACGGGATCGGGACCCCAGTTTCCGCTGGCATACCAGGAGGCATAGTTTTCATCTGTGGCAATCTGGGTGATTTTTGGGAAGCCAATGCTATTAGCCTGCTCGTTAATCCAGATATCTCCTTGCTTAATGTAAATCCCTTCGCCCCAGCTTGCCATAAACATGGTGTCCGAAACAATCTCAAATCTATTGATGGGAGCATTGCCAAGCCCGGCAGTATTCTTCTCCCAGCTTTGAACTTCGCCGTTGATGCTGATCCTGGTAAGCAGCGTATCCTTGGTGGTGGAAACGCTCAGGATTTCTTCATCCCAATTGCCATAGGCAATCCAGAGGGAATTATCTGCATCCAAAGCCAGCGAAAGGATTCTATCGCCACTGAGCCCCTGTGCTGTGCCAAAGCTATCCCAGCTTCCTATGGAAGTAAGGGGACGGCGATACACCGTGTCCCAATCTGCCACTGCGATGTAGCCATCATTAACTGCCACTTGCGAGATCAATCCTAAACGGGGATTATCAAGGCTATGCCAGGCATCATCATTATCGATGTCAGCCAGGGGAACATAGCATACTCCCGCACTGGTTAAAAGATATAGCCGGTTATCCGAAGCCAGCACCATATCCAGGATGTTATTGGCCAAAAGACCACCGCCGGTATTTTCATAGGTATATTGATGCAGCATCAGCGGGAAATTCACATCTTCCAGATAGTAAAAAACTGCCAGACCGCCTGGCGTGGCAACCAAAATGGTGGATTCATGCTCGATGATACGATTCACTTTGGGAGAGGGAAGCCCCAGCTCAGTGGTGATTTGTTGCATGCCTGCAGGGGATTTGATCATTACACCCTGATCGGAAGAGCCCATCCACAGGCTCTCCGAAAAACCGATATACTCCAGACAGCGGATATCATTGGAAACCAGGCCATTACCGCTATTTATAACCTCGGCTTCGGCTTGTAGCGTGCCTCCTGAGTATTTTTGCTTTAGCACTCCACCCCAAGAGGAATAGTAAAAATCCGTTCCCGAAAGCTCCAGATCAAACACATGATCAGTATTGGTAAAGGTCTGCCAGGTTGCGGCAGCCATAAGCGAAGCAGCTATCAGCATCATACTTAGCAGCAGGTATCTCATTTGTTTCTCTCCCGACGCATAATTAGGTAGGCAACTATCACCATGAGTGATAACAAGCCCAAAAGTACAGAAAATAGAATCTTCTTTGAGGAAAATGAAAAACCAATGGCAATTAAACCAAACAACAAAGTTACAATATATACTATAATCGAAATAGTTCGCTGTGTAAAGCCAAATTCCAGCATGGTGTGATGAATGTGGGCTTTATCGGCCCGAAAGATGTTACCCACGCGGATGCGTCGGAACACCGCCAGCACTACATCCAATAGGGGAACGGCCAAAGCAGCCAAAGGAATCATCAGAGTCATGGAGGTAATCCCCTTGAATTGCGAGGTTCCGGCTGTGGAAATGGCTGCAAGATTAAGCCCGATAAACATGGCTCCGGTTTCGCCCATAAAGATGCGGGCCGGATGAAAATTATAGCTGAGAAAGGCCAGATTTCCGGCAATCAGAAATCCGGAAATGGTAACCACTACGATATTGCTTTCCCGGATGCCCACGATGAGCAAAACCGCTCCCACAATCACTGTAATCCCACTGGCCAGGCCATCCATGCCATCGATGAGGTTGATGGCATTAAGCACGATGAGGTACCATAAAACCGTAGCGGGAAAAGACAGCCAGCCCAGAATGAAATGCTCACCCA
>CAZSST010000201.1:0-3220 GCA_964609575.1 uncultured Candidatus Cloacimonas sp.
AACTCTGGTGGCTTTGGGCGCAAGTCTCAGATGGGCCAGTTGTAATATCTTTTCTACCCAGGACCACGCTGCGGCTGCCATGGCTGCTGCAGGTATCCCTGTGTTTGCCTGGAAGGGCGAAAACCTGCATGAATATTGGTGGTGCACATATCAAGCGCTGGCCTGGCCCAATGGGGTGGATTTGATCGTTGATGATGGCGGCGATGCCACATTGATGATTCATGAAGGTTACCGGCTGGAAGAGCAATACAAGCAAAGCGGAATCCTGCCCCTTGCCGATAGCGACAGCGAAGAAATGCGCATCGTGCAGGAGCTCTTGATCTCTGAATTAACCAAGGATCCCATGCACTGGCATCATGTAGCCAAAAAGCTGAAAGGGGTTAGCGAAGAAACCACCACCGGCGTGCATCGCTTGTATCAAAAGCAGGAAGCGGGCGAATTGCTTTTCCCGGCAATCAACGTAAACGATAGCGTTACCAAAAGTAAATTTGATAATCTCTATGGTTGCCGCGAGTCCCTGGCCGATGGCATCAAGCGTGGCACGGACATCATGGTGGCTGGCAAGATCGTGATGGTTTGCGGCTATGGCGACGTGGGCAAAGGCTGCGCCCAATCCATGCGTGGCTTTGGAGCCCGGGTTATTGTAAGTGAAATCGATCCTATCTGTGCTTTGCAAGCCGTTATGGAAGGCTATGAAGTAAATACACTGGATAACATGGTGGAAGAAGCGGATATCTTTGTAACCGCAACTGGAAATTGCGATGTGATTAGAGTAGATCATATCCTAAAGATGAAAAACAATGCCATTGTGTGCAATATCGGCCACTTCGATAACGAAATTCAAGTAAATAAACTATATGAAATGGAAGGAGTGGTTCGCCACAACATCAAACCCCAGGTAGATCATATCATGCTGCCCAATGATAAGGCCATCATTTTGCTCTCGGAAGGGCGTTTGGTAAATCTGGGAAATGCCACTGGTCATCCTTCTTTTGTTATGAGTTGTTCATTTACAAATCAAGTAATGGCGCAGCTCGATCTTTGGCAAAACGCCCACGAGATTGGAGTTTACACCCTGCCCAAGAAACTGGATGAGGAAGTAGCGCGCTTGCATCTTGGCAAGCTGGGTGTGCAGCTCACCGCTCTAAGCAAAAAGCAGGCTGCCTATATTGGCGTTTCCCCGGACGGCCCTTACAAATCTGAGCATTACCGATATTAATAGCATATAAGCCTTTACAGGAAATGCATGGCTACCAATAAACCGGTTCTGATCGATGAGCTCTTCGGCGAACTGAAGCTATATGGGGAAGACCAGTTGTGGACAGTGGTTCACACCAAGCCACGCTGCGAAAAGAAATTGGCCACCTATGCCCAGCAGAATAGCATTCCTTACTATTTGCCCCAGTATACCTCCAGCCGTATTTACCAAAGGCGTAAGGTAACTTTCGCTTCTGTGATGTTTTCCGGATACCTTTTTGTGGCAATCCGCCACCAGGATAAGCAAACTCTTTCCATCTCCGGTTTTGTGGTTGGCTACATAAAGGTTACAGCTCAGCAGCGCTTTTTGAATGAATTGAAGAACATCCACGGCACAATGGTGAAAGAGGTACAGGTAAAACCTGGCTTATGGCTTAGCAAAGGCCTGGAAGTGCTGATTACGGATGGGCCGCTGAAAGGCATGCAAGGTGTGGTGGAAAGCCACAACAAGCTTTCCGAGGTGCGCCTGCAAGTTAGCATTTTGCGCCAGGCTGTGCTGGTGAGTGTTAATCCGGCCAGCGTCAAGATTTTGGGAGATTATGAAATAGTGGAGCAGGACGCATGAAAATCTTAGTAACCGGAGGAGCCGGATTCATCGGTTCCAATGTTGCCGATGCCTATATTGCCGCAGGACACGAGGTTGTAATTGTAGATAATCTATCCACGGGTTCCCTGGAAAATCTCCATCCCCGGGCCAGGTTCTACCAGCTCGATGTTGCCGATCCGGCCCTGGAAAACGTTTTCGCCAAGGAACAACCGGAGATAGTGAATCACCATGCTGCCCAGGCAAGCGTGCCTCTATCAATTTCCAATCCGCTGCGGGATGCCGATACCAACGTTTTGGGAGTGATAAATCTACTGCAGAACTGCGCTAAATACAATGTGCATAAGGTTATCTACATCTCTTCCGGAGGGGCTATTTATGGCGAAGCGGAAGAGTATCCTACCACAGAATCATACCCCCCCAATCCGCTCTCTTTCTATGCGATACACAAGCTGGTGGGGGAAAATTATCTGCATTTTTACCGGCACCAATACAGCTTGAATTTCACGGTGCTGCGTTATGCCAATGTTTATGGCCCGCGTCAGATGGCCGCTAAGGAATCGGGAGTGATCTCACTCTTCATATCGCAAATGCTAAGCGGCCAGGTTCCCACCATCAATCGCTATGCCAATGAACCCGATGGCATGCTGCGCGATTATGTATTTGTGCAGGATGTAGTGCAGGCAAACCTGAAAGCTTTATCACAAGGAAGCGGAGAAGCGATCAATATCGGCACCAATGTGGAAACCAGCACTCTGGAGCTTTTTAACGAAATAGAGGCACAGCTGAAAACGGGATTTACGCCACACTTTGGTGAACCCCGCCTGGGCGATTTACATCGTTCCCGGATCGATAATAATAAGGCCAAAGTAGTGCTGGGCTGGACTCCCCAATACACTCTGAGAGAGGGTTTAAGCAAAACCATTGAATACTTTAAACATAAAAAGGACGTAAAATGAAGCTGGCAGTAATTGGAAGTGGTTACGTTGGCCTAACCAGCGGAACCTGTTTTGCAGAAATGGGCAGCACCGTAATCTGCGTGGACAAAGATCAGGCGAAGATCGATCTCCTTAATTCCGGGAAAGTGCCAATTCACGAGCCCGGTTTGGATGAAATGATAAAGCGTTGCGTGGAGGCAGGACGCCTGTCTTTTACCACCAATCTGGAAGCCGCGGTTAAGCAATCACGAATCATCTTCATAGCGGTGGGCACCCCTCCCGGAGAAGATGGCTCCGCAGATTTGCAATACGTTTTGGCCGCAGCCAGAGAAATAGCTCAATACATGAATGCGGACAAGATTGTGGTGAATAAATCCACGGTTCCTGTGGGTACTGGCGATCTGGTTAGCGCAGAGATAGCTAACGTATTGGCCGATAGAAAAGTTAGTTATCATTTCGCAGTGGTTTCCAATCCGGAATT
>CAZSST010000202.1:0-3213 GCA_964609575.1 uncultured Candidatus Cloacimonas sp.
CCGGTAAGCCTGGTTTGATTGCCAGCATCTTTTCGGCAAGGTCCACACCATTCATGTAGGGCATGGTGGTGTCGGTAACCACGAGGTCGATCCGGCTGGAATTCTTGGCAAAGTGCTCGTGCGCCTTGCGGGGATCGGTGAAGCCTTCCACCTTGTAACCGAGGCGCATCAGTCCCTGGCGGAATACATTCACCAGGCTGGGTTCGTCGTCGATAAACATGATGGTTTCGTTTCCTGAGCTATCCGATGCTTCTGCAGTATCGGGATTGCTTTGATGCCAATCATCGGGAGTATAGAGGGGTAAATAGACATTGAAGGTGGTTCCCACTCCTACTTCGCTATCCACGCGAATGGCGCCATGATGAGCTTGCACGATGCTATGCACAATGGAAAGCCCCAGGCCGGTGCCTTCATTGGCGCTTTTCGTGGTAAAGTAGGGATCGAAGATGTGATCTACAATACCAGGATCGATGCCAGTGCCATTATCACCCACAGAAATACGCAGGTATTGGCATTGATCGAGCTCGGGGAAGGCCTGCATGTCCTGCGAGCGGAAGGATACGGCTTCCACGCCTATTTCAATGAGTGCTCCGTCCTTATGCAGGGCGTGCATAGCATTGGTGCCGAAATTGATGATAATTTGGTGAATCTGTCCGGGAACCGCGATAACGGTGCTTTTTTCAGCATCGTAGCGTTCCCTGATCTTTATCGAGCGGGGCAGGTAGGAACGCAAAAAGCGTACTGATTCCTTTACGTGATCCACCAGCTCGATCACTTCGGTTTTTGATTCTTCCTGGCGTGAGAAAGAAATGAGATGGCTGATCATTTCTTTGGCCCTGGTGGCCGACTTAAGCACTTCCAAAAGGTTCATGGAGGTGTCCGATTCGGGATCAAGATCGTCGCCAGCAAGCTCGGTGTAACCAATAATCGCAGAAAGGATATTATTAAAATCGTGCGCTATGCCTCCGGTTAAACGTCCGATTGCCTCCAGGCGTTGAGTGCGCTTAAGCTGTTCTTCGCGAAGGATTTCAAAGGTTACATCCTTGCAACTGGCAATGATGCTGGAAAGCCTGCCATTATTGTCGATAACGGGCTTCACCACCATATCCAGGGTAATCTTGGGGCCATCCTTGCGAATCATATCGATCTTACCTCGCCAGGGCTGTGAAGAACGAACCCGCAGCCAGGATTGTTTCATTTCCACACGGCTGCTTTGATCGAAGGGCAGGTATTCAAAAGGCTTGTCTAAAAGCTCGATCCGGCGGTAGGAAGTGATCTTCTCGAAGATATTGTTCACATATTGGATGATCCCTTCGGGAGAGAAGATAATGATTCCTTCTCCGGCCTGCTCGATGGCCTGGAAAAGCACGGTCAGGTTCTCATCGGTTTGCTTTTTATGCAGAGCAAAGGCGATCTGCTCCGAAACTGATTCCAGCAGCAGCCTATCCTCTTCGCCATATAGGTCTGATTTTAAATAGGATTGCACTACCAGCGCACCAATCACATTTCCAGAAAGGATCAGCGGCACGCCCAGGAAGTTCATGCATTGGTGTCCCATAAAGCCTTTGTTTTTTGTGCGCTCCACCACTGCATCATGATCCAGCAGCAGGGTTTGGGCTTCGTTGATAATCTGAGCGGTTAGTGAGATATTGTCATCTGCCACCACCGGCGAGGTATCCTCATTCATTTCATCCACCAGGTAGGGGAAGGTGATGAGCTTACTTTTTTTATCGTAGATGGCGATGTAGAAATTGGTTACGTCGATCACCCGGCCCAGAGATTGATGAATGGTGTGAAAAAGGTCTTCCAGGGACACTTCCAGATTCACTGCGTGGCTGATACGATGCAAAATGGTGGTGATCACTTCGGTGCGATAAACCGGCGTAAGGTCTGTAATGATAACAGCATAAGAATTCTCCTTGCCGGTAAGGATGGGGATTAAGCTCTGCTTATGAGCGTGCAACTTATGCTTGCTATCCAAAAAGCTATATTCTGTTCCTGAATGAGTTTGGCCTGGTTCCGCCATCAGTTTTTGGATATATTCCTTGTGAATCTTGGCCGGAGTTTCGAAGCTAACCCTTTTGCTGAAGGTCTGATAAATATCCCATAAATATTTACCCACCAGTTCGTTGGGAGATATCTCCAAGAGCTTTTCGATGGCCTGATTGGCCAGAAACACCTTGCCCTGGGCATTCATCAGCATCATCCCTTCGGAAGCCTGCTCAAAGATGCAGCGGAACAGCGCTTCGCTTTCTTCCAGCTCGATCCGCGTTAGCGCCAGCTTCGTCATATCCTGCATAGCCACGATCACATTCTCATAATCGCGCTTCATTCCTCCGGGAATTCCCCAGGAGATATTGAAATGCAGCTTATTGCCATGCAGATCGTAATTTATGCCCTGGCCGTCGAAGTACTTCCGGTCTTCGGCTATGGCAATCACCGATTCCATCAGGCAGAGAATGGCTTCATCCCGAAACACCTGATGCAGGTTATCGTAAAGCTCCTGCTTGGTTTTGGCCTTATACAGCCACAGCGTGGTGTTGTTTACATCCACTACGCGGAGTTTCTGCACGCAGGCAAAAAGATTTTCCGGGTAGGTTTGAAAATAGGCTCTGAGGTCTTCAATGCCACTGTTTTTCAGCTCTTGCACATGTTCCAGAACCCCTGTAAAATCCTCCACCCATAGTGACACCGGGGATTGCTCGAAGAGCATCCGGTAAAAAGTCTGATTCATATCATTCATGATATTCCGAGATAAGTCTTTGCGTTTCCAGCGCGATCATCAATTCTTCGTTAGTGGGAATCTTCAGTACCGTTACCCGTGAATCGGGAGTGCTTAGTAACTGGATATCATCTGTAAATCTGCTATTTTCCTCGGTATTCAGTTTTATCCCCAGGGCGTCCAGATCGCGGCATACCTGTTCCCTTAGGATAGGCATGCGTTCGCCAACTCCACCTGTAAAGATCAGCACGTCCAGGCCATTCATGGCGGCAAAATAGGCTCCGATATATTTCTTGATGCGATAGCAATAAACGTCGTGCGCCTGAATCGCCTTGGGATTACTGTGTTCCAAAATCTCGGTTTCGATTTCCCGCATATCGTTGGAAATATGTGATAAACCGAGCATGCCGCTCTTTTTATTCAGGATATTATTGGTTTCTTCCACGCTCATCCCCATCTGCATCTGCATGTGGATGGGAATGGCAGGATCG
>CAZSST010000203.1:0-3142 GCA_964609575.1 uncultured Candidatus Cloacimonas sp.
TTAGTGATGTTTGTGAGTAGCTTCTTCGGTTACCTGACCGGTGTAAACCGAGCGTTTAAAGTAATGAGTATGCAGAAGCTTCAGGGCCAGAGGGGAATTCGGCTCGCCAAGGAAGCGTTCGTATATCTTGGTTACTTCAGGATTGCGGTGCGAAAGGCGTACGGGAAGATCACGATCTTCCTGATACAAAGCCAGGCCACGACGGGCACGGGAAGCAATGTCATTGCCATAAGGCTGTCCACCGCCACCTACACATCCACCGGGGCAAGCCATGATTTCAATGAAATGCCAGGGGGATTCACCCTTGGTCTTCAAGCCTTCACGAACTCTGTCCATCACTTTACGGGCATTGGATAAGCCATGCGCCACGGCTACGCGAACTTCGCCAAATCCGGGAACATCGATGGCTGCTTCTTTTACGCCTTCCAAGCCGCGCACGGCAGCAATTTCCACATTGGGAAGATCTGTTTTGGTAACCAGGAAATATGCTGAACGAATTGCTGCTTCCATCACGCCACCGGTAGCACCAAAGATGGTTCCGGCACCACTGTAGAAGCTCATACCCTCATCTGGTTCTTCTTCAGGAATATTGGCAAAGTCGATTCCGGCTTCTTTGATCATACGGATCAGTTCACGTGTGGTAAGCACATAATCCGTATCTTGGAAACCGCTGTCTCTAAGCTCGGGACGACGTGCTTCAAATTTCTTGGCAGTGCAAGGCATAACTGCTACGGACACAATCTTATTGGGATCGATGTTGTTTTCTTGAGCGTAGTAGGTTTTGGAAAGCACGCCGAACATGCTCATCGGGGATTTGGCGGTGGAAACGCAATCTGCCAGATCGGGATAATAGGTTTCCATAAATTTGATCCAGCCGGGTGAGCAGGAAGTGATAAGCGGACGCTTTTCTCCTGCGACTAGCTTGGACACACATTCTGTCCCCTCTTCCAGGATGGTGAGGTCGGCGGTGAAATTTGTATCCATAACACTGTCAAATCCGATCTTTCGCAGTGCGGCATACATCTTTTTGGGAGTTACGCTGCCGAAGGGCATGCCAAATTCTTCACCCAAAGACACGCGAATCGAGGGAGCTTCCTGAACCACCACATGCTTTTCGGGATCCAAAATGGCTTCCCAAACCGCATCGATCTCACTGCGTTCACGCAATGCGCCAGTGGGGCAATATACGGTGCATTGGCCACAATTTACACAGGGGCTATTCGCCATGCCATTGGAAAACGCTGTATCCACATGGGCATTGATTCCACGTTCAGCAAAAGTGAGCGCATAAACGGTCTGCACTTCGTTACATACCGTGATACAACGTCCGCAGGCGATACACTTATTCACGTCGCGAACTATGGATAAACTGCTGGTGTCCACAGGCTGCTTTTCCAGAATGCAGGGAAGCGCTTCGGGATCAACACCCAGGTTATTAGAAAGGGTCTGCAGTTCGCATTTGTTGTTTGCAGCGCAGGTGGGACACACTACTTCATGATTCGATAGGATCATCTCCACCAAGGTTTTACGGTGAGCACGAAGCTTTTTGTTATTGGTTACGATCTTCATCCCTTCGGCCACAGGAGTGCAGCAGGCACGTTTGGGAACGGGTGCGCCGTTTATTTCAACAACACAAACGCCACAATTGGCTGTGGGAGGCAGATCGGGGTGGTAGCACAAACGGGGGATATATATCCCGTGCTTATCTGCGGCTTCGATGATCGTCATCGTATCCGGAACTTCCAGATGATGACCATCAATAAAGACGTTGACTGTTTTAGCCATAATATCAATCCTCTTTATCTTACTTTTTTGTTATTTCGATGAATTCATCTTTGAAATTGTCGATGGCACTGCGGATAGCCATGATGGGGCTTTGTCCCAGGGCACAGAATGAAGTTTGCTGCATGGTTTCGGCAATGGTGAGCATTAGTTCCACGTCATCCATGGTTCCTTCGCCTTTTCTGATTTTGGTGATGAGGCGATAGAGCTGTTGCGTGCCATTACGGCAGGGTGAGCACTTTCCGCAGGATTCATGGCGGAAGAAGCGCAGAATGCTCCACAGCATGTCCACGATGCTTTGATGCTCGTTCATCACCAGGATGGCACCACTGCCCAGAACGGCAGCATATTGGTTCAGGCTGGAAAAATCCATCTTCACGTCCAGCAGACGATCGGGAAGAATCACTCCCGCAGCTCCGCCGATTAGCGCAGCCTTGAAGCGGAAGCCCTTCTTCATCCCCCCGGCGTATTCATTGATAATGGTACGCAGGGTGGTGCCCATATCCACTTCGCAAAGTCCCGGATGAGCCACATCGCCAAGGATGGTATAAACCTTGGTTCCGGTGCATTCGGGAGTGCCGTGCTTAAGGTATTCATCGGCACCTTTGGCAATGATGAAGGGAACATTGGCCAGGGTTTCCACGTTATTTACCACCGTGGGGGCTTTCCACAAGCCTTGTACTCCCGGGAAAGGTGGTTTCCAGCGAGGATTACCACGATTGCCTTCGAGGGATTCGATGAGGGCTGTTTCTTCGCCGCACACATAGGCTCCGGCACCGATCTTGATGAAGATATCCAGATCGAAACCGCTTTCAAAGATGTTCTGGCCCAGGATGCCATATTCGCGGGCTTGAGCTATGGCTTTTTCCAGACGGGCAATACAGAGCTTGTATTCACCGCGGATGTAGATATAAGCCTTGGTGGCTCCCACCGCACGGGCACAGATCATGATGCCTTCCAGAAGCTGATGCGGGTCACCTTCCATAATCAAACGGTCTTTGAAGGTTCCGGGTTCGCCTTCGTCGGCATTTACCACCACATATTTCTGAGGAGCTTCCAGGGGAGCGGTAAAAGTCCACTTCACTCCTGCAGGGAATCCGGCACCGCCTCTGCCTCTGAGACCCGATTTCTTCACTTCGGCAATAATCTCATCTGGCTTCATTTGGGTGAGGGCTTTTTCCCAGGCTTCATATCCGCCTGCACCGATGTAATCATCGATATTTTCGGGATCGATAATACCGGAATTACGCAGCACAATGCGGTTTTCATAATTGAATTTGGGGCTGAATTTTCCAGAAGCATCCAGCATCAAACGCTGTACTGGGCGTCCTTTTAAGAAATGTTCCTGAACCAGCTCGGG
>CAZSST010000204.1:0-3106 GCA_964609575.1 uncultured Candidatus Cloacimonas sp.
AGCGGCATTCTCCCTGGTTTTTTCGAGGCTGAGATGATAGCTGAGATAGGGCATATCGCAGATGATGTATTTATCGGGTGCACCCCGGCGTACTGCTGCAGCGTGGCTTATCAGGTCTTCCATGGTAACCTGCAGGGTATTGTCATAGCCCAAAACCACCATTCCCAGGCTATCGCCCACCAGGATAACATCGATGTCCGACGCGGCTACGCAGCGTGCCATGGAGTAATCGTAGGCAGTAAGCATGGCAATTTTCTCTTTCTGCCGTTTCATGGCGGCAAAGGAAGAGCTGGTGACAGGCTTATTCGGGGCTTTGGTCATTATCTGGTCCTTCTCTTTCGCTGTCTTCACCTTCGCTGGCAGCGCGGCTTTGATCGTCTTCAGCCAGGCTGTCACCCGCGTAGGTGCCTCTATTAATCATCATATCGTAAATCATTCCCCCATTCAGGTACCAACCCAGAAAGCGGCCATGCAGCACGCCATTGCGGTAATTGGCACTCATCTGCGGCGCTCCATCGGGATACCAGAGCAGCATCAGGCCGTCCTGAAGTCCCTTCTGATAGCTCACTGCCCGCAGCAAGTTCCCATCGGGATAATTGCTATAGGCAATCCCGCTGAAGGGAAGTCCCTGATGAGTGTACAATTCGCCATCCTGGATCAGCTCCGCAGACGGCACCGCATTCTCGGGCAATTTCCAATTCTTCAGCGCTTGATATTCCTCACTTCTCACCTGTGCATATAGCTGTGGTACAAAGGGGGAAAAGATAAAAATCAGCAGCAGGGCTGCAAGCGGCAAAAACCTCTGCAGTTGTTCTCCATACCGCGTTTGGGGGTAAGGGCATAGGTCTGAACTATGTATAAAACACATTTTTCTACTCCGATTGACGGGTCAACCTTTTTTTCTAGCTGTAGTAAAATGATAAGCCGGATTAGCGCTTTTCAAAGTTCTGGTTTTGCCTCGTGGCGAATACTAAACAAGCTGGCTTAGAAACCCCGGTTATAGTAAAGCTGCAGGATAATGGCATTCAGATGCTTACGGTTACTGATATTTAGCACTCCCCGCAAATCCAGATGGGGAGCCAATTCATAGCCGCCACCCAGAGACAGGATGTTAGTGGCAAAGCTGCCCATTTCGATATTCATTCCCTGAATCTCCACATTCAGCTTCTCATCCTCCAGGATATTCATGCCCAGGCGTCCCATCACGGAATGCGCGGCATCACCCTCATAGCTTCCCCACAGCACATCGCCGTGGCCATAGAAATTGGCGATCTTTTTGCTGAAATCCACGCCACCCACAAAGAGATCCTGCCTTCTACCCCCGTCCAAAACTTCGTAGCCAATGGTTTGCAGCACTTTGCCTGCCGCTGCGGAAACTCCCAGCGCGATGTCATCTTCGGCATAGTCCCACCAGCCTACGCGGCCACTGAAGAGGAAATTCTCCTTCATTTTCAGGGGCATGCCCGAACCGGTGCTAAGCGCCAGGTTCACACTGGGATAATGGCGGTCGAAGCCAATCCCCACACCCCAGTCGCGATTGAAATTCAGCCCGC
Organism: uncultured Candidatus Cloacimonas sp.; assembly: GCA_964609575.1. Taxonomy (GTDB): domain Bacteria; phylum Cloacimonadota; class Cloacimonadia; order Cloacimonadales; family Cloacimonadaceae; genus Cloacimonas. The sequence continues at coordinate 1,554 of CAZSST010000204.1, forward strand.
TGTAGGTATTGTCAGACATGATGAGAGGATGGGAATCAAGATAGGAAGACAGCCCTACGGGAGTGCGATGATGCCCTGCCCAGAGGTCGAAATTTTCCAGGCTAATATCCGCATAGGCATCATATAGCTGAAATTGCAGATTCGAATCCGTATGCTCGGAATAGGCCATCCGGCCCTGAAAAGCCAGATAACCAAAGTTATCACCCTTGCGGTTAAACTGCAGATTATATGCCAAACCCAGCGAGGGCTTTTGCTTCACATCCAGGAAATTATGCGAATACAGCTCTATGGTTCCCTCATCGAAATATCCGCTCATCACGATCTGAGCATCCAAAGAAAGCTCATCATTCAGCCCAAATAGTGGGATAGTGGCAATAAGCAACGCCAGCAGCAGCAGTTTCGCCGGGCCTGGATAGCTCCGGACAGAGGTTCTTTGGCTAAATATCCTCATCTTTACTCCTTGTATAAATCGTATTATCAGGCTAAACTTGCCACAAATCCGCGATCCTGCATCGGCATTTGCAGCCCTGTGGCAATTATCCATGGGGCTGCTTCTTGTCAATCTTATTCACCGGAAATTGCCTTTGCCGCGCCTGGCTTATCGCCGAGCCCTTATCTATTGGAAATAGCGTACAAGTACGCTGAACTATGTCTCCCAGGAAAATGATGCTACATAGACTGTTACCATGCGATGCCCGGGCGATCCCCGGGCAATTGCATGGGCAGCGCATGGACAGCGCATGGGAATGAAGAATGTAGAATTTAGGATTTAGAATTTAGAATAAAAGCTGCGCTAACTAATTAGGAATTAAGATAGCTGGGTTGCAAGCTACGAACTCTCTCTGATTTTGTTCATCTATCCTGTCCATTAGGTCCATTTAGTCCATAGTGTAACTGACCACCTGAAACCTTACATGCTCTCTTTGTCTCTGTGTTAAAAAAATAAGTCTCTCACAGATTTCACTGATGATGTGGTTAATGGTATAGCTCACAGACTTTACCTCGTATAGAGCAGGAGTTATTTGCGGCTATCCCAGGTAGTAATAATTGTCCAAGGTTCATGGCCGCAAAGGACTCATGCGTAGGTATATACGTGTTCGCATGAGTCCTTCAGCCCGCACAATTACCGGTATAAATAAAGCTTACAGAGGGCTGAATGACTCCTGCTAAATTTGTAGCCCACAATAATTCTATGGCGGTTTGGAAACCGCCACAACGAAAAGGGCGATCCGGAGACCGCCCCTATTATTCGCCTAACGTCTAACGCTTAACGTCTAACGCCTAACTCCTTACTTCATCATGATCATCTTTTTCGTGCTGCTGTATTTGCCGGCGGTCATCTTGTAGTAATAAATACCGCTGGATACGCTGCGGCCGTTGCTGTCGGTACCGTTCCAGGGAACAGTGTAGTTACCGGCAGCCTTAGTCTCGTTCACCAGGGTTTTTACTTTCTGGCCTTTCACGTTATAGATCTCGATAGTTACGGGCATGGCTTCCTTCACGCTGAACGCAATGGTGGTTTCAGGATTGAAGGGATTCGGGAAGTTATTCTT
>CAZSST010000205.1:0-3081 GCA_964609575.1 uncultured Candidatus Cloacimonas sp.
TGCCATCCGCATCGATCAGCATGCCCATGGCCCAATCGTGTCCGGCACCCTGTCCGGGGCCATTGCGGCTGTAATAGGCATCATCCCCGCCACCATCATAGAGCATCCCACAGGCCAGATGAATGCCGGAGCCCTGGGGATAGTAAATGGCATTATACACATCATTTCCCGCTTCGTCGAGCAGCATCCCCGTGGCATACCAGTAGCCCACACCTTGAGCGTAAACTCCGCCCAGATAATGATCGTTACCTGCTTTGTCATACAGCAATCCCAAGCCACCAGCAAAGTCCGGTCTGGCCCCAAATCCCATGCCCTGACCCATGCTTCTGAAGTCGTTAGGCATCAGCGGTGCGTGCAGATATTTATTGCCCAGAAGATAGTTATCGGCTCCAGAATAGTCCAGCAAAGCCCCGCAACCCCGGATGAAACCCATTCCCTGGGCGAGAGTACTGGCCTGATAAGTATCGGTACCCTGCATGTCACAGAGCAGGGAAATCCCTTCTGCGGCAGCACCTTGAGAAAACATCCCGCAGCGGTAGCTATCGTCACCCTGCTCATCTATATGAATGTTGCTGCCCAACATCGCGGCAAAGGCAAAATCATCGGTTTGGTAAAGATCGTTGCCTTTTAGATCGATAGACACGCCATGCCCGCGATTGGCAAAGAACATAGCGCCGGGTTCGTAGCTGCGATACAGGTCATCCCCGGCCAGATCGAGCAGGAAGTAGCTATTATACTTGCTTCCTGTGTTTAAGCTCATCTCATAGCGGTCGCTGCCGGAAGGATCGATAATCAGACAGAGAGAGCCGTTTTTGGTAGCTCTCAGGCTGCTGTCGAAATAAAAATCGTCTTTGGGGGTGCCGATCACCATCAAACCATAAACGCTTTTGTGCATAAGCAGCTTGTTATTATTAAATTTCAGCTGGGGTAGCTCCGAGGCCAACACCTGACAGGCAGCCTGGAATTTGATGCCGCTTTCCAGCAGCTTAGCTTCGTTAATACTCTCAAAATAGCGCTCCAGATCTTCTTTTTCCAGCTTATCGATTTCCGGAAGCCCCGATGCAGCGAAGAAAGCCTGGTATTTTTCCTTGTCATCCTCTTCCACGGCACTGCGGAAGAAATAGGAGGAGAGGCTATCCAATTGCGCAGAGGTAAGTTCTGCAAAGGCCATGTTCGTTTCCAGCTTGATTTCGCGTAGAATCTCTTCCCAAAAAGCGAAGATCTCCGCAGGTTTTTTTACCATGCGGCGATAGCGGGTGAGATACTCATCCCTGGCAACCTGATAGACAGCCTCAGAAGTTTTGATATCCCAATTTACGTAGCCTAAATGCGCCATAAGCCTGGCCAGAGGTTCATCACCGCCTTCGTTACACAGCTTGCGCAGCTCCGTAGCCTGGTTCAAAAAAGCTTCGGGGTCTTTCAGGTTATCCATGTGCCAGGTGCTTTTCCCCGCGGTGGAAAGATCCCAATCGCGCTCAAAAGCCAGGCTGCTGCGGCTGAAACCCTTCGTGGAAAGCATCTCGTCCAGTTGCTGCCATTCCTGGTTTTGCAAAATTTGATAATCCTGATCAGGGGTTTCCTGAGGAACGAAATCATCGAATTGTGCCCATAGCAGGCTAAAGGTAGCAAGGCAGATGAGTAGGGAGAGCATCGTCAATTTATTCATTTATTTTCCTTTGTTGCCGGCAAGATTCCTCAGATAAGCATCCAGGATGGCGATCAAGGATGACTTAAGGTATGATCCAGGATGGTTCCTGGTTGGGGGTGGGATGATATTATTTAAGAAGAGTTTCCGCAGCGCATTCACAATCGTATCCGTGGATTCCATGGCTGCGATGCAATTGTGGCCGTGTTCTTTTAGCAACCGCGCCACTTCCCGATGCTGCGGGACCAGGGCCAAAATCGGTCGGCCACAACGCAGATATTCAAAAACCTTGCTGGTGAGGGTGCCTTCGGGGCTGCTGCTATTGATCACTAAAAGCAGAGCGTGCGCAGAGAGCATTTCCTGCAAAGCCAGGTTGTGGGGCAAGGCGGGATTAATATTAACCAGATGTGCCACAGAGCTTTGTTCTATTTCCAGATAGGTTTCGCGGAAGTAGTTGCCATAGAGACGCAGTTCAAAACCCGAAGGCAATTCGTGCCTGGCCTCCAGAATCGCGATGGCCTGCAAAAGGTGCTTCAGGCTGCGGCGGGCATACATGGCTCCAAAATAGGCAAGAATAAAGCTATCCGGGCTAAGGGGACGGGGCTTCAGGCCTATAAAATCCACTTCGTCGTGGCCGTTGTACATCACCTGCAGCTTGCCTTTTACCAGCTCGCCGTAGGATTTTTCCAGGGAAGCAGCGATCCCTTTAGTGGCACACACGATTCCTGCGGCATCCTTCATTACCAGGCACTCGCAGCGCTCTGCCAGCATGCGGTTAAAGCGGCTGCCATGCAGATCATAATCGCTGAGAGTGGTCCAGAAATCACGCCAATCCAGCACGTAGGGAATGTTTTTGCTTTTAGCGATGATCCGCGCTCCCAGAGATGAGGAAAAGGGACCACAGGAGCAAAAAACCAGATCGTAATCCTCTTCCGAAACCGCTTTACGTCCCGCTTTGATGAGAGGTGGCAGCCAGCCTACCTTGTCATCCAGAGGATAAAGGCGGCGAATAAGGAGCTTCAGTTTTTCGGGAGTTTGGCGGTAAAGAGATTGGGAAAGCTCGCCTTTGCCCAGAATCTTTCGCTGCAGCGCCATGGGATCGAGCGAAGCGGTGCGGATGATACGGCGTTGATGGCACTGTTCTACAAGGCTTCTATCGTGATTGGCATATTCGATATCGCCCACGGTAAGCACATCGATCTCATGTCCCAGTTCGCTAAGGTATTTTACTGTTTTTTGGTTACGGATCGCTGCCGGACCGCCCAAGGGGGGATAAAAGTAGCTGATATAGAGGATGTTCATCGCTGCATGGCCCGGGAGATGGCCGCAAAGATTTGAGGTTCCAGAGCTTCCCAATTGAAGCGGGTGGCAGATACATCCAAACAGCGTTTGCTCATGGCCTGATATTCAGTTTCATCCAGGCGCAGCATTTTGCT
>CAZSST010000206.1:0-3068 GCA_964609575.1 uncultured Candidatus Cloacimonas sp.
CCAAACCGCTTTCTGCTTCCGGACAGGCGATAACGTAATCCACATAAGCTCCCAGGGTGTCTTTCAGCCATGTGTCCAGCTTGTGACCCCCATCGTAGCGAACGTTATTACCCAAGAGGCAGGAAGAGATCCCGATAAGGGGTTTGCTGCCCAAATCAGACATCATACATACCCCTTTAGTGTGCTTGGAACTGCATCAAGCCAAATTGGTTGCCTTCCGGATCAGCGCAGTAGCAGAAAAGTCCTACACCCTCAATGGGATGCGCTTCAGTTACTTGCTTGCCACCCAGAGCCGTGATCTTTTCCAGATACTTGTTCAGGTTATCCACGCCAATTGTATTCACAGTATGTTCATTTTCAGTTTTCAATGATACGGCTCCATCAATTCCGGCGCTATTTTCATCTCCGGTCATCAAAAAGTAATAATCGAAAGGCCCACTCCATTTGCTGCTGGTCCAGTTCAGAACCTTGGCATAGAATTCACAGAGTTTGGGGATATCCGTGGCGGGAATTTCAAAATGAATGGGACGGGGAGCATCTTTCAGGATTTCATAGCCATCAGGCAGATTGGCGCAGAAAGTCTTTTCGAAATCAGGATGCCTCTTCATCGGCACAAACATATTGCCATCGGGATCGGCTATCCAGGCAAAATCTCCCATACCCGCTATGAATTGAAGGGGAGTGATCACCTTTCCTCCATGCTTAACCGCCGTTTCGATGCATGCCTGAACGTCCGGAACCTCCATCGTGTTCACTGCGCAGTCCATGAATTTACCCATGATCATGCCATTCATGCCGGGATGATCGAAAGGCCCGGTATAGATTGACCAAATGTTCTCCATGCCTGGAAGCAAACCGATCTTCCAGCCAAAAACATCACTATAGAATTTCGCCAATTGCGCCGGATCGGCAGCGGGAAGCTGAAAATAGAGCGGACGATACATAATGGAACTCCTTTATCGTTTGTTTCTTGTGGTTTCGGTAATAGTATAAGCTGTATTTCCAGGCCATGCCAATCGATCGTAGTGGCGCTTTCCAATGCGCCAAAAAAGAGAGTGCTTAAATGGATAATGATTTTTTAGTTAATGGTTAATGGCCATGTGTACCGCAGCATTCATTCTTACATCCTCATTCTTAATTACTTAGCTTATATTCCTAACTCCCCACCTTGAACCAACCAAGAACCAACCTATATCGCGATCTCGGAAGGTTCTGGGAAATATCTTGGTTAGGCATTGCCCTGGATTCGACACGTCCTCGTGTCGAACGAAACGGAGTTTCGTATGAAAAAACACAAGCAACTTTGTCGCTTTGCAAACGGGGACGTTTGCAATCCAGTAGTCCTCTTGTAGAGCGAAACAAAGTTTTGCTGTGTAACAAGCTACTTCGTCCCTCTTGACAGGAATTTGGATGTAAATAACTATGCTCTCACTCGTTTGATCAGGAACGAAAATATGTGAGTTGTTGAGAATAATAAGCTAAGCACCTCATGTGATTGTGAAAAGGAGCTATAGAAATATGTATCTTACTACAGAGAGATTACACGCCATTCCACCTAAGTTTGTCCCCACAGATTTTGCCATAGACTCCTGGGAAGCCGTAAAGGACTATCTGGAGAAGCTTTGTACCACGCAGCCCGACTCTGCCCCGGCATTGGAAGCCCTGATAGAGAAATACTCCGAATTGGTGAAAACCATGGGTGATGAACTCTCATGGCGCTATATTCGCATGACGCAGCATGCCGATAATGAAGCCCTGGCGGATGCCTATAACAAGTTTTATGCAGAAGTATGCGCTCCCAGCGAGGCTTATCAATTCAAAATCAAGAAATTATACTATGAATGCCCCTGGCGTAAGGATTTGGATAAGGACAAATTCGCTCTTTTAGATCAGATCTATGCCAAAGACCTGGCGATCTTCCGCGAGGAGAATATCCCGCTGCAGATTCAGGAATCGGAGCTTGCCAATAAGTACGGCAGCATCGTTAGTAAGATGAGCGCTTCGTTCGAGGGAGAGGAACGTACCCCTTCACAATTGGCGGTATATCTTAAGGATCCGGACCGGAGTAAACGTGAGCAGGCCTGGCGCCTTAGAATGGGACTTTTTGAGGACAAGCAGGACGAACTGAATAATCTATATGATGAGCTGGGGGAGCTGCGCAATAAGATCGCCAAAAATGCTGGATTTGATAACTACCGCGATTTTAAGCATACGGAGATGGGACGCTTTTCTTATACTCCGGAAGAGATTCATGAATTTCATAATGCCGTGGAAACAGTGGTGGTGCCTTTCTGCCGTGAGTTGAATACCAAACGCAGGGAAGCCCTGAAGCTGGATACCCTTCGTCCCTGGGACATGGCGGTGGATCTGGATGGGCGCAAGCTGAAGCCCTTCGAGACTACGGAAGAATTCATAACTAAAAGCCTGAAAGTGCTGTACAAAGTGCATCCGGAATATGCCCGGCAGCTGGAGATGATGAACAACAGCGGCATGCTGGATTTGGAAAACCGCAAGGGCAAGGCTCCCGGAGGTTATAATAGCAGCATCAGCAATCTGGCCAGTTCGTTCATCTTCATGAATCATGTGAAGCTGCATAACGATGTGGTTACCCTGTTGCATGAATCCGGTCATGCCATGCACAGTGCGGCAACGGCAGGAATTAAAATCGCACCATATCTGGATACGCCTTCGGAAGTGGCAGAGCTGGCTTCCATGAGCATGGAATTGCTCACTATGGACTATTGGGATGAATTTTATACCGATCATACCGATCTTGGTAAAGCCAAGCGCGACCAGTTGGAGGGGACACTTACTTTCCTTCCCTGGTGCATGATCGTGGATGCCTTCCAGCATTGGGTGTACCTGAATCCCGGGCACAGCATCGAACAACGCTATGAAGCCTATCTGGACTTGCATAAAAGGTTTATGCCGGAGGTGGATTGGCACGGGCTGGAAAACTTGCGCAAGGTGGGCTGGACGATGCAACTGCATATCTTTGAGGTACCATTTTATTATATAGAATACGGCATGGCGCAGCTTGGTGCTCTGTCCATCTATATGAATTTCCG
>CAZSST010000207.1:0-3065 GCA_964609575.1 uncultured Candidatus Cloacimonas sp.
TGGAAAGAGAGCTGGTGGAGAAAGCCAGCCTGAAGATGGTGGAGTATGGTGAAACTTCTTCGGGTAGCCTGGCCAGAATATTGGAAAGCGACTTCAAAGTATCGCATGATCTGGTTTTTGAAGCCCTGGCCAAGCTCTATGCCTTCCCCTCTCTGGAGATCAGCGTGGAAGAACTTACCGAAGCTGAAATGGAAGCCTGCAAGGAGATTCTGAAGAAGTTCCCGGAAGATCTGAAAAAGAAGCTGCTATATCATAAAATCTTTCCCTGGGCGATTCTGGATAGTACCCGTGAGGTTTTGCAAGTTCTGGCTTCTGATCCCACAGATAAGCTGCTGCAGGATATTTCGGGGCAAACTCCTTATAAACGCATCGAGATCTACTGGTGCAAACTGAAGACCATCGAGGATCTCATTGCTAAAATCGCTCCCCAAAAGAATGAATTTTTGCAGCTTTTGGAAGAAGCCGGTCAAGTGCTGGTGGACGTGGATGACGGTGGCGGTGGAGAACTAAGCGAACAGGCTTTGGATGAAGAGATAAACAAAAGCCTGCTGGTGAATCTCTTTGAAGGCGCATTGATAGAGGCTGTGCACAAGGATGCCAGCGATATACACATCATTCCCGGAGGTAAATCCACCATCGATATCTTCATCCGCGTGGATGGAAAGCTGCAGCTTTGGCACCGCCAGGAAGGAACTCCCCCGGAAGCGCTGTCCGCAGTGGTGAAAGACCGTTCCATCGGAGTGGATAGATTTGAGCGGGACACCGCCCAGGATGGATTTGCACAAAGGCTTATCGACGACCATCTGATTCGCTTCCGTATCTCCATTATCCCCATTGTTTCCTCCGAGTTTGAGCGTCGCTTCGAGAGTATCGTGATCCGGGTAATCGACGATCGTAAGGTGATAACCGATTTCCGCAGACTGGGTTTCCAGGAACAGGCAGAGCGTGAATTTATAAAATCCATCTCCACTTCCAAGGGTATCATCATCGTTACCGGCCCTACAGGAAGCGGAAAATCCACCACCTTGATGGCAGCTTTGCACCATGTGATAAATCCCACCATAAACGTGCTTACCTGCGAAGACCCCGTGGAATATGTGATCCGCGGAGCCAGGCAGCTAAAGATAGGGCATAAAATGAGCTTCGATCAGGCGATCAGGGCAATTTTGCGGCATGATCCCGACGTGGTGATGGTGGGAGAAATACGCGATAAGATTACTGCCGATATCGCCGTGAAGCTTGCCAATACCGGCCATTTAACATTTTCCACCCTGCATACCAATGATGCTCCTTCGGCCATTACCAGGCTTTATAAGATGGGCATCGAAACCTTCCTTCTGGCTTATTCCATAAATATCATCATCGCTCAGCGCCTGGTGCGTAAGCTCTGTGTGAATTGCCGGCGTCCCATATCCAAAGAGCATTATGAAGCTGCCATCCAGATGGGATTTACTATGGAAGAGCTGCAAAGTGGCAAGATTTATGAACCCGTGGGTTGTCCCAAGTGCCATAACGGCTACAAAGGCCGGGTAAACATCGCCGAAGCGCTGTTCTTTTATCCGGAAGTGCGCAATGAAATTGTGAAATCGCAAAACGATCTGGATGAAGAACGGATCAGGGCCATTGCTGAAAAGCACGGCATGCTTTCAATGCGCAGCAGCGGAATGGAACGCATGCGCGAAGGTCTTACCGATATCACGGAAGTGCTATATGCCACGGCGGAGGATTAGATGACCAATATGGAAATGGTTTTGGCGCTCTTTGCCGTAGTGTTCTTTACCACGGTGGCGTTGAATTATAACCAAAAAATCGGCCAGCAACAGGATCTGCTAATTAATGCCACGCAGTATGTGCAAGCCACACAGCTTTGCCACACGCTGCTGGACGAAGTGGATGCCAAGCTCTTCAGCAAGCAACTTGCCTTTGGGAACATCATTCCCACGTATAATAACACCAGTAGAACCCTGGACCTTGCCTTCCCTGGCGACATCTATCAGCTGGCCATCACGGCTGCCCATAGTGATTCGCTGGGAACCCCTCTGGCCACTACTCCGCTGAATAGCATTTATGTGCGGGTAAGAGTGGTGGCTTCCACACCGGGCTTGAAAGTTCCGGTAACTATGCAACGGATTTATACCAAGACTCATTTGAACATCTGATGAACGTAATTATTGATCTTATAGGCGCTTCCATTATAGCCAGCATGCTGGTGCTGATGATGATGACCTTTCAATTTCAGATGTATGAGGCTACCGACCGCACTCTTTTCACCATGAATATGATCGACCACATGGATATGTGCGCTGCAAAATTCAATAATGTGATAGCTTTGTCCGGAATCGGCTTTGATCCGGATGAGGCAGTGATCCATGCCACGCCTGATTCCCTGGTCTTTAATACCTATTGGAATTTTCAAACCGATCAGATTCAAACTTATCCGGTTACTCTTACCATCCGCCTGGCTTCGGTACCCAATCCTTATGGAACCGCGGTAGTGATATTGCAGGATGGGGTGCCCCTGGATGATCTGGGATACTTGTTTTGGATAAATCAGCTTAAGTTTCGCTATTATACTAAAAACGATGTATTAACCACCACTGCCAGCCAGGTGAGAAGCGCGGAAGTGCGGATAAACTTCTTTCGCCAGGCCCCACGAATGGGTGGCAAGCCGATTGTGGCAAAGCTGCAGTTTAAATGCTATTTTATGAATGCATACATGCGGGGAGCTTAAGAGAGGTGAGAAACAATGGGTAGATCAATGCTAATCGTGGTAGTTTTGATGGGCACCATTTATGCAGGGATTATGTCTCATCTGGAGCGAAATCTATTTTCTCTGCCTGTGATCATCAGCCGCAATATGCTGCAACGCCAGGCAGAAAGCGTTTCGGACTATGCTCTGCGTACGGCAGTGCGTAATTCGGTGGCCTTGGGGATGATGGCCGGGCCGGATTCGGTTACCCACTGGAATGAAATTTATGCCAATTTCAATATCCAGAATTGCCGCATCGATAGCATCAACTATTCGTTCGTAGAAGATGCAGATGCTTATAGGGCCATAAGCTGGG
>CAZSST010000208.1:0-1585 GCA_964609575.1 uncultured Candidatus Cloacimonas sp.
TCATTTGGCACCGCTTCAAAGGTAGCCCAGCCATCCGTGGTTTTAAGCAAACAGTGATTCCAGCCCACGGCATAGCCGATGTCCCCATTCATCACCACATCATGCAGCTCATCATTGGTTGTGGTGCCGGCTGCATAGGAATGATGAGTCCAGGTGGCGCCATTATCATCGCTATAGCCAAGGTAGCCATAATCGCCTACCAGAACCACTTTGGCCCCGAACTGGCGAACATTATAAATGCTGGGATTATCTCCCACAGTGAAATTCTCGATAGTCCAGGTACTGCCATAATTATTGGTTTTCAGTATCTTGGTTACGCTTGGGGTGCCTTTGTTACAGGCAATAAATCCTATCCCATCTTCATTCATGGACATGCCATAGAGGATGGTGGAAATGCCAGCATTTTGCAAAGTCCAGCTTGCCCCATGATCCGGAGAATAGGCGATCATGCCACTGGAACCGCATACCCAGATTTTGCCATCGCTGTGGTAAACCGCACTTTTAAGCTCGGTGGTGCCAATCACGGCTTGAGCTGTGGCAGGATAGGTCCAGCTATCACCACCATCGGCAGTAATGGCCACAATACCGCTGCCGCCAACGATTACGCCATTATCTTCGGTGCCAAAGCTGATGTCTTCGATGGTGCGGTAAGTGCCTGTGGTAGCATTGAAAAAAGGAGTTTCTACAAAGTTCCAGCTAAGCCCGCCATCGAGGGATTTGCCTACTCCTCCGCTGGAACCTCCAGCCCAAAGCTGATTTCCCACTCCTTCCAGAGCGTAGAAATTTATGGGAAAGGAAGCCTGACGTACCAAGTCCCAGGCCCAAACACTTGAGCAGATCAGCGCGATGCTCAGTAGCAGTAATAAACGGTTCATATTGTCTCCTGTGTTGCAGGCCCATGCTATGACTGGCTTGCAATCTAAATGATATTCTTGCTCATTTACTTCATAGAGTTATCATCACGCCATGAATCTATGGATAGGCTGTAGCGTCAATAGAAATTAACAGCTTACTCTCACATTGCTGCAGGCATCTCACTTCGGCGCAGCCATCTCACCTATTTCACCCGCATCAGTCTGCGCACCGCGCTCCTTCCTCCTGCTTCCAAGCGGGCAAAATACACTCCGGAGGGCAGGGATTTGCCGCTTTCGTCTTTGCCGTCCCAGTTTATTTGTGAATCCCCTGCAGGGAGGTTTCCTGGCTGGAGTTTGCGTACCAACTGACCCCGGAGATTATAGATGGATATGCAGCTCAGGCCTCTGGAAGGCAGGGAGATATTCAGAATGCAGCTCTCTGCAAAAGGATTAGGATAGGTATTTAGCCTTGGAACTGCCACGGCTGGGATTTCATTACCCGGTGTGGAAACAGTTGGCACCTCAAAATCCAGGGCCATATATTTGATGTTGCCAAAGTCTATTTCATGGGTAGGGGGAATCACTGCACCCCAGTTATAGTCATCCGTAAACATCATATAGAGCCGCCTCCAGGGATGCTCAAATATATCTTCATGGGTAACCGACCACATGGTTTCGGAAGGATAGATCCACATGGGCGTCATGCCGCTAAGCTCCGGGGTATCCACAGC
>CAZSST010000208.1:1685-2979 GCA_964609575.1 uncultured Candidatus Cloacimonas sp.
GCCCGTTTCAAAATATGCGATAGTCGGATCGCCAATATACATCGACCATACCCCCGGAAAATGCAGTTTGCCCGCAGCGTCGATCAGCAGGTTATTGTGGGTGGAATAAACGATTTCATGATAGATTTCTGCATCCGGAATTGCCACCGGCGGATCCTGATAGTAAAAAGCATGTCTCATCTGAAAAGGATCCCAGGGATTGTAAGAGGGGATTCTGCTGCTGTAAGCATAGTGCTGCCAGGTTCCGGCGCCATAGTTATCGCATACAAATACATCCAGCTCCGGTTCGTTAATGGGTTCATTGGTGTTTTCATCATTGGCGGTATGATATCCCGCATAATATATTTTGCCATCGTCACCCACGGCAAATGAGCCAAAAAACCTTCGCCAGATGTCTCCGGTGTTGTACTGCCAGGCGTCTAATTGCGGAATGGAAGTGTAGCTCCAGATCAGATTCTGGTTTAGGTTAAGCGCGTTTTGATCGTAATCCGCATAGGCGATCATCACATTGGTGCCCGGACTACCCAAAGCCGTTTCGCTGTAGTTTCTGGCCAGGATATAGACTCTGCGCATGCCGGGATTGGGAGACGTACCCGTTTTGATGCTTGGCCAGATGAATTCATCGTTTTCGTGTCCGGGCGGTAAGCTTGGCGGATCAAATACCACAAAGCGGTTGCTGAAAAGCCCCGGATTCTGGATAGGATCGCTTTCATGTACAAAAACCACCTCATTAGCCGTATCGGTATCGCTATTTTCATGCCAGGTATAAAGGGTACGGTTTAGGGTGCTATCGAAGGCCAGGGAAGGAAATCCCATGTTTATATTCTCATCCTGCCAGGGCATGCTTACCGGTATCGGCTGTCCCAAGCCATCAAAATATGCGGTGTAAATCTTCCGAACAGCCGTAGCCTGACCAACACGGGCATGATAGATGAACATGCCACCCCCACCCTGAGCCAAAGGAAACTGCGTTAGCGGCAGGTCATAATAACCACTGGGCATGTAATTGTACCAGGATTGCACCACCTGAGCCGGCGGCACGCTTATTTCGTGCTCTGGCACCTGAGCATACAGGGCTCCGAAAAAAATGCCTATCAGCAGCAACAAGAGATAAGGACGCATGGTAAGCTCCTTTACCGTGGTGTCTTGCAAAAATCCCACAGCGGTCCAATAATGCTCTCACCTAGAATAGAGTCAAGCAAAATGTTACCGAAAGGCTTAGAAAATGAATATCCGCATAACTGCTAAAGTTTGTGCTGCCATCATTGCCACCTGGGGATCCTGCATAGTCATT
>CAZSST010000209.1:0-2894 GCA_964609575.1 uncultured Candidatus Cloacimonas sp.
GCTTTGGTGCAAAGCGAAGCCATGACCAGCATCGAAACGGGCAGCGACTTCCTCAGCGGCGTCCTTGCCAATCAGAATATCACTGCCAAACTTGCCGAAAGCGAAATAAGGGATATCTTCTCTTATGAGCGTTACCTGCGCAATGTGGATTTCATTTTGAAGCGTTGCGGAATAATCTAAGCCAAGGAGTGAACATGAAAAAAGCTTTGTTATTCATGATCGCCATCGCCGTGCTGCTTCCCTTCAGTCTTTTTGCCGATAAAGAGGGAGATCGCATCACCGGCGTTTGGTTCAATGGTGAAAGAACCAGTAAGATAGAAATCTATCGTGCCAAAGACGGCAGTTACGAAGGCAAGATCGTTTGGCTGAAAGAGCCCAATGACGCTTCCGGAAAGGCAAAAACAGATTCCAAAAATCCCGATGTAAAGCTCGCCAAACGCCCCCTGATGGATATGGTTATCCTGAGAGATCTGGCTTCTGAAGGCAAAACCAAGTATAAGGGCGGCAAGATATACGATCCCAAGAGCGGCAAAACCTATTCTGCCAAAGCTGAATTAACCAATAACAACACCCTCGCTCTGCGTGGTTTCGTGGGTATCTCCCTGGCGGGACGTACCGATACCTGGATCAGAACCACCAAATAACTATCACCCAGTATTTTATATCGGGGCAGTGAGCATCCGCTTGCTGCCCTGGAGGTAGAGTGCCCGAATATATCCTCAGCGATCCCAAAATCTTATCCCAAATCAAGAAGCTTCAGTATCAGCATCAGATGCCACCCTTGGCATTGCTGATCATCGGTTTTCTGATCAGCTTCCTTATCCCATATTTTAATCTGCGTTATGTTTCCTGGGCAATCTGCCTGGCGGCCATTATTTGGTATCTGTATGTGGGAGCCTGCTTCCGCTTTCGCAATCGCATTCCTGTGCCCTCTTCCGACGACCTTCTATCTCCCCTTTCCGGAAGGATCAAACAGGTGAAAAGTGCCTTGGATTCATATCAATTGGTTATTTCCAAGCATGCTCTGGACACCGTGGAAATCCGCTGTCCGCACAGCAGCAGCATCTGGGAAGAAGACCGTTTGAAGCTGGAATTTCGGGGTAACAGCCTCAGCTTTCGCTTCGATGCGGATAGTCTTATCAAATATGAAGATGCAAAGATGCAGCCCGGAGAAGTGATTGGACTGCTGATCGGCAAATGCAATTGCCAGGTGATTCTCCCTCGCAGCATGCCCTGTATCCTGCCAAGCCACACGCTCTGCGAAGCAGGAAGCACCCCCCTAATCCCTGCCTAAACCTATGGAGGTTAAATGACTCTGTATAGCTTACTTAAGCAATTGGATTTTGAGCGCCTGGCCGGAACCGACGGTGAAGCCAGGGGCCGTAAAGTGATTGTGGACTATCTGAAAAGCCTGGGCTATAAACCCAAAACCGAAAGCTTCACCATTCATGGCTTCGAATCGGGCAGCGCCACCGTCAGTATTGGCGATAAAAGCTGGGAAGCCACTCCCTATGGCCTTTGTTCCTCCGCCGAAATATCCGGCGAATTGGTTTTTCTGGAAAATGCCGATGCGCTGATGCTAAACCCGGGTATGTATGAAGGCAAAATCGTGCTTTATTATCACAGCGACAAACGCCTTCACGAACTATTTGCATACACCCGCGTTAAAGCCTTTATCGGCATTTCCGCTCCTTATAAAAAGGCCTATTCCTATTCGCATCGCCAGAAGCTGCAGGAAAAAGAAACCTTTCCCGCGCTGATGATTCGTTACGACTATGCCGAAAAGCTGCTTCGCCATTCTGGTAAGCAGGTTAAGATCAGCATCAGCCAGAAAACCTCAGATAAGAAAGCCCAAAACATCATTCTGGATATCCCTGGAAAGGGCTTGGATACCAATCTTACCCTATTAGTGGGGCATTATGACACCGTGGCCCGTTCGCATGGAGCCTGCGATAATTCCGGAGGTAGCGTGATCCTTATGAAAGCCGCGGAATACTTCCGTAAGCACCATCCCGATCGTGATTTGCGCATCGTGTGGTTCTCCGGCGAAGAAATGGGACTGCTGGGCAGTTTTGCCTATGCCCAGGCTCATGAAGATGAAATCAAACAGCGCTTGCGGCTGGTTATTAATGTAGATTTGGCCGGCGATCCCATTGGCCGCAACGTGATGTTTGTGCTGGGAAGCAAGGAATTACAAGGCTATGCAGGCGGCGTGCTCCGTGAACATAAATTGCTGTTCAGCGAAAAGCTGGGTATCTATAGCAGCGACTGTATGCCTTTTTCTGTGTATGAAATTCCCTCTCTAAATCTTGCCCGCGTGGGTGGAAAAGCCCTTTTTTGGGGGCACACCGCGGACGACGTGGCCAAGAATACCAATGAATATGGCCTGAAAGACGTGTACCAAGCTACCATCACCTTGCTGAACCGGATCCTTAATGCCGGTTTTTATCCTGTTCCTGCCGGTATCGATGAAACCTTGCGCGAAAGAATTGAACGCTATGTGTGGCAATCGCGCATGGAAAAACCGGAATTGCAGTGGGTGGAGCGATATAAGAAGTAGGTGAGAGTTGCGCTGTGAGAGCTATGCTGTGAGACCTTCGGTGTGAGACAGCTTCGCTGAAGTGAGACCGGAGGAAGTGAGAGCAGTACTGCGCCGTCAATTCTCAATTCTCCACTCTTCATTTCCACGCGACGCCCATGCGATGCCCAGGCAATTGCCCGGGGGTCGCATGGGCATCGCACGATAACAGTATATGTAGCATCAAGTTCCGGATTGATTGAGTTCAGCGCTCTGTTTGGCTTATGTTCAAATAGAGTGGGCTGGGGTACCGTCATCCCCGCGCAGGAGACTGTGTGAAAACTCTCGATGCTTATCTGGGATTTTTGAAACTGAG
>CAZSST010000210.1:0-2799 GCA_964609575.1 uncultured Candidatus Cloacimonas sp.
AATTCCACCTTCAAGGCTGCCACCGAGATTATCGATAAATACAGCCAGATGATCAGCGATGCCGAAAGCATGCTAAAGATCCCGGAAGTGGGTAGCAAAGAGCAGCAGGAAAAATACTTCGAACTGAAAAAGCGGATCGAAATGATGGCCTCTCAGTTCGATGCTGCCCAAAAAAGCGAAGCCATGCCAGAAGCAAATGCTGAAACCCCTGCCATGGAAAACGGAAAAACCGCGGGTAAGGACGATAAGAACACCATCGACGCTCTGCTGGATACTTACGAAACCATGGTGCAAACTTATGAGAAAAAGGGCAGCAAGCTATCGGTTAGCGATGTTTTTGCCATCAATAAGAAAATGATCGAGATGAATAATGCCAAGAAAACCTCGAAGATGACTGCAGCGCAAACTAACCGGCTTTTAGGGCTCATCGAGCGCTTAACTATCCTGATTGCCAAAAAATAGAAAGAGCAAGTAAGCGACCAGTTGGTCGCATACAAATATACGGGCGACCCACCAGTCGCCCCTACTTTTATCAACCCAGAACCATCCAGGAACCAACCTGGATCGCGATGAAGGAAGATTCTGGGAAGTATGAAGCTTGCCTGCATAAGAGCACGATATTGGCCATTGGTGCCATTTGTGATCTTTCATTGGTGCTCATTTGTGGGGAATTGATATGCAGTTCGGCTTGACAAAATCCGCCACTATAAAACCATGCATAAACCCCTTGATTTAGTTATTTACTTTCCCAATTTATTATAAGAACAGAGGATAAAGATGCAGGATATCATCATTGACGGTAATAGCCTCAGCCTGGAAGCGGTGCAGCAAGTTGCCTGCGATCACCGAAAGATTAAGCTGAGTGCGGACAGCCGCAAAAAAGTAATTAAGTGCCGAGCTTATGTGGACGAAGTGATTGCCCATGGCGACACGGTTTATGGCCTCACCACCGGTTTTGGCAAATTCAGCACGGTTACCATTCCCAAGGAAAACATCGCGGAATTGCAGCTAAATCTCATCCGCAGCCATGCCACCAGCCTGGGCAAACCCTATTCCATAGCCCAAACCCGGGCGATCATGCTGCTGCGCATTGCGGTGCTTGCCAAAGGCCATTCTGGCATCAGGCTGGAAACCCTGGAAACGCTGATAGACATGCTGAATAAAGGCGTGCACCCCATCATCCCGATGCGGGGTTCAGTTGGCGCCAGTGGAGATCTTTCTCCCTTGTCCCATCTGGCCTTGGTGCTGATCGGGGAAGGCGAAGCGCTCTATAATGGCGATAAGCTCTCGGGAGCAAAAGCGATGAAGCTGGCGGGGGTTAAGCCCGTGAAGCTGGAAGCCAAGGAAGGCCTGGCCTTAAATAACGGCACCCAGGTGATGGCGGCTTTGGGAGTGCTAAGCCTCCTTGAAGCGGAACGCCTGGCGCGTTATGCCGATGTGATTGGTGCCATGAGCATCGATGCCTTGCTGGGTACGCCCCGGGCCTTTGATGAACTGGTGCACAAGCTGCGTCCCCATCCCGGGCAGAAGAAATCCGCAGCCAATATCCGTAGGTTTTTAAACAATAGCCCCTTGAGGAAGTCGCATCTGAATTGCGGTAATGTGCAGGATGCCTACAGTCTGCGCTGCACGCCGCAAGTGCATGGAGCAGTGCGTGATGCCCTGGGCTATGTGCGCGGTGTATTGGAAATTGAGATCAATTCTGCTACGGATAATCCGCTAATCTTTGCGGACGAAAAAAAGGTGATCTCCGGGGGAAACTTCCACGGAGAACCGCTGGCAATCGCGCTGGATACCCTGGCTATAGCTATCAGTGAGCTTGCTTCGATCTCGGAGCGACGCGTGGAGCAAATGCTTAATCCTGCTTTGTCCAGGGGTTTATCGCCATTTTTGGCAAACCGTCCGGGCATCGATTCAGGATTTATGATCGCGCAATTGACGGCCGCTTCGATGGTTTCGGAGAATAAGGTGCTGTCTCATCCGGCTTCAGTGGATTCCATTCCCACTTCGGCCAATCAGGAAGATCATGTGTCCATGGGCTCGGTTTCCGCGATCAAACTGCAACAGGTGGTGGAAAACGTGGCTTCGGTGCTGGGCATAGAACTGCTGGTAGCCTCTGCTGCCTTGGATCAACGCCAGTATCCCAGCTCGCCCCCTTTGGAGAAAATCAAGGGTCTGCTGCGCAAGAAAGTGAAGCCCCTAAAGGGCGATCGCATCCTTTATCCGGACTTGAATGCGGCCATCGCGCTGATCCGTTCGGACAGCCTCGACCTGGCCATAGGAAAAATTCATTGACAGAAACAAGGCCGGAAAAAGCCTAAAAATTATGAAAGCGCTCAAACTGCTTTGCCTGATAATGGTCCTAAGCGCCCTTGCGGCCTGTGGCTTGGATAACACCATGTATAATGCGCGCAATTATTTCAAAAGCGCTCAGGCCAAACCGCTGAATACCAATGGGCGGCCTAATGCGCAGGCGATTGATGAATATACCAAGTGCATCCAGAAATGTGGAATTATTATCTCACAGGGTAAAAAAGGTGCCAGGCTGGATGATGCGGTGTTTCTGATGGCTAAAGCGCTTTACTATAAGGGCAATAGCGCGTTTCAGGCCAAAGATCAGTTTGAAAATCTCATCAAAGGCTTTCCGGAAAGCACCTATGTTCCGGAAGCACACATCTTTATTGCTAGAATATTACGGGAGATAAATCAGCCTAAAGATGCGGAGAAACGCCTGGATGAATTTATCCGCAATCCGCAATTTTCGGAGCAGCATCCCCAGGCACTATTGGTGCTGGCGGA
>CAZSST010000211.1:0-2779 GCA_964609575.1 uncultured Candidatus Cloacimonas sp.
GATTGCAAACGTCCCCGTTTGCAAAGCGACGGAGTCGCTTGTAATATATGCGAGTATAACTTGAATAATGCTATTGGAGTACATGAGGCCAATATAACTTCTTGTTGATGAGGTACTTGCAAGGCCTCATGGACTACAAAAGCCGACAAGTAATTATGCACATCTTGAGTATAATATCTGTGCGAAACTACGTTCCGCTCGACACGAGGACGTGTCGAATCCGGTTGCACGGCTTTGTAGTCCAAACCGCCCATAAGATATATAATATTAAATAGTTGGGGTAGGCGGGTTAAACTCCAATGCCTCAATTAGGGCTATAGTTTGGAGACAAAGCATCCAAAGAAATAAATACGACTTCGGCAGCAAGAAGTAAGACTGCTGCATTTACATCACGATTGCACCAATTTGTGATGTAAATACAACAGGTTAGCACGAGAAATTACCAGTGATGCCAGAGGTTTTGGAGATATTTTTTTAGTGCCTTATGTGCCCTCTCAGCAAAAGTTTATAATCCTGAGTAAAGCAATTTTTGGGATAGATTTGGAATTTGGCACGGCTTTTGCGTTAGGTATATATGTTGCCCACAGGGTGGCATAAAATAGTGTGAACCCAAAAAAAGAGAATAACCCAAAAAGGAGATTACCATGGGAACTCAACAGATTCTTTTAATCGTACTGAGTGTGATTATCGTCGGTGTTGCTATCGCCGTCGGTATCAGCATGTTCAACAACCAGGCTTACAATAGCAATAAGGCTGCTATCGCCTCCGATGCCCAAACCTTTGCCTCCCAAGTAGTGCAGTTCTTCAAAACACCCGTATCCCAAGGGGGAGCAGGTGGTGAACTTACAAACTTGGTTCAAACTAACATCGAAGGATTCATCGGATTTACTGACACAGTTGGTGCTGGAGTTGGTATTGACAATGAGAATGGTACTTATGTTATTAGTGGTATTGATACTACAGCAGGTACAGTAGAAATCACAGGAACAGGAAAAGCAGAGAAGGGCGGACTGAATCCTCAGATCGTCACCACCATTACCTTCCCTGCCGGCACTATTGGCGCAGTGGCATCAGACGTATAATCCAGGTTTGAGGCTTGCCTCATAGAAACCTTTTAAAAACCCAAGATTGGTCAAGAAAGTTCTTGACCAATCTTGGTATTATAGCGAAGCTCACCCTGTAACTGTTTTAATAAGGAGAATGAACCATATCGCCTAGTTAGCCAGCATAGCTAAAATATTAGTAAGTATGGGGTTAATACTGCCCTGATTTTTTGGCATCAGGGTAGTATTAACTGCATAGCGTACTAGGCAGAGCTTCAAGGGGAGTTCCTAAGAATGGTTGAATTCAGATTCAAGGGGTTCGGACCGCAGGGGAAGTTGGTTCAAGGCACCTTTACGGTGGATACACCGAAAGAAGCCAAGCTGCACATTGCCAAGCTGGCAGCCAAGCACCAGATTCGGGTGTCGAGTCTGGAAAAGAAGCGTGACTGGCTTTACAAAGTGCATATTGGCGGCAAGAAGCCCTTTACCGGAAGGCAATCCGCATATAGCAAAGATGAAGTTGCCGCGGCGCTTCGCAAGATGGGCTACAGTAATTTCAGTATCAATCCCGTTCTCTTTGATATCAATATCAAGCCCTCGCTGGCCGACATCATGATGTTTATTAAGCTATCTTCCACGATGCTGAAGGATAAGATGAGCTTTGGCAAGATATTGGAAATGCTGGCGGAAGAGCAGACCAATCGCACCTTCAGAGATGCCCTGCAGCAGATAGAGAGTCAATTGAAATCCGGAGCGGAAGGCAAGGAAGTATTTATGCGCTTTCAGCATATCTTTGGGCGCTTTCCGGCCTTCATGCTTGGTTTGGCCACCCGCAGCGGTAATATGGCAGAGGTTTTTGATGCCACCTGCAAATTCATCGAGCGCGATCTGGAAATAAGAAAAAACATCAAGAAAGCCGTTATTTCCCCCATGTTTGCCGTAATCGCCACCCTTGGCGCTACCATATATTATGTGATTGATATCTTCCCCGCCACGGCAGAACTTTTCTTAAAATACAATATGCCCCTACCCCCGCTGACCATGAAGACCCTGGATGCCAGCAAATGGTTGGCGGATTTTTGGTGGATATTGGCTTTGGCATTTGTTATTCCTGTAGTTGCGATCTGGCGTTGGTGGCAAACCCCGAAGGGGAAAATCTGGCGTGATCAGCACATCATTAAGCTTCCATTGGTGGGACACCTGATCCATAAGTCTTCCATAGAGATCTATTTCAGGGTATTTGGCACCATTTATGGTGGAGCCGGAGATAATATCGAAACGATCAGAACTGCCGCCGAAGCTTGCCGCAATGCCTGGATGGAAGATCGCATCAAGCGTATCACCATCCCCCTGATGCTGAAGGAAGGCGAAGCATTTGTACCTGCCATGGAAGCTGCCGGAGTTTTCACCCGCACCTCGCTTACCCGCCTGAAGACAGGCCAGGAAACGGGTAATATATTGCAATCGGCACAGCAAATCGCTACTTATTATGAGGCAGAAACCACATATAAGATGCTGGCGATAATTGAATATATCCAAACCATCGTGGGCTTCATTGTGGCCATTGCGATTGTATTTTTAACCGTGGTTTCGGCAGAAATTGCCACCATCTCCCCTCCCACCGGATAAGCAATGGCAGTCCTTAGCAAATTTGCCCATTACCTTATCGACAAAGGCTATCTGGAAAGAGAGCTGGTGGAGAAAGCCAGCCTGAAGATGGTGGAGTATGGTGAAAC
>CAZSST010000212.1:0-2778 GCA_964609575.1 uncultured Candidatus Cloacimonas sp.
TGGCATGCTTAGTGAAAGCGATTTCAGCGCCGGACTACCAGGCAATGGCTGGCTACTGGTCAATTTAAGCCAGCCCTTTAGCTATAATGGCACGGATAATCTGGTGATTGCTGCCGATGAAAACAGCTATGAATACGGCAGCAGTTCCGATGACTTCCTTTGCACAGATAGCGGTTTGCAGCGCAGCATCCAGTTCCAATCGGCAACCGTTAATCCCGATCCCGATGCGCTTCCTTCCTCAGGTTTCACTCTTAAAACCCACCGCAGTAACCTTCGCCTGGAGATTGCTGCAGTGCACTATTTCCCAGTTCAGCCCCTTCCCACGGATAATGCCACCCAAGTTGCCATCGATACGGATTTCAGCTGGATCTCGAACTGCAGCAGCTTTGATCTGCTATTGGGCACTCATCTCGATAGCCTTGCCACCATTGCCCAGAATCTCAGCGCCAGCCAGTGGCAATCCCAAAACCCGCTGCAGTATAATCGCCAGTATTATTGGCAGGTGATAGGGCATTATTCCGGGAATAGCTATCCCTCAGCTCTCTGGAGCTTTATCACCGCCAGTGAGGATATCTCCCCTCCCCGAAATCTTACCGCAGTCTATAACCAACCAGTTGTGCAGCTGAACTGGCAGCCTCCCACTCTGGGTATGGTGCATTACTACTGCATCTACCGCAATTCTGCGCCTCTTATCAATACCCCTGATCCCGCTTATGAAGATGCGGATTTGCAGCCAGAACAAACATACTATTACTATGTAACCGCCTTTTCCCCTTCCGGCAGCGAAAGCACGCCTTCCAATCTGGTTAGCGTAACCATCCCCGGTTCACCCGATGCCCTTGTGTTTCAGGGATTTGAAGATATCCCTGCTTTCACAAACGTGTTTCCTACATGGCAAAATCTCGATTTCGATAATTCCCCTTCGTGGAGCTGGGATAATGCCGATTTCCCGCATGAGGGCGAACCTTTTGGCTGGCTATGCTTTGCCCCGGGTCAAACAAACCCTCCGCTTGGTAACGTCAGCCCTGCTTCAGGCAGCAAAATGGTCATGGCGATGAGTGCGCTTAACCCCCCGAACAATGACTGGCTTATAAGCCCTCGCCTGCGTTTGGGAACTACTGCAGCGCTTTCTTTCAAAGCCCGATCCGCTACTGCTGCTTACGGCCTGGAACGCTTAAGGGTGTTAATTTCCACAGGTGACACCGCTCCCTCCGCTTTTAATCCTTTATCCAGCGGGGCTTATCTGGAAGTACCTGATGAGTGGCAGCAGTATGATATCGATCTTGGTGCCTATCAAAACCAGAGTGTATATCTGGCCTGGCAATGCGTTTCCATCGATGCTTTCGCGCTATTTGTGGATGATATTGAAATAAACTCACCCGGGGGATGGGTAGGAGCACAGGATGAGTATATCTCCACAGCCAGCTTAAGCTGTTATCCCAATCCCTCCAGAGGTTCATTTTGCCTGAGAACATACTCCAAATCTCCTTTTTCCGTGGAACTATATGACTTGAGGGGAAGAAAGCTTTATTCTGCGGATAAACTAAGCAGTTTCAGCAGCGATGCCCTCAAATCCCCGCTGTCATCCGGGATCTACTTTCTACGCATCACCCAGGATGGCACATCCCAAGTGCTGAAACAGGTGATACTCCACTGATGTCCAATCCCGGTATCCTCGATTTCATAGATGCCTTTGAAGCCGATAAACGCTTTCGGGATACGGTTGTAGCGCGTAGAGTTACGCCTCCTTCGCCTGCGATACATGCCGATTATCCTGCTCCCTTGCTTCCGCCTGTGATAAAGCTATTCACTTCCGAAGGCATTTCCCACCCCTACCTTCACCAGGCCGAGGCTCTTCAGCAGGTATTAGCGGGACAAAACATCGTGCTAAGCACCGGCGTGGCCAGCGGTAAAAGCTTGGTATATCAAGCGGCAATCCTCAATCAATTGGTGATGAGTCCCCAGAGCAGAGCCCTATTGCTTTTCCCTACCAAGGCCCTGGCCCAGGATCAGGCCAAGAAAATGCAGCAGCTAATCCTTTCCCTGGCCAAACAGAATCCCCGCCTACCATCCTTATACAGCGGTATCTACGATGGCGATACCGGTGCCGACCTGCGTGGCAAGCTGCGCAAACAAGCTCAGGTGCTCTTTAGCAATCCGGATATGCTGCACCTGGGAATATTGCCCAATCACAGCCTCTGGAGCGCTTTCCTGCCGCAATTGAAGTATGTGGTAATCGACGAAGTGCATATTTACCGCGGCGTATTCGGTTCGCACGTAGCCAATGTAATCCGCCGTTTAAAGCGCATCTGCAAGGTCTATGGGGCTAGTCCGCAATTCATTTTCACTTCCGCCACTCTGGCAAATGCCCGTGAACTGGCCGAAGCCCTGGCCGAAGAACCAGTTACGCTGATCGATAGCGATGGCTCTGCGCATGGTGAAAGGCATTTTTACATCTGCAATCCCCCCATGGTGGAGCCAGCCTTGGGGATCAGACGCAGCAGCACCAATGAAGTATGCTCTGTTGCCCGTCAGTTTCTAAATACGCCGCTTCAGGCCATATTGTTCTCAGAGACCCGACGTAGCGTGGAAATCCTCTACATGTACCTGGTGAATGAACGCAACAAAGAGCTGATAAAAAGCTACCGTAGCGGTTACCTGGCTGGAGAACGCAGGGAAGTGGAAGCCAAACTGCGCAGCGGGGAAATCCAGATCGTTATTTCCCCCAACGCTTTGGAACTGGGGATTGATATCGGCGGACTGGATGCCGTATTCATG
>CAZSST010000213.1:0-2777 GCA_964609575.1 uncultured Candidatus Cloacimonas sp.
ACCAACCCCTTCTGCACCGCCTTTTACCTGAAAGCCGTAATGCGAACCGATGATCACAATCGCCCAGGCAAAAACTACACTCTTGCCAAAGCTGATCACCAGATCCTTTAGGGAGACAATATCCACGGCACGCTGAAAGAAAGTGGTGGCACTTACATCAAGATAACTAATAGCAATAAGGAGTCCTCCCAGAATGCCGATGATGATGCTAAAGGCTACCAACAAAGGCATTACGATCATCATGGCGTGAAACTTGGGAACCACAACATAGCGAATGGGGGAGAGGGCCATCATCTTTAGCGCGTCTATTTCTTCGGTTACCTGCATGGTGGCAATTTCGGAAGCGATGGCACTTCCACTGCGGCCTGCCACGATAATTGCGGTTAGCATCGGCCCCATTTCATTAACCATGGTTACAGAGATCAATTCGGCGATGAAAACATTGGCACCAAAGATTTTAAGCTGGATGGCGGATTGCAGGGACAGGATGAAACCGATGATAAAGGAAAGCAGGGCAACAATCGGTAAAGCTTGCGTGCCCAGACCAAAGGCCTGCTGTACAAATGAGCCTTTTCTTTCGCCTTTGCGGTTAAAAGCTCCCACCAAAGCCCAGTAAAAAACTTCCGAACTGAGGATAAGCATTTCTTTTAATTGAGAGTAAGCAACGATGATGGCATCACCTATACTCTCAAAGAATCCAATCCCCCTTTCCGGAACCTTGCGGCTTAGTTTCAAGGTGGAAAAGGTGTCGATAACTCCCTGCACTTCGAGGCTTGCCCCCTTGATGAGCAATATGCTATCCTGACCCAGTTTCTGCTGAAGCTCATCCAAAAAGGCAACTCCGGCACTATCAATACCCTGCACTTGTTCTAAGTCTATCATGGAAACGCGTTCATGCCTGATCAGCCTGGCAGCGTGTTCTGCCAGTTCGGGAACGGTTTGGGCGTTTAAGCTTCCTTCCAGATAGAGAGTGCCATTAGTAAGCTTGCAGGACATCAAACCTCAATAGTAAAGAGATAAGCGCAAAAAGGAACTGGTATCGTACACCACCCAGGGTTTGATCTGCTTATCATAGGTGATATTCAGCTTTATGTCCAAAGAAATGTTGCGAAAGATGCGTAAGTTAATGCGATTTTCGTTTTCCAGATGGTAATCCTTGTCCGGGGCATTTAATGGAAAAAGCACATCCAAAGTGGAATTTACGCTCAGGAATTTTAAGAGATTGGCCGCAGATAAGATAACAGTGCTCTCAATGCCTTTGGTGCTTCTGTCGGCATCTTCCTGATAGTATTCAAAACCGGTGAGATTATCAGTGTTCTTATAACGGAAGCTATCCCTATTATAATCTTGCTGCAAGCCGTAACCGCCACGCAAACTAAGCCAGCTATTGGAAGCGAAGTAGATGCGATAGGTGATGCCGGTGCCCTCTTTCAATTTTAGCGGAAACAGGGGATTCTTGGTTTTAAGGCTGGTTACTCCAAACAAGCGATCGATTTCCTGCCCATCCACATCAAGCAGAACCAGGTCTTTCTCCTCGGGGAAGTTTGTGGTTTCTTCAAAAAAGTGGGTGCTAAGATCGCTACGTCCGTAGAAAGCGAAGTTCTTTAGCAGGGGTTTCTTTTTCCAAGGATAAAGCATCAGCACTGCCTTCAAGGAATAATCGTCCGGATTAAAATGAAAATCGCTGCCCGTAGTGAGATTCATGCCCAGGTCATAAAGACTGCGCAAAGTGAAATGAAAAGGGCGGATCATGTTGTGAGTATCGATGCTATTGTCAAATTGGGCGGCAAGATTAAGGCTGTTGGTAGGTTTTTCTTTGTCCACATTGTTATTTGAGGCCAGGCTGATATTGCCATGCACGGCACCCTTATGCAAGCGCTGTGAGGCATATCCCAAATCGTCATCGGCAAAAACGCCTGCTCCCACAAAATAGTTAGTTTCGCTATTGGGATCCACTACGATGGTAAGCGTTTTTCGGTCACCCTTTGCCAAGGTAACTGTGGCGAAATTATGCAGATCGTTCCATGAGCCACCACCCAGCTTAACGAGATAAGAATTTGGAGCCAAAATCCACAACTTATCTGCGGTTCCCACTTCATCATCGCCCACACTGAACACCGTTCCGCTGTATTGTTTGTAGCCAATTCCCTCCTCTGTATCACGAATCCAAATGTCATAACCGCTGCGTACCCGGGTTTGCGAGGCATCGATGATTACCACTTTCAGCTCGCTCCAAATGGGATTAACCACGCAGCGCTGCCTGGCTTTGATCTCCACGGGAATTACCAGTTCATCCATATCTCCCAGGGTAATGCGGTATCTTCCAGGCCTTAAGGCTACTTCACGGTTCATTTGCCATTCATCATAGGTGATTACGGTATTCAGGCTGTCCAATGCTTCAATGGAATAGGTAATCGGTTGATCGGTGGCAGTCTTGGTTTGAACCAGCAGTTCTCCGTATGTTATCTGAGTAGCACTATTGGCAATTTGCTCATAGTAATATCTCTCGATGTGGCTGCTGGAGACAGAAGGTGGAGAAACGGGAATGGGGATGCCACTGAAGAACATGTTGCACTTGGCAGCAAAAACATTGGTTTCGGCCATAATCATATCATTAAAGGCCTGCACCAAAGATACCATGGAAGGATCAACCAGGTCGGTGTAGCGTTCGTTTTTGTAGCTAAGCACAATGTTTTGGGCTGTGGAATCGAGCAGCACAAACTCCATGCGCAGATAGGCTTTGGGCTCAATTCCCGCAAGCTTTTCGATGTTCATTA
>CAZSST010000214.1:0-2748 GCA_964609575.1 uncultured Candidatus Cloacimonas sp.
TGCCCCTAGCCCAGCAATTTATTGCTGGGAACATGGAATGTATATATAATGAGTCCGGAGGACGGCACTTTAGCCCCGATACCTGCAAGCTAAAACCTTCCTATCCATTATTTCACAAGATTTATCACTCTATGCGCTCATCAAAGACCTATAGGAAATATCGTCCCTCCATATATCTGAGATGGCATTTCCGGGTGGGTTAAACAATCGCGCGATTCAATAGATTACTACCTAAACTGTTATCGTGCGATGCCCATGCGATCCCCGGGCATTTGCATGGGCATCGCATGGGCATCACCTGTACAAGAATATGGGCCATGGCTGTAATTTACATTACCCCCACTTAGTTTGAAAGAGAGCCAAAAAATAACTGCCTTGTGGTAGTTATGAAAATTCTTATTGACGGATTATGCTATTACCACACGTATGTCCACAAGGATATATGGAAAGATGATAGTATTAAGTTTATCAAGATTGTGTGTACTCGAAAGAGCAGCAAAGGCCTATTCAGAAGGCGATCTTAGGGAGATTGAGATTAATACCCAGCGCTTGTATCCAGATGGGAACTACCCCTTTGTTATATCACCGGAGTTCCCCTTACCCTTGCATTTGTTCAGTCCGCGTTTAGCGGCTATGCTCACAAAGGATGAAGATCATTTAGAGGCAATGGATATGTGGAGGCGGATAACTGCCAGGGAGAACATTATCCGCATGATCACAGCCACAGAATTGGAGCGAACCGCTGCCGAAAGCCTCGGTAAGCAGTTTGAGGTTATCTATAAGAAAGATGCTGATGATGTGAAAATGAAGCGGAAACAGATGCTTGGCTATATGATTAAAGTGGTGATGGAATGTTTTGGATACCTGGTTTATAGCAGTCGTATGCTGGTGAACACCCGTAGAGGCGATGAACATGATGCAAAGCGGAAATCCAATTACTTCACGACTGCTACCAGATACGCACTGATGAGCAAAAAGGACAGAAATGCTCTTCTAAACCTGGTCGATGCAGAGAACAAGACAGCGTTTCTTTCGATAACGGATAGCATTTTGAAGCGTAAAACGGAGTATCAATCCAAATATAAGATTGATGACCTGAGGTATTGGGATTCACTGTAGGGAGAAGAAAGGATGAGGATCGAGGGTATAGAACCAGTAGAAATCCTGCCCAAGCTGATTGATTTGGAGCCTTGGGCAAGTAATGTAAGAAAAAGCAAGGATACTAATAAGGAGGAATCATGGTATCAATTAGAGTAGAATCCATTTTGGAAGCGGAAGATATTGGGTGGAAAGGAAGTCAACAGAGATGCTTGCTGTTGACAAGCATGGGGAAGGATAACTTGCAGGATGCTCTGTTGAAGATCATTGGTCAGAAATTAGTAAGTGATTTAAAGATAATATTTACCGATGACTTCGAGTATTATCCAAAAGGATTAATCAACCCTAGAGAAATTGAATTAGACAAGGAAATGATGCCAGTAGGTGGGTCAATTGAGTATTGCAATAAGCTAAACAATTGGTGGTTACACGAAGAAAACAGAAAGACACCAACTTGGGATTTAGTATGTAAAGCAGAAATCGAAGGCTCTCCAGGCTTGATATTAGTAGAAACAAAAGCTCATATAAATGAACTACTAAAAAAGCCAGACAAGACAGGAGCAAAAATAGGCTCGCCAAACTATGTAAAGATTAGAAAAGCTTTATCTCAAATCACTGAACGGCGCACGTTTCTATCTAAAATGTCGTCCCGATGGGACTCAAATCACGGAACGGCGCAAGGTTCTATCTAAAATGCCGTCCCGATGGGACTAAGATGACTGTACTGCGCACGTTTCTATCTAAAATGCCGTCCCGATGGGACTCAGATTACGAACGGCACACGTTTCTATCTAAAATTTCGTCCCGATGGGACTAAAAACTCCATGTCACACAAGCTCTGCAGCCATGTGCAACGGTCTTCAGTAATCAAAATCATCTGTGTAATCCGTGAAATCTGTGAGAGAATCATTATCACAAAATTCAGGTCGATCAGGTTATCAGAGTTCCATCTCTCCATCCCTCCAGCATCCCATGCCGCAAACCGCGGGTGGAAATGCTGAAGCCAGGAAGCTGAAAATACTCCAAAATCTTGCTAAAGAGCAGCGCTGAGACGGGAATAATATCTGCACGCTCGGGCTCCATGCCGGGTATGGCACGGCGTTCGGCGATACTGCTATTCCGGTATAGCTTTATTTGCCGCTGCAGTTCATCGTGGCCGAGGACAAAGCCTTCCAGGATATCTGTATCAAAGCGTTCCGAGCCCAAGGCCACTTTGGCACAGGCCACTGCCCCGCCTCCGGAGCCAATCAGCCTTCCGGAAAAGGCAAAAGGCAGATTCAGGGCAGCACTAATGATAGATTCAAGATTATCAAAATCGCCGGAACTTAGCGTTTTTCCTGATTGATAGCTTTGGCTGAGGGAAACAGCACCAAGGGTTAAGCTTTTCATCTGCTTTATCTTATGTGTATTACCCAGAATGAATTCCGTGCTTGCTCCACCGCTGTCGAAAAGGCAGATATCTTCATCTGTGGCTTTAATGCCTCCGGTAACCCCTTTCCAAGCCAGCTCAGCCTCTTGCACAGGGGATATCACGCGAATCTGAAGACCACATGCAGCCTTGATTTTCTGGGTAAACTCCTCGCGATTTGTCGCCTTGCGCAGGGCCTCTGTGCCCACAGCGAGCAGCTTTTTCACCTCCAGTTCGCGGCA
>CAZSST010000215.1:0-2695 GCA_964609575.1 uncultured Candidatus Cloacimonas sp.
TGAAATTCAATCTCGGCTTTGTAATCTGGAATGGCTCCACCTCTCCTGCGCAAGGAGCTCAGCCCGATGACAGATTCATGATTCTGATTAGCGACAGCCCCTCAATGACCAATCCCACCATCCTGCGTGAATACAATAATACCGGCTCTCAATATGTATTGGACAACATCCCCGCTTCAGGCAGCACCGTTATTGTTCCCTTAGGAAACCTCACCGGCACCAAATACTTTGCCTTTTATGGCGAATCTACCGTACTAAATGGTGATAACGATCTGATGATCGATAATGTGCTTATCCGCCCCTTCCCTACTGATCCGAGCTTTCATTACACCCCTGCCAGCATCGATTTTGGCCAGGTGATGCAGAACGTTGCGATCAGCCCCCAAGCCCTTACCATCACCAATAACGATGCCGGCACCCTGTATCTTAATGCCTCCGATTTCTCCATCTCCGGCCCCGATGCCTCCATGTTCAGCTTTGATCCAGCCAATCTTCCTGCTGCCTTAACGGCCGATCAAAGCGTGATAATTCCCATCGGCTTCACCCCAGCATCAGAAGGACATAAATCCGCCACCCTGCAGATTGTTAGCTCTCAAACTCGCACCACATACCAAATACCCCTGATGGGAAACGCCCTGCCCTTGGGCGAAGTGCTTGTTGGCCAGGGAAGTTCGAATTTGCACCTCCCCATTTATCCCTATTTTGGCTACAGCTATTCGCAAAGCATCTATTTGCAATCCGAATTGAACATCCCGAATCAGCGCATTTCCAGCATCCAGTATTACTGGAATGGCGCTGCTGATGCCAATGGTTCAAATAGCTGGACAATTCTGATGGGGCACACCTCGCAAAGCAGCTTCAGCTCCGATACCGCCTGGGTGCCATGTGCAAATCTCTCCCCAGTTTTTTCCGGAACGGTTAATCTACCCCCCACACCCGGATGGATCACCATCACCCTGGATAATCCTTTTCCGTATAACAACAGCGATAACCTATTGATAGCCATCGATGAAAACGAAGCTGGATATAATGGCAGTAACGAGTTTTTCCACGGAACAGACACCACCCAGAACCGCAGTATCATGTTCTATAGCGACAGCACAAATCCTGATCCCGCGGCTCCTCCATCCGGTTCTCGCATTGCCGGTGTTCCTAATATCCTGCTTCACTTTTCCCCCATTCCCTCTGGTCCTCCCCATCCGGTTTCTATTACCAATCCCCAAAATGGCGTCCAAGGCCTTCCCCAAAGCGGCTTCAGCCTGAATTGGATCCCGGCTGCCACGGGTGGAACTCCAGAGCATTACAAAGTTTATATGGCTAATTCGGAATCCGCCATTATGTCCGGGCAGTATTGGATAACCACCAATCAATGTTTCAATCCCGTTAGCGAAGGCCAGCTAAGCTTTGCCCTGAGCGAAAGATGGTATTGGACAGTGGAAGCGATAAACGCCGATGGTTCCGCTGTGGTTCTTCCCCCTTTCTGGTTTGAAATAGAACCTCTGGTGGATAGTTTTCCTTATCTCGCAGATTTCGAATCATGCACCAGTAACAGCCTTCCCATTGGCTGGAGCAGAAGCTCCCTGTCCCTGGGCTGGAAAACCGGCAGCAACCTCAGCAGCGATTACTTCGTTATCCCCAATCACAGCGTTTATGCCGCAGCCAATGATGATGCCGCAGGGGCTAATCACAACGGCAGCCAGGATATGCTGATAATGCCCCGCATGGACTTTTCCCAATCCAACCACATCCCCACCCTCAGTTTCGATTCTTATTTCACCGGTGAATACGGCCAAACCGCCACAGTGGAAACATCTGCCGATGGCTCCACTTGGAATGTAATTCACAATCTTAGCCCCGCAAGCTCCTGGACACCGCTAAGTATAAGCCTTGCCTCTGTCGCCGGTGAAGAGCTGGCCTTTATCCGCTTCCATTCCAATGACGGCGGTGTTTGGGCCTCCGGATGGGCCATAGATAACGTGCGCATAAGCATTAACGGACTGGATGCCCCGGAACTGAGCGTGCAATTTGCTCAGGGCGCCCTGCAGCTCTCCTGGAATGCGGTGGACGGCGCGTCCGGATATAAAGTGGAAGCTAGCCCCACTCCGCTGGATGAATCTTCCTGGATGGAACTGAACACCACCACGGGGCTGTCCTACACCTATGCAGGATCTGTTTCGCCCCTCTTCTTCAGAGTGATTGCGCTTGCTGCAAGGTAAATAAATACCTGGTTTTGGCTTACGGTTTACCCTCCCCAAGCTATCCGGAATTCTCCCTATTTATGTGGCCAATGCGTGAGATAAAGCATAGTATTCCCAATCTTCATTCTTCCCAGAACCTTCCCTCATCGCGATCCAGGTTGGTTCCAGGTTGGTTCTTGGAGGGGAGAGGGTATGAAGAAGAAAAAATGAAGAATGAAAAATGAAGAATGAAAGCTGCGCTAAATGCAAAAATGGTGTAATTATCTATTATCATTGGACATTATGGAAGATATGGACTTTGTGGGCTACATAGAAAGCATGCACGAAAAGCTCAAATTGAGTTACACCTTTCCACCTTTCCACTCTTGCACTTCTGAAACCTAAAAAATGGAAACCTAATATTTATAGCCTTGAGATGCTACCTTTCGCATGAGTCCTTTACCCTTTGAAGCAGGAGTCATTCAGCCCGCTGTTAGTTTTGCTGTTACCGCTATTTT
>CAZSST010000216.1:0-2662 GCA_964609575.1 uncultured Candidatus Cloacimonas sp.
GGCTGGGTTGGCAAGGTATCTGCTGATCTGGCAGAGATATTCCGTTGGGTGGATGAAGCCAGAATTAGCAAGAAGTCATTATCCATAGCTTATCATGGTAACATAGTGGAACTGCTTGAATATATGGATAAGCATAATATCAAGGCGGAGCTTCTTTCTGATCAAACTTCCTGCCATGCCGTATATGAAGGGGGTTACACTCCTGTCGGAACCGGATTTGAGGAAGGAAGAAAGCTTATCGCAGAAAATCAGAATGAGTTTAACAAACGTGTTGACGCCTCGCTGAAAAGGCATTTTAATGTGATAAAGAACCTATGTGCCAAGGGAGCCAGATTCTGGGACTATGGCAATAGCTTTATGGCCTCAGTTTTTGAAGCAGGTGAAACCAGTATCGCCAGAAATGGCAGCAATACCAACGACGGCTTCATCTGGCCCTCCTACGTGGAAGATATTATGGGGCCTATGTGCTTTGATTATGGGTATGGACCTTTCCGCTGGGTATGCCTTAGCCGCAAGGATGAAGACTTGCGCAAAACCGATGCCGCAGCTACGGAGCTTATCGATCCCCAGCGCAATGCCATGGACAGGGATAATCACCATTGGATAGTGAATGCCGAAGAAAACGCCCTGGTGGTGGGAACCAAAGCCCGCATCCTCTATGCTGATGAGGAAGGAAGAATAAGGCTGGCCTTACGCTTTAACGACATGGTACGCAGAGGGGAAATCGGCCCTGTGATGCTGGGACGTGATCATCATGATGTTTCCGGAACGGATTCTCCTTTCCGGGAAACTGCCAATATCAAGGATGGTTCAAACGTGATGGCCGATATGGCCACACAGTGCTTTGCGGGAAATGTGGCCAGGGGTATGACCCTGGTAGTGCTTTCCAATGGCGGTGGAGTTGGCATCGGACGCAGCATCAATGGAGGTAATGGCATCGTTTTGGATGGCAGTACGCGCATAGATGAAGTGGTGAAAAAAGCACTTTCCTGGGATGTAATGGGTGGAGTAGCCCGACGTGCCTGGGCTAGAAATGAAGGCGCGATAGCCACAAGTAATCAATGGAACCAAACCCATGCTCAGGAAGGAATGATAACCCTTCCCCACTCTGTGGATGAGGATTTGATAGTAAAACTTTGTAAATAGAATTCAGGGAGAGAGTATGCCGGCAATCTTCGCCAAGATGATGAAGCAGGAAGGCCTGAAAGATGAAGTAATCAGAACCTTTATGGCCTATTATCAGAAGCTGAAAGAAGGGGAAAAGGGCTATATTTCCAAGGCTCAAATCGCCCCTCCTGGCAAAGAAAATCTGCTGCAATATGATGATTTAGAGTCCCTGGCCGATCCCAAAATGCTGAAAAACATAGCTGTGATAAAGCTAAATGGCGGCTTGGGAACCAGTATGGGCTTGTCCAAGGCCAAATCCCTGCTGCCCGTGAAAGGCAACATGAATTTCCTGGATATAATCAGCCGTCAAATTCTCACCCTGCGTGCACAAAGCGGTTATGACGTATTGCTGCTGTTTATGAATAGCTATAACACAGAAGCAGACACCCTGGAATACCTTGGCAAGTATCCTGATCTGGGCAGACAGGAACTTCCGCTGTCCTTTGTGCAGAATAAGTTTCCCCGCATCAGGCAGGACAATCTTCAGCCCTTTGAAGCTATCGACAAGGCAAAAATGTGGAATCCTCCGGGACATGGAGATATTTTCACGGCTCTGGCATCGGGCGGGCTATTGGAAAAGATGATCAGCAGCGGATATCGCTATGCTTTTATATCCAATGCAGATAATTTGGGAGCCACTGTTGATACGGGAATACCAGTATATATGGAGCAGCATAAGATTCCCTTCGTGATGGAAGTGTGCCAAAGAACCGAATCGGACAAGAAAGGCGGGCATCTTAGCGAAGATATTAATGGACAATTGCTGCTGCGGGAAATTGCCCAATGTCCAGAAGATGAGCTTAGTGAATTTCAGGACATAACATATTATAACTATTTTAATACCAATAATCTGTGGATTGATCTCAAAGCCCTGGACTGGCAATTGATTTCATCCGAAGGCTTGATGCTGCTACCGTTGATCGTAAATCCCAAGGTGGTGGACAAGGTTCCGGTGTATCAATTGGAAACGGCGATGGGAGCGGCCATTGGGATGTTCCATAATTCCAAAGCGCTGGTGGTTCCCCGCTCCAGATTTGCCCCGGTGAAGAAAACCAGTGATTTGCTTGCCGTATGGTCTGATGCCTATGAGCTGAACGATCAATATCAGATTATCCTGAAACGTAATCTGGAGAAAGCTCCGGAGATCACGCTGGATGATGATTACTATGGAAGTGTGGATGCGCTGCAAAGCAGATTCCCCACCGGAACCATTTCTCTTAGCGGATGCAAGCAGCTAAAGGTGAAGGGTGATATCACCTTCGGAGATGATGTGATCTGCGAGGGAAGAGTGGAACTGATTGCTAAGAAACCCGTGAGAATCAGTAATCGCCTGTTAACGGGTAAGATGGAGCTGGAAGCTTGATTAATGCACAAGCGTTCCTGCAAGTGAGGTAATGATGGTATCAAAAGCTACAAAGATCCGGCTGGGAATTTTCATTGCCATTGGCTCGCTGCTGATCATTGTTTTTGCGGCAGTTGTGGCTGGAAGCCGTTT
>CAZSST010000217.1:0-2652 GCA_964609575.1 uncultured Candidatus Cloacimonas sp.
CCGATCTGCAGCATTTCGGAGGGATGATTGATCTTGCCCCAGCTCATATCGGTGAGGTGCAAGAGGCCATCGATCCCGCCCAGATCAATAAAGGCGCCATATTGAGTTATATTCTTCACTTCCCCGTCCAGTTCACTGTCTATTTGCAGCTTGGAGAGCAGTTCCTCGCGTTTGATCAAGGCTTCTTCTTCCAAAACGGCACGGCGGGAAAGGATGATATTGCGGTGTTCTTCGTCGATATTCACTACCTTGAAGCTGAGTTCCTTACCAATGAATTGATCCAGATTGGGAATGGGCTTCAGGGACATCTGTGAACCCGGGAGGAAAGCTTCGATGCCCAGAATATCCACGATCATGCCACCTTTCACTCTGCGGCGGATAGAGCCATTCAGCACTCCACCATCGGCATAGGCGTTTTTGATGCGTTCGATATTCAGGGTGTAATCCGCTTTCTTCTTGGAGAGCAGCAGTTTGCCTTCGTTATTCTCCACTTCGTTGATGAAAACTCTCACCACGGTGTTCTTTTCGGGCACGCCGCTGTAGGCGAATTCGGAAATGGGGATAACCCCTTCGGACTTGAATCCAATGTCCACCCGTACTTCTTTGTCGGAAATATCCACGATGGTGCCTTCGATGATCTCACCCTTCTTGAAATTGGAGAAGGATTCTTCATACATGGAAAGCATCGCCTGGCGTTCCTTTTCATCCGGAGACAGCTCTTTGGCAGGAGCTTCCGGAACCGGGGGCTTGGTTACTATAGGTTCAGTGATTTCGGGAACCGCTTCCACCTCGGGTTTTTGAGGTTCGGGTTCATTCTCGGACATGGCTGCTGCGGGTTCTTGAGCTGGCTCTGGCACAGGCGCTTCCTGGGCTTCCTGGGCTGCTTCAGGCTCTACCGGTTCGGCTTCTACTTCGGGGGCGGCAATTGAAGCTTCGTTGTCTTCAATTGTTGGTATTGACGTCGTGTTTTCCCCAAGCTCTGTTTCCAAAACTTCAGGTTCAACTGGGTTTTGATCATGATCTTTCATGATTCCTCCTTAAACAAGGGAATATCCGCGATGCTTGTGGCATAGTGGCTATCCCCACTTTTGTCTTTGATTCTATTAAAAACTTCTATTATGGTCTCTTCGGGCGTGGATGCTCCGGCCGCAATGCCGATTCGCAAATCCTCTCCCAGCTCCAGTTCAGGTAATTCCGCTTCAGTTTCGATATGGTAAGTAGGGCAATACTGAGCGCACAAAGCTGCCAGGGAACGGGTATTGGAGCTATTATGCCCCCCCACTACGATCATGATGTCGCTTTGCTTGGCCAGTTTCACCGCTTCTTCCTGGCGTTGACTGGTTGCCAGGCAAATGGTATTAAAAACTCTCAATTCCACCAGTTTAGGAAGCAATTCGCATGCCAATTCTTCCAGGTTTTTCAGTTTCTTGGTGGTTTGGGCAATTAAACAGAGGCGATTTGAAGATAAAGCTTCGGGCTTGGCTCCGGGTGCGATCACTTTGGTTTTGGCATTGCCATAAGACAGCATCCCCTGCACTTCGGGATGATCGATATCGCCCATGATCCAAACGGGATAGCCTTCCTCCACCATGTTGCGTATAATCTCATGAGTACGCTTCACATAGGGGCAGGTGGCATCGATGATGGCGTTATGATTTGCATCCAGCAATTCCAGTTCACTTTTGGGGATGCCATGGGAACGAATGATCACGGTCTGATGCTTCAAGGCTGCGGGATCATCGGCAACCTTGATCCCCCGTTCTTCCAGACCTTGCACCGTGGCAGGATTGTGGATCAATTCCCCCACCGTAAATACTTCGCCATTTTCTTTCTGGGCTTCGAGCGCCATGGTCACCGCTCTTTTCACGCCAAAGCAATATCCGGAAAAGCGGGAAAGCCTGATGATCACAGCTCCTCCAGCTTGGCGCGGATGATCTTCCACAGCTTGTTTACCTGGCCTTTGATGCTCAGCTTGCCGGTATCGACAATGATGGCATCCGGCGCGGGTTTGAGGGGTGCCATGGCACGGGAGGAATCTGCCTTGTCCCGGGCTTCAAGATCCATAGTGATCTGTTCCAGGCTTACTTCCATGCCTTTGGCTTGCAGCTCCAGAAAGCGACGCATAGCACGGGCTTTGATATCGGCCACCAGAAAGAACTTACACTGCGCATTGGGGAAAACCACGGTGCCAATATCCCTGCCATCCAGAATCACGCCTCCGGCTTCTCCCAGCCTGCGCTGGAGCTCCACCATCTTGATGCGGACTTCGGGAATGGCAGAAATGGCTGAGGCCATATTTGAAACTTCGGGAGTGCGAATGGCAGCGCTGATATCTTCGCCGGAAAGATAGATTAAATTACCCTCTGTGCCTTGCTCGATCTTGATTTCAAGGGTATCCATCATCGCGGAAATGGCAGCGCGATCTTCCAGAGCAATGCCTTGCCGCATGGCCTGCAAAGCGCAGGCACGATACATAGCGCCTGTATCCAGGTAGGTATAATCCAGCTTTTTGGCCAAAAGCTTGGCAGTAGTGCTTTTACCTGAGGCGGCAGGGCCATCGATAGCGATGATGATTCTTTCCATATTTCTAATGTTTCACCTTATGCTACACCTTTTTTTGATAGGGAATAGCGTCAATGCTTTTTTTGGGTT
>CAZSST010000218.1:0-2647 GCA_964609575.1 uncultured Candidatus Cloacimonas sp.
TGAACTCCATTCCTTCAGTTTGCCAATACTACCCACTAAGTTTGAAAGAGAGCCTTCATTTCCATGCGATCCCCGGGCATTTGCATGGGCATCACATGGGCATCACATGGGCATCAAGATAGTACTGGGCAAATTATCCCTCTATACCACGGCGCTAATAGTTTAGCTATTGGCATAAAAATTGCAAACTTAGCTTCTCTGTTGCTTATGATCTCTTCTTTTGAGCTAATTTACGGCAACAGGAGTATCTGATATGAAACCTGTAGTTTTACTGTGTGCGATGCTGTGCTGCACAATGCTGTTCAGTCAATACACGCTGGTGGATACCAATCTACCCGATCTTGCCGGATCGTTCATATCCTGGGCTGATCTGGATAAAGATGGAATTTATGACCTGCTGCTTGGTGGAGAGGAAGATTACATGCCCGCAAATCTCATCAATCGGCTGTATTTGAGCGATGGTCTGGGCAGTTTTACCGATCTCAGTGCGGGTTTCCTGCCCTATCAATTGGCCAGAACTGCCTGGGCAGATTTTGACCGCGACGGCTGGATGGACTTTGTAATTATGGGCTATACCGGTGCAGCCAGCAATGCCCTGCAGGTTTATCGCAATAATGGCAATTACGTCTTTAGTATTGCCTTCTCCTCCCCATTGGGACTGGAAAATGGTTCCCTGGACATTGGCGATTATGATGGCGATGGCGATGAGGACATTCTGCTGTGTGGAGGGGTAAATATAACTGCCTACACCCGGATTTTGCGTAATGACGGCATCAGTAACTTTGTGAATATCACCCATCCCCTGCCGCAAGTGAAATATGGCGCAGCCAAATGGGTGGATTATGATCTGGACGGCGATCTGGATATCAGCATCAGCGGTGAAACCAATAGCGCTCCCTGGCGTACCACCAAGATTTTCAAGAATACCCGGGGCACCTTTTCCGACAGTGGCATAAACTTGCCCCCACTAAATCATAGCAATTGGGAATGGACTGATCTGAACAACGACGGCTATCCCGACTTTTTGCTGTCCGGCTATAACGGCAGCGCTCCCCGCACTTACATTTACCTGAATAATGCCGGGCTGAGTTTTAATAGCCTGATGCACAATCTTCCCCATCTGGATCACGCTGCAGCCACTTGGGGTGATCTGAATCTGGATGGCAGCCCCGATCTGTTGATGCGTGGCTATAATGGCAGCGACTACGAGGGAGCTGTGTATCATAATGTGGCACTTGGTATTTACGAGCATGTTTATTATCCCATCTCAAACCTGAATAACCTTACCAATGGCGATGTAACCATGGTGGATTATGATGCTGATGGTGATCTGGATATCTTTTACGCCGGATGGATAGATGGCTATCAGGAAGAGGTAAGTGAGCTTTCTGAAAACAATGCTCCCATGGCTAATGCCATTCCCACCCCGCCCACGCAGCTAAACTTCAGCGTGGAGGAACAGCTTACCTTTAGCTGGTCTGGTGCCACGGATGCGGAAACCCACGGCAATTCGCTTGGTTACAGAATGATGATGGGAACCGCTCCGGGCGCTTTTAACGTTATCAGCCCCGGTTCAGATTATGAAACCGGCTATTCCTATCTGCCCCTGGCGGGAAAGCTTTCCAACCAACTGGCCTTATGGAATATCCCCAGCGGAACGTATTACTACTGCGTGCAGGCAATCGATGGCAGTAGAATGGCTTCGGCGTGGTCCGATATCCAAAGCTACAGTTGCATCGCTCCGGGAAGTCCCTGGAAGGGGACTGCGCCCTTTACGCTTATCAGTGGCAATACTTCTCCCTATATGCTGTATCAGGAAATGGAACCTACCGATCCCACCCTGCCTGCTGCTCCGGATGGCTTTGGCAGCGCGGAGGCCTATGCCCTTAGGCTGAAAGCTGATAGCGGTAATGCCAATATCAATCTGGAGCTGGGCACCGGCATCTGGAATGTGTATGTGTATCAAAGCGGAAGTTGGATTCCTGCTTATGGAAATCCCTTTACCGTGGAAAGTGGAACGGCTCAGCTTGCTTTGCCCCAGCTTGGCTTTGGCGCCAAATCCGATGCCTATTTGTTGGTAGGAAGGGACGAAAATACGCTGCCCGTGGAATTAACTGATTTCTTTGGTGCGCAGATTCAGAGCGGGGGTGTGATGCTTTCCTGGACCTGGCTGGGCGATGTGCCGCTGCTGGGCTATCGGATTTACCGTGCTGAAGCAAATGATCCCGCTGTGGCACAAATGCTTACTCCGGTGCTGATTCCGGCGCAGAATAGTCCCGAGCCGGAGTATTATAGCTTCAGTGACAGTGAAGTGGAGATTCCAGGGGCGTATTATTACTGGCTGGAAGCGCAGTATCACAGTCATGCCACGTTATTTGGGCCTGCCTATGTAACGCTGGAGGAATCCGAAACGGAATTGCTGCCCCAGGTTTTCAGCCTTGGCGCTGCCTATCCCAATCCATTTAAACAGCAAACCTGTATCGATCTGGAAGTGAAGGAAGGGCATAGCGGTTACCTCAGTATCTACAATCTGAGGGGCCAAAAGGTATTTTCACGGCTCTATAATGCTGGTTCCCACAAGGTGGCCTGGCAGGGAAAGGACATGCAGAACCAGTCCTGTGCCCCGGGAGTTTATATCTACCGCTTT
>CAZSST010000219.1:0-2593 GCA_964609575.1 uncultured Candidatus Cloacimonas sp.
AAGCTGATCGTGGTCTCCGGATTGAAGGGATTGGGATAATTGCGGAGGGTTTTTGGCACGATTGATGGTGTGGTATTGTCTTCCACAGCAGTACCGGTAGGATACATCGGAATGGCAACAAGTATTTCATCGCCTTCGTTTACAGCCACATTATCAATTACCTGATCCTCATAATCCCAACGGCTGGCATGCACTGTAAATACTCCGGGCCCTGTGGGATAAACAAAACTGCCAAGGGTATCGCTGAATTCAGGCAGTTTCTGGCTTATCTCTATCTTCGCGCAATCGATCATCTCCCCGCTGATGGCATCAAATACCATGCCCCGCAGTCCGCCAATATACTGCGAATTGAATTCATAAGCTCCGATATCCACTACCAAAGAGTCCCCTGGCGAACCGGGGGTTATTCTGCGATAATACCTGATATCAAAATCAGGCAAATCAGGACGGAAAGCACCTGCATCTATGCAGGGCGAATTGGCAGTTAAACTGTAATTGGCATTTAACGTATCAGCGAACAACGGATCCGCTACTATATTACCTTCACCGATAATATCTGACTCGGGCGGTATGGGAATGCTAAGGCAATTATTTATCAATTGTGGGGCTAACCCTTCATAAAATCCCAAACTATAGGAAACATCTACAATGTTATTGGCGTATGTTGTTTGATAGTTGCCTAATGAATAATGCAGGGTATTGTACTTTATAAAGGTGTTATTAAAAATATAAGGTGACGTGTAATGAATTGATGCTATATAAGTGTCATCATTTCCAATATGCATAAGAAGATTATTGTAAAACCTTAATTGCCCACCCGTTAAAGATGGATTTATATTCTCGAAAAACACGGCGGCACTCCAATAATTGTGCTCTATAATATTGTTATACATATAGTTAGTGGTTGCATTGGTCTGCATTGTGTATACTTGAACACAGCCATGCAAATAGTTATCCGATACGTAGTTGGTGCCATATCCGTCTGAAGAAATTCGTAGGGGACGATTACCCGGATTGGCATTAACAGGTTTAATCAATCTGTTCCGGCGAGCATACACGGTATCACCTGCTGCAGAAGTGCAACCCCATCCACGGCTTCCATAATAGCTGATATTACCGTAGGAACACATTGATCCGTATTCTGATCTCTGTTCCTGGGATTGTTCATTTCGTGATAGGAAATTATCGGTTACATTGTTTAAAAATAATACATCCATATAGTAACCAACCGGTCCCATACTTGCAGCACCCCGGAATATGCATTTAGCTATTGTTACCTTGTAATGCTCATCAGGTTCCGGTTGCGGAGCAGCACTGAAGCCAATAAATCCCGTTAAACCAAAGGGAGTGGGATATGTGTCGTCGATGGATATAAACTTACAGTCATATAGTAAGATGTCAGATT
The DNA here is from genome assembly GCA_964609575.1 of uncultured Candidatus Cloacimonas sp. Classification (GTDB taxonomy): domain Bacteria; phylum Cloacimonadota; class Cloacimonadia; order Cloacimonadales; family Cloacimonadaceae; genus Cloacimonas. The sequence goes on from CAZSST010000219.1 coordinate 1,406, forward strand.
GAAGATATCCAGTTCGGATCGCATTAAGGTTATTTTCAAATACGCAGCTTCGCACATTGATGATCCCATTATGAAAGTCTATCGCTGCCAAAGACCAATCTCCGGGGATATAGTCACAGAAAAAGGCATTACGGAACTCACAGTATTCAAAACTGGAAACCTGCGCTCCGGGGCTCATATAGATGCCACCCCAACGGTAATCAACATCATCCTGGTACTTATCGAAGGTGATAGGTTGATCCGGTGTGCCAATAGCATTGATCCTGCCATTAACAATGATCATTTTTGATATCGGTTGGTTGTTTCCACTCCACATGAAGGAATAAATGCTGCTTTTATCGGCTCCACTACACCTGACCTGGGTACCCGGAAGGATGGTAAGCGTAACCTGATTGTCTATATATAGGAACGAAGTAATAACATAAGGGCTGTTCTCCGGAGTCCAAGTGGTATTTTGGGTGATGTGTCCACCTACTTCTGTACAATAGGCTGATAACATCAGCACCGAAAACACCATTGCCATAATGTTGCGAATCATAGGAGTATCCTTTGATGTTCCGGGCTCCGGCAATAAACCGAAGCCCGGAACCAAGCTTCATACTTCACCAGCATCATTTTGTGAGCATGTCGTTTGTTCCCATGATCTTTCCTTGCAATATTGAGACCAGACTCAACAATATTATCATTCATCTACACGTTAGCCGTGCGGCTTCAGCCCACGGGATGGGGTGGCAATTGTATCCTTCTAACTAAATCTCCTCCCTCTCCATCAGGCAGAGACGCTGTCTCTGCCTGATGGAGAGGGAGGAGGGCTGTATTAATACGTTTAATATCTATCATCTTCCCGGAGGTTGAAGCCTACGGCTAACGTCTATCTCCAACAGCCAGCAATTAGTCCGTCGGGAACCCCGGCTACTCCTATCCGGCGAGGACGCCTGATTTCCTAAACGAAGCGATGCCCATGCGACCACCGGGCATTTGCATGGGCGTCACATGGGCATCGCATGGGCATCTATTTGGTAAGTAGCTGCAAACGCAGGAATAATGAGGGTAAAATAAAACCGGGAACTGCGTTGGGGCAATTCCCGGTTGATCAGTACTTAATGTCGGTGCTTATTCGATGGTAATTTCTTGTTTGGGTGAGGGTTCCTTTTTCGGGATGGTGAGGCGCAGCACGCCATCTTCCAT
>CAZSST010000220.1:0-2540 GCA_964609575.1 uncultured Candidatus Cloacimonas sp.
GAGATCCGGCGCCGGCGTTACAGCGACCTGCCTGGGTGGCATCGCAGGCAGAAACGAAACCGGCGCTGCTATCACTAACTGCAGTTCCACCGGCACAATAACCGGAAGCACCTGGTGTGGTGGATTGGTAGGCTGGAATGATGGAACCATCAACAGAAGCTTCTCTTCAGGGAGCATAAGCAGCAATCAGAATTCCAATGGCGGACTGGTGGGTCAAAACCAGGGAAGCATCAATAACAGCTATTCCCATGCAAACGTCATCGGAGCGCACTTTATTGGCGGTGTGGTGGGCAATCAAGGTGCAACCGGATCGATCATCAATAGCTATTCTACCGGGACGGTTTCCGGAGGACAAAAAGGTGGTTTGCTTGGTTACAGTGGCGGAAGCGTTATCAGCTCTTACTGGGATACCCAGACCAGCGGACAGGCAACTTCTTATGGCGGGACAGGCAAGACCACCGCTCAGATGAAGACCCAGTCCACTTTCACCGGATGGGATTTTACAGTAGAGACTACTAATGGCAGCAACGACTATTGGAATCTCAGCCCTCTGGATAACAGCGGTTATCCCGATCTGGCCTGGAGATATGCCTCCCAGATCAAAAGCCCTGTTTTAGTGTCTCCATCCAATAATGCTTATGGAGTGAACAAGGACGGCTTCAGCCTCGTCTGGTCTCCCAATCCAGTTGGTCTTGTGCCGGACCATTACACCATCTATCTGGTCAAAGATGATCCCGCGCAAATCTTCAATATCGGATATCCCGGCCAACACACTATCACCAACCTCACCAGCGTATCCATCAATCCTGTGGCAGAGGCTGGGTTTGGCTTCAGCTATGGAGAAAACTGGTATTGGACTGTCGTGGCCTATTCTTTGGCGGGCACAGCCAGCCCTGCTCCAGCCACCCAGAGCTTCCATATCCAAAGAGACCAATTTGTTACGGAGAGCTTTGAGTTAGGATGCATCGACGGCACCTCCAATATCTCGGAGTGGACTCTGGCCATGGAAACTGGATCCAGCCCCTGGACTGCAAATTCAACCTATTCTGGAAGCTTGGAACCCAGAACCGGCGAGTTCAACGTCTATCTATTCCATTCAGACGGAGCGACGGCAGTATCCTGGTTGTTCCATCCCATCACGTTGGTTGGTTCGCGCACTTATGATGTTGAGCTCTATGCCCGTCAACAATCAACAAATCCAAACTATGCCCAGATGGGGATTTATTACGGCACTGATCCAACTATTGTTGCCATGACCAATAGCATTGCCGATCCCACCTTCCTTGATACGAGTGAGTACAAGCGGATAGCCGGCAGCTTCACTCCCTCCGGTTCCGGAACCTATTATCTGGGGATCAAGGGATACATTGGCGGTAGCACAAACTATCTCGCCCTGGATGATGTGAAACTCAGCGTCACAGCTCCCAATCCGGTCACTCTGAATTTACCGCTCGATCAAGCCACCTTTGTGAACACCATGACAAGCTTTAGCTGGACAGCACCATCCGCCGGTATTCCGCCCAGTTCATACAAACTTTGCGTCAGCACCGTCAATCCTCCCACGCTGGACAATCTCAGCGCAGTGGTTGAGGCACCGGCCACCAGCTTTACCTTGCCGGAAGCGTCCAGACTGCAGCCATCTACTACCTATTATTGGTCAGTTATAGCCGAAGCTCAGGGTGAGCACTCCTCAAACAATGCCGTGTATTCATTTGTCACCCTGCCTGAGGGTGCTTTGACTGAAGGTTTTGAATCCGGAGCCATACCGGGTGGATGGACTGTCCTCAATCTGGATGGAGGCACAAAGAGCTGGTCAGTGAGCAACATCAATGTCATCACAGGGGCAGTTTCGGCTTGCATCTTTGCAGAGCCCTCCCGCCAGAATGATGATTGGCTGATCAGTCCCAGAATGGGTGGAAGCGAGATTGTTCCAGACAATTTCCGGTTTTCACTGCGTAAAATCTATTCAAACTATCCCGAAGAATTCGAAGTGCTCGTTTCCACCACAGACACTCAACCCGCTTCATTTACTGCGATAGGAAGCTCTAGCATCCCAGATCTTCAGGTATTCAGCCCCAACTATAATCTGGATTCTTTTGGCGGTGCCATGATCTATCTTGCCATTCGTTATCGCGGAAACAATGAAAACGGAATCTGGTTGGATGATGTGTTTGGCCCACCGCTATATACATCAAGCAATCTGGATATTGCCGCCACCTCCATCACAGGACCTTCCGCTATCGCTATCGCCAGGCCTTATGATTACACAGTCGGCATCCAAAACAATGGCTTTGCCTTGCAGAGCGGCTACACTGTGTATCTGAAATGTCAATCTCCCGAAGCAACCCTGGCTTCTTTCGCAATGCCGGCTTTAGGAGGATATGCCTCCACTACCCATACGTTTAATTGGACCCCGGATGCCATCTACCTGGGGACTGCCAATCTCTATGCCGAAGTAGCATTGCCAGGAGATACGGTTCCGGCAAACGACATCAGCCCCAGTTTGGCTGTAACTATTACACCCTGGGAAATGTTGAATG
>CAZSST010000221.1:0-2507 GCA_964609575.1 uncultured Candidatus Cloacimonas sp.
AGTAGAAATCTGTGTCTGTATAGGTGCATACCGTAAGAGGATTGGGAGTCAGGCCTATCCAGGTGGATTCATCAGATTGGTTTTCGGAGAAGAGCCGCCATACCCGATATCCCAGCAGTACCCTTGAGGGTAGATCCGGCCTGGCAGATGGAGCAGTCCAGGAGATGTTTACGGACGTGTTGCCCATATCCGTGGCGGTAACATTCGTGGGGGGATCGGTATCCTGAATGGTGCTGCAGAAATCCAGGGTGGGGCTGATATCATTATCGGGATTGGTATCGGGGGCTAGCAGCACTTCCGCATATAAACTATAGTTACCTGCTGCAGGCGGCGTCCAGCTTAGCTCAAATGTTCTGGTGGCACTTGAGATAAGCGCTGTACCTGCCACAGAGTCCAGTAAGATTCCCCCATCCCGCATCAGCCTTACTGAATATGCAGTTTGGGTAACCATGCCCTCATTGGTAACCGAGGCTGTAAAAGTGTAAGGAAGGTTCACCCAGCCGGAATTCGGACCGGTAAGGGAAGTGCATGCCAGGTCGTGATAGGGCACGGCCGGATGATAAATATGCATAATGGCTCTTTGATTCAGATTGAAACTTTCCGAGCCGGGATTAAGGTTATTCAGGTAGAAATACCCGTCATACAGTCCGCCCCAGCCCCAATTAACGTGAAAATAGTTAGTTCCCGAATATCCATCCAGCACAAAGGCATGCCCTACCGTGGTACTTGTTCCGCCGTAATATACCGGACGCCCCAGATTCAGATCACCCCGGAGCATGGTTGCCCAGGTGCTGGCATTGTAAGCAGAAGCATTTAGCAATTCCGCAGCGGTGTGATAACCGAAGTAATGCTCCAGCGCAAATAATACATCCTCAGGATAAGCTCCGCTACCAGTGGGTGAATATTGCGTATCCACAGCTACGCCACAGTGGTACAGCAAGGTGGAAATGGCGGTATTTACCGTGGTCGTACTATTTGGCATGGCGTCCCAGTTATAGGTGGTGGCACCGAAATTGGCACTCTGATTGCCATATCCGGGGCAATTATAGGAATGCGATCCGGTTCCGTGTACAGGTTGATTCCATCTCTTCATCACCTGTCCCATGGCCGTGGCTACGCATCCTGTTACTACATGTCCCCCAGGGCCACTGCCATTCGGAGGACACATAGAGTTATAGGGCCAATCCTGATCCCAGGTAGTGGTTAGGATTGGAGCCACATTCCGGGTAACTTGATATGCGGAATAATCCTCCTGCAACAAAGCTTCCCATTGCGGGTCGATAGCCCATTCGGGATGATTGCGGATCTCCTGAATGCTAAGAGAATACTGCTGAAGATACCAGGAAATATGCGCAGGGAGCTCACCTTCGGGAAAAACACTGGCCAGGTCATAACCCAGGATAGGAGTGGCCTGCGCTTCTGCTGCCAGCAATACAAAACCCTGAGGCTGGAAACGCATTATGTACAAATCAGGATTGGTAGAGCCACCACCAAAGTATGCATCTATTTCATATTCGGCGTGTTGCACACCGCTTCTAAAACCAAAATAGCCGGAGCCTATAGCCGCAGCGGTATCTATATTTACCAATCCCGCAGCCGCAATGCCAACCAGTATTAACAAGACTATACTTACTATCAGGCGTTTCACCAATACCTCCCTGGGTAATAATCGTTCCCTTTGCCGTAGCTGGCAGCCCCTAAACAGGTAACTATCAGAGATGCGGACAGGCTAATAAAACAGTAAGTGCAAGGTAAATTGATGAGAAATAAATGTCAAGAATTATATCTTTGAAGGTTAGGATTGTAATACAGGCAGGCACCTGGGATATTATCAAAGCCTTGGCTGTCTCATTCAAGGTTTTTCTATCATGGAACGATGTTTTCTGCTTTTGCAGTTGACAAAAGTTCCCATGGCCCAAAGCCTTGTTCCATCGCTTTCCGGGAGAGAATAAATGGATATAAAAGACCGTAATGGACACCTGCTGCGCCATCGAAAAAACAGGGGCACCTCCTGTTTAATCGTTATTTTAGTGATAATTCTGGCACTCCTTGTGGCCTGGTATTGGTATTTTAACCGCCCCCACAACCCCGTTAAAAAGCCACCCCTACCCGTTCCTCAGTCCGACAGCAGCTCCGTGAAGATCGTGAAAGTGGAAGCTCCGGTGAAAATTGATACTCTGCAGCGCAGTCCCGATGAAAGCCATGCCAAAAGGCTTCCCCGCAATATCAGCAAGGGTGATTACCTCCTGATCACCAAAAGCAAGCACCGGTTGCAGCACTTTCGAAATGGTGAATTGCTGGCAAGCTACACTGTGGCCCTGGGCAAGAATCCTGCCGATAAGGCCAAAGAAGGCGATAATGCCACTCCCGAAGGGCACTATGAAGTGAATTACATTAAGGATGCCAGCGCCTGGACCCATGATTTCGGCGATGGCAAAGGCGAGATAAAAGGGGCGTATGGACCCTATTTCATAGCGCTATACACTGGAGCCAGGGGCTCATTTTCG
>CAZSST010000222.1:0-2507 GCA_964609575.1 uncultured Candidatus Cloacimonas sp.
GTGACACAGGTAACGGATCATCATGTATTAAAAATCTTGTGTCGCCCACAAGGGGCTTTGTATCTTTACATACTCATCCTGGGGTTCCGCTTCGCTTCACCCCAGGCTATAGTATTTCACCCCTGACGGGGTTCAGAGTGTTGACAAAGGCCAGAAAATACCAATATCGTGCAAAAACACCCTCCGTCATTCCAGCGTAGGCTGGAATCCAGAAGCTTATACCACAGTATTTTAAAAGAACTGGATGCCATCCTGCGCTGGCAAGACGGGAGGAGAAAAAAACAGAGCACTGTGCTTTATCGACAGCCTGCGTCCCGAAGGGGCTCGTTTGGGATTCTAGGATGCGATATTGCTATCTAAAATAATGCGCATCGTAAGTGCAGCATAATTCATCTACACGATAGCCGTGTGGCTTCAGCCCACGGGATGGGGTGGCAAGTGCATGCTTCTAACTAAACCACTCTCTCCATCAGGCAGAGAAGTTGTCTCTGCCTGATGGAGAAAGAGGGGGGGACTGATTTAAGACGTTTTGCATCTACCATCTGCATGTAGGCTGAAGCCTACGGCTATCTTCTGTGCTAATATCTTCCTGGATATGCTTTTATCCACATCACCCCCTCTACTTTACGGAGCTTTGGAAAGCGCCGCTACCCTTCACCCCCTTGACTTTACGGCGCTTTGGAAAGCGCTGAACATGCGATGCCCAGGCGATCACCGGGCGATTGCCCGGGCATCGCATGGGCATCTCCTGAAAAAGGACTTGGGATGCCAGCGGTTGAAACCGCCGGAGATGGTGGATAATCCCTTTCAGGGATAGGGTTTACGGTGATGCGCTAAATACGGTGGATGAATCCACTGCCTATGGTGGAAAGTCCCCTGAAGGGGATAGCTCCTTTTTCACAGCCACGCTCTCACATTGAAAATCTCACAGCCCAGCTCTCACATTGCCGCAGGTCTCACTTGCGCGAAGCGCTCTCACTTCCTCCGGTCTCACTTCAGCGCAGCTGTCTCACTTCCGCAGGTCTCACTTGCGCGAAGCGCTCTCACCTGACCACCACCTTCGCCAGCTTCACTTCCAGATCGCCATTCTTCAGGCTTTTCTTCCAGTGAGCTCTTAGCCGCAGTTCCGGAACCAGATCCTTGTTACCGCAAAGGATGTAGGATTCGCTATCGGGGCATTTCTGTTTCAGGAAATCGCCCAGATCGTTATAGAGCCGGATAACCGTGGCGGTATTGCCCAGCCGCACTCCATAAGGCGGATTGGTGATGATGTAGCGTCCCTTTTGGCGTGGCAGAGATTGAAAAGCGCTCACTTCCAGAGAGATGTTTTCCGCTCCGGGAAGGCGTTCCAGATTCGCTCTTGCCGCTTGAATAACTTCGCTGCGAATGTCCGAACCGCTGACAAGGCCTTGGGGCAGGGGTTTTATCCTGGCATTGGCGCATGAAACAGTTCTCTCCCACAGCGCGGGATCAAAATCAGGCAAAAACCGTATTTCTTTATTGGATCTAAGGTACGCTGCGGGAATATGGCAATAGCGCATCAAGGCTTCTGCCAGAATGGTTCCCGAGCCACACATGGGATCATGCAGGGGACGCGATCCATCCCAACCTGAGAGCATCACGATTGCTGCAGCCAGGGTTTCCTGCAAGGGCGCATCGGTGCTTTGTACACGATAGCCGCGCTTATGCATGCTGCCCGTTAAATCCAGGGAAATCGTCGCCCAGTTTTCGCGGATATGCAAATTGAAATTGATATCTGCACCGCTGGCCTTGAAATCGGGACGCTGCTGATATTTATCGCGAAACACGTCACAAATGGCATCTTTAACAAGCTGCCCTGCATAAAGGGAATGGCTTATCTTGCTGGCACTTACGTTGCTTTCGATGCCAAAGCTTTGATCAGGAGAAAACAATTCTGTCCACGTTATCCCCTGCCTCGCCTGATCATACAAATACTTCTCGCTGTGACATTTGAAGCTGATGAGCGGGGCAAGAATCCGCTGCGCCAAACGTGAGGTGTAGATAATGCGATAGAGGGTGGCCTGGTTGCAACTGAAACGCAAGCCTCTTGGTACTTCCTGAGTGATTTTTGCTCCCAGGCTTTCCAATTCCGCTTTGGCATGTGGCTCAAGGCTTCCCGCCACTTGGGCGAAGTACTTTCCGGTACGTTGATATTCCATCTGATCTCCTGTGCAGGTATTAAAAACAACAAGGGGATATGGCGTCAATTAGAATCTCAGGGGTAAACCAATCTTTACACGATACAGTACCAAATAGTAGAAGTATGATCCGTATAAAGCGAATCAGAATATTGAGTGATTGTTTCAATCTGGTCGACAGAACTGAATATTAGGGTTTGTGGTACGTACTCTGCAAAAAGGAAAAAAGCCATACAGAGCATAATTAAAGATAAAACAAGAGACTTCATCTTTTCCTCCATATATTTGGTTATTTAATAAGCAATTTCTGTACTAGTACTTTATCTCTATCTCCATCGGATACCTTGC
>CAZSST010000223.1:0-2505 GCA_964609575.1 uncultured Candidatus Cloacimonas sp.
CACCTTTTCCTTTTCTTCGCTGGTATTGGCCTTGCCCATGGCTTCCTTCAACTGCTCCATTTTTTCTTTTATGAAGCCCATGTTCAGGTGACTATCGTTGCTCAGCTTGATGGCTCCATTCTCGGTTTCGATGCTGATTTTGGTGCTGCCGCTACCGCTTACCAAAGTGTAAGCTTCATCTTCGTAATTCATGGGAAGATCCAAACGTGATTTGATCTGACCTGATTCTGTTTTTGCGCTCAGCTCAAAATCAAAATCTATAGGCAGTACCAGATGCACACTACCGTTTTCGGTTTCGAACTTGAATTCACCTGCTTCCACAGGCTGTGTTTCGTAGTATATGGAGCCATTTTCTGTGCTCATATCCACCATGCTAAAGCTGGCGGAGCGCACCTTCAGGGTGCCATTTTCGCTTTCCAAATGGATGCCATTTCCAGACAGAGCTTCTGCCGAAAACACGCCATTTTCCAGCTTGGCATAGATGTTGCCCTGGCAATTGTGCACCCGCACCGGACCATTTTCGCTTTCCACATGCTTGTCCCCATCGCTGTTACTTATGGAAACCGGGGCATTTTCACTCTGTATTTTGATCTCACTATTCAGTCCCACGATGCTCAGAGGATAATTCTCAGTCTCCATTTCCAGGAACACGCCCTCCGGAACGCCAAGTTTTAGTTGCGAAGAGCGGGTTTCCCTGCTACCCATGCTCTCTACTTCGTCCAGAGTGATCTTCAGCACGTTGCCGGTCTGCTCGGCTGTAATGAAATCATGGTAATCAAATTCCTCTTCCGGCTCGTCCAGATAAAGTAATCCTTCCAGACTCACCTGCTCGTCCATCGATGCTGCCACGATGATCGGAGCCATGTTGTTCTCCACGATAACCTTGGTGAGCGTCCCCTCGCCAAAGGTTTTTTGAAATAACTGCTTGGTCATTTTTCTCTCCTTTGTTTAATCATGTTTAATGCTTCCTCCACATTGATAAATCCTTCTTCCAAATCGGCAAGAACGTCATTAACATTATCCGGTTCAGGTTTTTTCTTGGCAATAATACTAACGATCTCCCCCAGACGGTTTTTCACCGTGGGATAGGAAAGTCCCAGCCTCTGTTGAAGCTCTTTCAAGTTCCCCTGAACCAGCAGAAAGAGCTTGATAAATTCCAGCTGGGATGAATCAAAGGCTGCCAGCCAGCTATTTTCAAAATCGCCTGTGTAGCTGACCTTGCAGTGCTCGCAATGATACTCCCGGATCTTCAGTGCTCGCTTGCATACCGGGCATGAAGCTAATTCCATCTTAGCCTCCTTAATAATCTTAAGGACAAGATAAATATAATTGAGTTTATGTCAAGGAGAATTTCAGAATTATTTAGTTTATATTGTATCCCTTGTTTTGCCAACCGCGATCGCAGGGGTCATTTGCATTGCAGGAGTCATTTAGCCCACTGCCAGCTTTGCATTCACCGCTTTCTATTGGGGCTAAAGGAATCATGCAGGCATTGTATATGTTTACGCATAAGTCCTTTACGCCTTTGGAATGGGAAAGTAATGTTGTCGCAAGCGAAGGCGTAAATGACTCCTGCTGCTTGATTCCCGCAATGTGATGACGCAGAGTCATTTAGTGGGTGATGCCCATGCCACACCCATGCACATGCCTGGAAATCGCATGGGAATCACATGATAAGTGTGTAGCGATAGTATGTTTATCCTGCAAGGCCACCATTAGCATTCTGAACGATTTGCATAAGTAGAAAGTCCATAGTCTGTTAGATAAGTTTTAGGAATGAGGAAGATAATTAATTATTGATTGACATCACTACGGAACAACTATTTATTTGCTCCCATGAATATATTAGCTATACCAGATAAGATTAACACTCTATTATACAGATACATACATAGGTATGCCATTAGTGTGTTGTTTCTGATAATTCTGGGACTTATAGTTCATCCTCTCCAGGCGGCAGAGGTGGATTTCGGAGTAGGCTTGGGAATGGTGCGTGGATGGAGCTATAGCCACGATCCCAAACCCAGTTACTTTAGAAGCGAAGAACTGCGCCGCACCTACATTTCCCCCACGATAGAACTTGGCCTGCCCCTTTCCGAAAGGTTGAAGGTAAGCACCAAAATCCATTATGTGCGTCGTGAATTCCAGTTTAATCATTACCACACCAATGGTGTTAATTTCAATCACACCGGATATTACCTGAATGTTCCCCTTAGCCTGGGTATCTCGCTATGGAAATGGGAACTGTATTCCGGAGCGGATTTCAGCTTTCTCTTAAGTGATGAGGTAACAGGCAGGAATTTTGAAGATGAAGAAGAATTGCATGACGCCAAGGCCTTCGTCCCAAGTTTGCATATTGGCGGCAGAATTCCCTTGGACAAAGAAGACCGCTTGGGACTTCAGCTAATGTTTAGCAAAGACTTGCTCCCCTTTTCCGAGCCATGGGAACGCCAGATGAGTCAGAATCGTTTCGCATTTCACCTTGTGCATCGATACAGCCGCGAA